>NZ_CBVY010000007.1:14605-72007 GCF_000513435.1 Halorubrum sp. AJ67 | reverse complement strand
CCTACTCCCCTGTGTCGTCCTTGCCTCCCACGACGTAGTCGCGAGCGGACGGCGACGGAGGGAGCCCGGAGCGAGCGACGAGGCTGGGGAGGCGTGAGGTGCGGTGCTGTGCGGTGCGGGACTCGAAGGGGCAGTCGCGAAGCCGTCAGAGGCGACGTAAGCACTGAACGAGGGAGCGATAGCGACCGAGTGAGGCGCGTGGTTCGAAACGGCGAAGCCGTTTCGTCATCACGAGACGCCTTCGGCGTCTCGAACGACAGCGAGCGTCTGACGGCTTCGCGGCTGGGGCTTCGGGAGTGTCGGTCACAGGGTTGGCTTCATCGTAGCGACTGACCGGGGCTTCGGGGGTCTCGGCCGTGGGACGACCAGTCACACAGTATCGTCGTGGTATCGACTCTCACCTCGATCCCGCAACCGCCACGCTTTATTAATCTGCCCGAGTACCCGCGACATGGACCAGTTGCGGCAGTCGCTCCTCGACGCGCCGATCATCGAGAAAGGCGAGTACCAGTACTTCGTCCACCCGATCAGCGACGGCGTTCCCATGCTCGAACCGGAGCTGCTTCGGGAGATCGTCATCCGGATCATCCGGAAGGCGGAGCTAGAGAACGTCGACAAGATCGTCACGCCCGCCGCGATGGGGATCCACATCTCCACCGCGCTCTCTCTGATGACCGACATTCCGCTCGTGGTCATCCGCAAGCGCCAGTACGGACTGGAGGGAGAGGTCCCGCTGTTCCAAGAGACGGGCTACTCCGAGTCGGAGATGTACATCAACGACGTCGAGGAGGGCGACCGCGTGCTCGTCTTAGACGACGTGCTCTCGACGGGCGGCACGATGAAGGCCATCCTCGACGCGCTCACCGACGAGGTCGGCGCGGAGGTCGTCGACGTCGTCGCCGTGATCAAGAAGGCCGGCCCGAACGAGCTGGACGACACCGATTACAACGTGAAGACGCTGATCAACGTCACCGTCGAGGACGGCGAGGTCGTGATCGTCGACGCCCAGGGCGACGAGTAAGACACGAGCGTCTCCGATATTTTTTCGGATCGATACGACGGAACTGATCGCACCAGGATCAGGATTATCGAAGGGGCAGTCGGGAGGACGCCGCACGCTCGGGGCGGTCCTCAGTCACTCGCTTCGCTCGTTCCTTGCGGTCCTGCCGTCGCCTGCGGCGTCCTCCCGACTGCCCCTTCGAGTCCCGCCCCGCACCGCACAGCACCTCACGCCTCCCCAGCCTCGTCGGTCGCCTCCGCTTCGCTTCGGCGACCGACTCCCTCGCGCGGTACTGCTTCGCGGTCGCCGGTGGGAACCGCTCGCAGGCACGCGCCACCGCACTACCGTTCCTATTTATAAACCACACGTCCGCCCCGCGTCGCTGCCGGCCACGGGCGTCTTTTCCGTGGAGGTCGCGAATTGCGAGGTACACATGACAAGTGCGCTGTTCGTGGTAAGCGAGGAAGGCTACTGGGCCGAGGAGTGTATCGAGCCGCTGACGACCCTCGAATCGGAGGGCGTCGACGTGACCGTCGCGACGCCGTCCGGGTCGCCGCCGGTCGTCGACGAGCGCTCGCTCGACCCGGAGGCCGCGGGCGGTGAGGAGCGGGTCGCCAAACTCCGCGAGGTCGACGAGGAGCACCCGGAACTCAACGATCCGGAACCGATCGCCGCGGTCGAGGCCGACGGCCACGACGCCGTCGTCTTCCCCGGCGGCCACGGCACCGTCTGGGACGTGAACCAGGACCGACACGCCCGTCAGCTGCTGCTGGACGCGGTCGCGGGCGAGGAGAGCGTGGCGCTCGTCGTCTGTCACGCGGTCGGCATCCTCGCGTTCACGCGCGAAGCCGACGGGACACCGCTCGTCGAGGGGCGCTCGATCACCGGGTTCCCGAACGAGTGGGAAGAGGACATCGTCGACGACCGCGACGTGATGCCGGACGGGCGGAAGCTCCCGTACTGGGTCGAAGACGAGGTCGTCCTCGCCGGCGCGGCGTTCGACGCCGAACTCGACGCCGACACGAGCGTCACGGTCGACGGCGACCTGATCACCGCGCGCGGCCCGGGCTCGTCGGCCGACGCGGCCGCGACCCTGCTCGACGAATTGTAGACTCGACGATCGGCAGACGCGGTCCGCGGGTCAGCGGATCACGAACGTCGGCTCTTCGATCCGCTCGCACTTACACTCGGGACACCGCGACGGCTCGTTGACGGGGTCGTCGAACCCGTCGAACCCACACTCGCGGCAGGTCGGCGGGGCGACGAGGAACTCTTCGCCGCCGTCCCCGTCGGCCTCCGTGATCGACCGCGAGACGTGTTCGAGGTGTTCGTACACGGTCGGCGTCGGTAGCGACAGCGTCGCCGCGAGGTCGCTCGCGGTCCGCGGCTCCTCGCGGAGCGCGTCGGCGATGCGCTGGCGTGTCGTCTCCATGAGTGAGCGTTCGCAGCGCGGCGAGTAAAACCGTCCGGGGTCCGCCGTCGGTCGCAGTCGCACCGGTCGTCGCTCCGTCCGATCGTCGCTCCGTCCGACGGTCGCGCACGCTCGACCGACTGTCGGGCGCAAGAGGTATGTCACCGGGGTGAGAGGGAGCGAGTATGAAGGCAGTCGTACTCGCGGGTGGCTACGCGACCAGGCTCTGGCCGATCACCGAACACCGGCCGAAGATGTTCCTCCCCGTCGGAGAAAACACCGTCATCGACGAGATATTCGAGGACTTGGAGGCCGACGATCGGATCGACGAGGTGTTCGTGTCGACGAACGAGCGCTTCGCCGACACGTTCGCGGAGTACCTCGACGACAGTCCCTTCGAGAAGCCGACGCTCTCTGTCGAGGAGACCGTCGAGGAAGACGAGAAGTTCGGCGTCGTGGGCGCGCTCGAACAGCTCGTCGAGCGCGAGAACGTCGAGGACGACCTGATCGTCGTCGCCGGCGACAACATGATCAGCTTCGATCTGGGCGATTTCGCCGACTTCTTCGAAGACAAGGGTACGCCGACGCTCGCCGCCTACGACGTTGGCGACCGCGAGCGCGCGAAGTCGTACGGCCTCGTCCAACTGGAGGGCGACGAGGTGATCGACTTCCAAGAGAAGCCCGACGACCCGCAGTCGACGCTCGTCTCCATCGCCTGCTACGCCTTCCCGGCCGAGACGCTGCCGAAGCTCACGACGTACCTCGAAGACGACAATAACCCGGACGAGCCGGGCTGGTTCCTCCAGTGGCTCCAGCAGCGCGGCGCGGTCCACGCGTACACCTTCGACGGCGCGTGGTTCGACATCGGCACCGCGGAGAGCTACCTCGACGCGGTCGAGTACGCGCTCGACGGCGGGACGCTCGTCGCCGACGACGCGACCGTCGAGGGCAGCGACCTCGGTGACGTCGTCCACGTCATGTCGGGCGCGACGGTGACCGACTCGACGCTCGACCGCACCGTCGTCTTCGAGGACGCGACGATCACCGACTCCGAGATCCGTAACTCCGTGATCGACACGGGGGCCACGCTCGAAGGCGTCGACCTCTCCGGCGCGCTGATCGGGTCGTACACCTCGATCACCGAGAGCGACGGCTTCTGAGCGGGACGGTCCCCCCGAGTGGTCCCCCTGCGGCCCGTCGGCGTCCTCTCAGTCGGTACCCGCCTGTTCGTGTGTGTGGTGGTAACAGTCTAGCGCGGGGCCGCCCGCGTCGCTCACGGGCGTGAAACACACCCGCTGGTAGCGGTCGTTGTCCAAGAGGTTTGCCACGAACCCGTCCGCGTGGCGCGAGACGGAGTCGTACGGATCGCCGCACGCGGGACAGTTCGCCGGCGGATCGTCGGGGACGTACATGTGGCGTCGCGAACGGTCCTACGCTCCCGAGCCGGAAAACGACCCCGCCGAGACGCCGCGGTCGACGGGCTTCAGGACCCGTTCGACCCGTCGCCGCTCCCGCCCTCGACGCCGAGCGCGTCGAACAGCTTCCGGCGGACTGCCTCCTCGGTGAGGTGGAGGAGCGTGTCGCGGTTCTCGCCGCTCGCCTCGATACCGGTGAAGATGCCGAGCGGGATTTCGAGCGACCCCTGCGTCGAGTGGCCGGCGGCGTCGCCCATCTCGGAGAACGCCTCGTCGAGAACGTTGCCGATGTTCAGCCGGATGTCCTTCGAGCGCGCGGCGAGATAGATGTTGTCGTCGGCGATGCCCAGCACCGCGGTGGTCGTGATCCCCTCCAAGTTGAGGAGGTGTTGGGCGGCCTGCGCGAGCGCCTCGCGGTCGCGGATGAATCCCGCCGTCGAAAAGAGGTGGCTCCCCTGAACCTCGCGGTTCTGGATCGCCTCCGCGAGCACGTCCAGCGTCTCCGGGCTCATCGACGGAGACTCCACCTGTTCGAGCGTGTCGTGGTTCGCGAACGGGTGGAGGTAGGCGGCCGCCGTCAGGTCCGCGGGCGTCGTGTCCCGCTTGAAGTCGAGCGTCTCGGCGCGAATCCCGTACAGCAGCGCGGTCGCGACCGCCTCCGAGGGCGACTGGTCGAACTCTTGGAGGTACTTCGTGAGGATCGTCGACGTCGAGGAGACGTTGGTCCGCACGTCGACGAACCGGGCGTCGAACGGCACCTCCGCCTCCAAGTGGTCGAGGTAGATGTCGATCTCGGCATCGAAGTCGAAGCCGTCGTCGGCCGACTTCGCGAGGTCGACGGCCGCGACCGTCCCGTACTCCGACAGGTCCGGGGCGTCGGCCCGCGCCAGCAGGTCGATCCCGAGCAGGTTAACGAACGCTCGGTTCTCCTGGTGGCCGACGTCGCCGGAGTAGACGATGTCGGCGTCGACGCCGAACGCCTCGGCGATAGCCTGAAGCGCGGTCGCGGACGCGATCGAGTCGGGTTCCGGGTTGTCGTGCGTGAGGATCGCCATCCGGTCGCCGC
Organism: Halorubrum sp. AJ67; assembly: GCF_000513435.1. Lineage (NCBI taxonomy): Archaea > Methanobacteriati > Methanobacteriota > Halobacteria > Halobacteriales > Haloferacaceae > Halorubrum > Halorubrum sp. AJ67. The sequence continues at coordinate 67,115 of NZ_CBVY010000007.1, read as the reverse complement.
CCTCCTCGATTATCTCCGCGAGCTGCCGGGCCATGTACTCCAGCTCGCCCGTCTCCAGCGACTGGAGCGCGCTGTCCGCGATCACCGTCGAGGGATTGATGACGACGTCCGCACCGCGCTCGCGCAGTTCGTCCTCGCTGACGGGGTCGGAGGCGCGGACGACGACGTAGTGGTCCCCGCCGGTCTCCCTGACCGCCGAGACGGCCGCCTTGTTCGCCTCCACGTCGCTCGCGAGGATCAATACGATGTCGCGGTCCCCGATCTCGTCGACGACGTCGGCGTCGGCGATGTCCTGGACGCGCGCGTTGAGATCCTGATCGCGGAGCGCTTCGACCCGGCTCTCGTCGCGGTCGAGGATGAGGACGTCCTTCCCGCGCTCGGTCAGTTCCTCCGCGACGGCGTGACCGACGCTCCCACAGCCGAGGATGGCGTACCGGGTCCGCGCGGATCCGGATGCCCCACTACTCATTAGAGGGAATTCCGCGGCACGACACTTAACGAGTGCGCTCTCTCTGTCCCCCGCAATAGCGCCCGCGACACGCGACGGTAACGACCCGCCCCCGGCCGCGACGCGCAGTTACTTCTGCTCGTTACGACTCGACCGCGGCATCGCCGGCGTCGGTCGCGGTGACGCCCGAAGCGGTCCCGGTCGAGGTGCCCCTCTCTCCGGCGCGGCGGCGGTTCCGAATCAGCCCGACGGCGAGCATCACGGCACCGGCGCCGCGGGCGATCACGTCGTTCGACACCGTGTACAGCGACGCGTCGACGCCGACGAGACCGAGCGCCGCCGACGCCGGTAGCAGCACCATTCCGGGGATCGATAGCAGGACGGCGGCGGCGACGAGCGCGGCGCGAGAGCCCCGCCGGACGTCGGTGTGGTAGTAGCCGATGATGGCGACGCCGAGCCCGTACACGCCGGCGAACGTCGCGACGATCGGAACCGCGACCTCGGGGACGAAGAAGCCGAGGTCGGCGACGTCGGTGCCGGTCAGGATCGATCCCTCGCCGTCCCGCGTCCGGAGCAGGAGGATCCCCGGCGAGAACACGAACGCGAACGGGACGAGGATCTTGTTGAGCGACAGCAGGAACGCCTGCTTGCCGGTCTCGAAGGGATCCGATTTCGCGATACCGGCGGCGGCGTACGCGGCGACCATCACCGGCGGCGTCACGTCGGCCATCAATCCGAGGTACAGCACGAACAGGTGGACCGCGAGGATGGCGATCCCGAAGTCCGGGAGAACGGGACCGAGCAGCACGACGATGATGATGTACATCACCGTCGTCGGCATCCCCATCCCGACGATCACGGCCGCGATCCCGGCGAGGATCAACAGGAGGACGAGCGACCCGCCGCTGACCTCCAAGATGAGCGCGCGCAGGCTCCCCCCGAGCCCGGTGATCCCGATGACGCCGGGGATGATCCCGGCGGCCGCGACGGCGACGACGACGAGGGTCGCGGTCCGTGCCCCCGAGTCCATCGCCTTCACCACGAACGACCCGAACCGTCCGGCCCGGGTACCGCCGATCCCGGTGCCGAGTCGCTCGTCGACCCAGTTGATCGAGTTCTCGACCGAGTCGTCCAACTCCAGCAGAGGGGCGTCGCCGCTCGGGTCCGCCAGCAGGAACGCCACGCCCACGACGGTCGCGATCGTCGGCAGCGACGACGCGGCCTCACCGAACGCGGCGACGAGCCCGAAATCGGCGGTCTCAGCGCCGTACAACAGCCCGACCGGCGTGGTACCGAGCGCGAACAGCGAGCCCGCGAACAGCGCGTAGACGGCGGCGAACGTGCCCACGAGGTAGGGACCGAGCCGTCTGTTGTACGCGGCGACCAAGGCGATCAGCCCGATCGTCGCGGCGATCGTGAGCCAGCCCGCGCGACCGACCGACAGCCGGGCGATCACGAGGTAGTACAGGAGCAGCCCCAGCGGAACGAGGTAGAACCACCCGCGGCGCATGTGCGGACCGAGGTCGAGCAGTTCGGAGCGAGCGAGCCCGCCGATGTCGTGTTTGGCCGCCTCGAAGTGGACCATCACCCACATCCCGAAGAAGAAGGCGATGGCGGGCAGGGTCGCGGCGATCACGACCTCGCGGAACGGCGTGCCGGTGTACTCGACGATGAGGAACGCCGCCGCGCCCATCACCGGCGGGAGGATCTGGCCTCCGGAGGAGACGGACGACTCGACCGCGCCGGAGAACTCCGGCGAGTAGCCGGAGCGTTTCATCAGCGGGATCGTCAGCGCTCCGGTCGTCACCGTGTTCGCGACCGAGGAGCCGGAGAGCATCCCCATGAACCCGGACGCGACGACGCTCGCCTTCGCCGGGCCGCCCTTCCGCGTGCCCGTGATAGAGTACGCTAGGTCGATGAACCACTTGCCGGCTCCGGACATCTCCAGAAACGCCCCGAAGAGGATGAAGATGTAGATGAACCGCACCGACACGCCCACCGGGACGCCGAGGATACCTTCGACGGTGTACCAGAGGTTCTGGACAATCTGGTTCCAGCGGAGCTGCGAGGTGGCGAACGTCCGGGCGACGGGGAGGTCTCGGGGGAGGAGGTAGCCGTACTTCGCGTACAGCAGGAAGAGGCTCACGAGCAGCGTCAGGAGGAGTCCGAGCGCCCGTCGAGTCGCCTCCAGCACGAGGAGGATCGCGAGTACGCCCATCAGGTACGCGAGCGTGTACTCCGCGAGCGGTCCGACCTCCAGCGGGGCGAGCCACGGGTACACCTCGGAGAGGTCGCCCGCCCCGCCCAGCCCGCGAACCCGGATGACGTCCGTGATCTCGCTGTACCGCGTGACGTAGTAGAGCGTCGGGAACGTCGAAAAGAGGATCAAGACAAGGTCCGAGGGCGTGATTCGACTGCTCTCCTCGTCGACGAAGACCCACCAGAGCGCGTCTCGGACGCCCGAGACCGCGGTCGAAACGGGCGAGTCGCCCGCGCGGTCGGAAACCGCACGAGCCGCGCGGTCGACGAGACCGGTCAGGAGGCCGCTGCCGTTCGACCCCGGAAACAGCAGGAACGCCAGCACGAGCGCGAAGTTGACGTGGATCGCGCGGATCTGAAGCGAGGAGAGCGAGCCCAAGTCGATCGTCCCGTACCCGGGGATCCCGAAGTCGAAGACGAACCCGCGGGCGCCGAGCCAGAGCTGGAACGCCGAGAAGGTTATCCCGACGGCGGCGACCGCGACGACGGCGGCTCCCGACAGCGATCGTCGGTTGTCTATCTCCTCGAAGACCTCTTCGGCTACCTCGCTCGGGTCCTCCTCCGGTTCGATGTCGGTAGATGTGTTCGACGTCACAGGTGTATCATCCTCCGGCGTCACTGGCGGCCGCCGTCTCCGGTCGCGATCGCGCGACGGCGACTCCCGAGCGGACGGGGCCGAAGGCCCCGACCACTCCGAGAGTCACGCGAGCGACCGCGTCACAGCCCGAACAGCCCGCGGCGCTCGACGGTGAGCTCGACCGCGCCGCCCTCGCTCAGTCCCGCGATGTCGTAGCGCCGGTCGCCGACGATCAGGTCGTGATCGGCGACGAGCCCCGTTTTCAGGTGAAGCGTGCGATACTCTGTCGGTGGGGGGTAATATACGTATCGGCCGTCGCGCTCGGTGACGTCGGCGCGCGACGGCAGGCCCGCGCCGAACGAGCTGAACTCCATTCGGGTCATCCGAATCCCGTCGTCGGTGGGGACGTACACGTCTCTGACGAGCGTCTTCTCGACGCTGTGAGTGTACTCGATCACGACTTCCGTGTCGTCGCCGACCGGCGCGGCGACGAGTTCCGTGCCGTTCTCGTGGGTCACGACAAGCGTGCGGTCCGCACCGCTGTCGCCGCCGGGGACACCGCCGACGGTCGCGGCGACGACTGCGACGACGAGGAGGCCCACGAGGGCGGCGGCGGCGATACGCCGCCGACCGGCGGTCGCGCGCAGCGCACCTCGGAACCCGGGAATCACGCGTCTACTCGAAGTAGCGCGCCGCGCCCTCGTGGAGTTCGATGGACATCCCGTCCTGCGCGGAGTCGACCGTGATGAAGTCCGTCTTGATCGATAGCTCCCCGAGGTTGTCGAAGATGGCCGCGGTGACGCCCTCGACGATGTCCGCCGAGTACTCCGCCCGGGTCGCGATCATCGCCTGGACCGAGACGGTGTTGATGTCCTCGTCGATCCCGCCGTAGGTGCCGCCGGGAATGGTGTCGTCCGCGAACCAAGAGGCGTCGTCGCGGGCCGCCTGTCGCTCCTCGTCGGAGAGGTTCAGAATGCCTACATCGGTGCTCGTCGCGAGCTCCTCGACCGCGCCAACCGGCCAGCCGCCGACGACGAACGCGGCGTCGACGTCCCCGTCGCGGAGCTGGTTGGCCGCCTGCGTGAAGTCGGTGTTCTGCTCGTCGAAGTCGTCGGTCGTGAGCCCCGCGGCCGACTCGAGGATCTGGAGCGCGTTCACCTGCGTCCCGCTGCCGAGGTCGCCGGTGTTGACGCGCATGCCTTCGAGGTCCGACAGCGAGCCGATGTCGGAGTCGGGGTTGGTCAGTACGTGGATCGTCTCCGGGTACAGCGTCGCGACGCCGCGGAGATTCTCGACCGGTGAGCCGTCGAACGCGTCGAGCCCCTCGCCGTTGCGGGCGAAGTAGGCGACGTCGTTCTGGATCAGCGCGAAGTCGGCGTCGCCGTTGCCGAGGCTGCCGACGTTCTCGACGGACGCGCCCGTCGAGGAGACTTCGACCGAGTAGTCGGTGGCGTCTTCGATGATGCCCTCGAACTCGCCGGACAGCGGGAAGTACGTCCCACCGGTCCCGCCGGCGTGCCACCGGATGACGTCGCTGCTGCCGTCGTCGCCGTCGCCACCGTTTCCGGAACAGCCCGCGACGCCGACGATTCCTGCCGCTGCCGCTCCGCGGAGGAGTGTCCGGCGGTCGATTCGATCGCTGATTGGGTTATCAGACATACCTCAACTATACCCCCCGTGAGTAGATAACCGTTCCCCCAACGCCCGGCGGGACTCGATCACCGCCCTCGTCGGGTCGCGTCCGTGCGATTCGACCGGACGACGTCCGCCGATGTCGGGGTCGAATGAAAAGGCCTTTTACCGTGACCACGGTACGAACTCGTGAGGGCCGGTAGCTCAGTTAGGGAGAGCGACGGACTCTTAATCCGTCGGTCGCGTGTTCAAATCGCGCCCGGCCCGCTTCTTCACTTAGCGTAACTGAGTCGAGTAGATCGCATGATGGCGAGCCGATCAACCCAGAATCATCGCTAATCGCCGAGTGATTTCGTTCGGAAACTGAACGCGCCCCGGAGCCGTCTGGCATCTGGCCCATATTTGAAACCGCGTGCGTATGAGTGTTATCCCCACGGAGACACGTCTGTCTCGACGCCGGGCAACGTGCGACTATACCGATACGCCACAACACCCAAAACTGTGGCAACAGCGAACGAGACTGACAGAGTTCTAGGTTCGGGTGAAGTTAGTTAGTGCTACCTCTACAACTAGTATACTAGATTCAGATTTCCGTTGACAGGGTGGCTACTTGTCTCGATCTTCAACCCACTCTTTTTCTTGTTCAGGCAATGTATCCCAGAACTCTTCTACCTCTTTATCTCGCCCAATAGTTTCATCAACAACGTAATTGAGGAGTTTGAACAACGCTAGTGCGGTATCTCTGTCGTCTTCCATATCCATCTCCCCTGGGTGGACTGAGTTGTTTCCTGTAATTCGGACACCATCAAGCATTTTCTGAACACGTGGGCGGATCTCGTTTTCATCGACGAGGTGGCCTATGTCATGGTGAATTCCGTCACCAGGTGTATCAAGATGATTCTCAAGCAGTTTCTGGAGCGCTAATCGGAGAAGAGCTGCTGCTGCACGTGGTGATTCATCAACAACATTACGCGCTTCATTATATTCTCCCGTTATATCGTCTGGCATGTGCTCATGTGCTTTTGATGCCGACGGTGTTCGTGGGTAACACAGTTTGCGATTCATCCAAAGAGAGTAGTTTCCACATCTATTACATTTTGAAATGTCTCCCTCTATTTTTCTTTGATTATATGCCATAGTACTCCACATAATTTGGGCATATGCACCGCAATGTGGACAATTAAATCCATCTTCCTTGTACTTCGGAGCGACATAATTGTCGTCCATTTTGTCATAGATATCTCTCCGGATAAATAAGCAATACCCTAGAATATCGGTAAAATGAGACTGACAGGCCCCCTCGATGCGGATCCCACCCCGCACGTCATCGGGGAACAATATGGACTTAGTGCGCGACAGACAGCACCACGGTGGAAGGCTACGCGTCTACGCGTTTATTGATATAGTATCCAAGTCCCCCTGTGACGATAGCAAGTAGGAGGCCGATGAACCCGTAGATCACCATTCCGATGACGGCACCAACAGCAGCGAAATCATTTGGAGACTGTCCTGCAACACCGATGTAGAAAAAGATTGGAGCGAGAATAAACCACGCTGCGATAATGTAGAGCCCAATTCCAATCGTCCGCTTCCGGTTCGTTGTTTGCTTGTAGAGATACGAGCTCACACCGAGGACAGTGACTAGTGCCCAAAACCCCGCGCCTCCTAATTCAGCAAATCCAAATGCAACCATCAACGCTACAACAAACCCGATGCCAACAGAAATGGCGAGCCGTTTAAAATCGACATCTGAAAATCTCCCCCCTGTGTTGCTGGTGGGGCTTGTGTCCTCAGTTGTGGAGTTGTCTGTTGTCGTCCACGAACTGCTGTCTGTATCTCCCTCAACAGCGTCACTGGACTGGCTTGTGTCCAAATCGGAAACATCTGTCCCACAATTCGAACAGAAGCTTGCCTCGGCTTGTACCTCAGTACCGCATTCTGTACAATATGACAAGGTTATTACCCGACTCAGAAATGATTTTCCACTAATATATAACCCGTTGAAATGGCCCCTAGTCGAGACTGACAGGCCCCCTCGGTGCAGATCCCACCCCGCACGTCATTGGGGATTACCAAGCCTGTCTGTAGGATACTACTCGTCGGCGTCGTCGCGCTCGAACTCGAGATCGTCCTCGTCGTGGAGTGCGTCAATAAGCTGTGTCAGGCGCTTATTAATAGAGCTGATCTGAGAGGCGATACCATGGTTCGTCTCGTCCTCATCAAGCCCGAACATCCATGACTGGGCAGTGTCCATGTCGCGCTTGAGTTTCAACAGCTGCGACTCAAGCTGGGCGATGTTCTCCTCCAACTCAGTAATCCGCTTCTTCAGTCGGCGGTAAATGATGCCTACGAGAGTGAATAGCACCCCGGCGATGAGGGTAATAGACATCTCCAAGAGTCCGGTTGGAATGTTAGTCATTGATAGAAAATAGAAAGTCAGATGCGTTCGCGACAGTCGCCTCGGCTTTAACCAACAATCGGCATGGAGTCACCCCGACTGTTGGTTAACTCCAGCTACAACGAGCGCCGGTTGGAGCGAGACACGCGCTGCGTCCGAATCAACTCGGTATCGATACGTCCCGAAATATCGAAGTCGAGGCTAATCGTCTCGCCACTCCCAAGCGAATACTGTACCTCTTCGAGCTGGCCCGTCGTCGATTGGAACTCGGCACCGATAATGCTCGACTCGGGCCCGTCCGCGTCAGGAATGCCATCAATCGTCACTGAATCAGGATCCGCAAAGTCGTCGAATCGGAAGTACCCAGCAATCCCGTCGAGATCGGCACCCGCTTCGATGAGATCCTCGTTGTGGTACTCGAATATCCAGTCGCCCGACTTGGCAGCGTCGTTCCAAATCCGGGCGTCGTCGATCCCACCGACGAAGCCATGGTTTCCATCTAAATCTGCCCCGATTCGGTACGTTTCACCAGCGGTAATCTTGCTCGTTACCGCTTCGAAGTCAGTGAATTCGACTTCAAGCTGCCCGTCGACGTACACACGGCGATCAGGGTGGGGCCCAAGCACAACACTGAGTCGCTGTGGGTGATTGTTTGAGATTGTTCCTGGTGGAGCTCGTGTCGCACGGTTTCCGCCCTCACTTCCCTCCCCAAACAGGACACTGCCGTCCCCGTAGACTCGCACGTACTGCTTGCTCCCGTACGCGCCCTGCTTGAATTCGAACAGCGTCTGATACTCGCCGTCGCCGAGCTCCAACAGCTCCTGCGGATGGATGACGAACTCGTACGTGTAGTTGTAGTCATCCTCGTCTCGGAATTCGGCCTCGACGTAGCTGTCGCCGTCGAAGTACAACGAGCTCGTTCCAATCTGGCCACCGTAGGGGAACGCGTCTCCCCAGTTACTCACCGAGTAGGTGAATCCGGGCGCAATGTGTTGAGGTGCAACCTCCAGAGATCCCGACTCGTCGCGCTCGTTGACTGATTCCTCAAGCAATCGTTCGGCTCGAGAATCGACTTCGGACTGCGTCTCGACGTCGGATATCTTTTCGAAGCGCTCGATGACTCCGTCGTCTCCGACTCCACGGGTGCTGAGTCGATCCACCTCGGCACTATTCATCTTCGTCGAGGTATTTACCGTTCCATCATCACGCGTGCGCCCGTGGACAGTCACACGGTTGGCGTAGTCCGTGTAATCAAGCGTCCGCGTGGAGTCGACGATGCGCCAGTCTGGTTGTCCAGCAACGGTATTGACTGGGAACGCACTGATATCGAGCGTGTCGAAGTCCCGGACGGCAAACGTGTAGGCTCCAGCGTCATGGAGCTCTTGCAATATCTCGAACTCAGTGCCATCCAACTCGAGCTCGTCAATCGTCGCATAGCCAGCGGGATCAATAGCGAATGCTTCGTTCCGTCGAACCTCCAGCAGCTCGTCACCGTTCTCGAGGACTGGGCGGAAGTACCTGTTTGACTGGCCCAGCTCGAAATCGAAGATGTGGAACCGTTGTGGAGTGTCGTACGACACCGAGTCAGAGACGACTTCGATGCTGCTATCGTGGAGATCGCCGTCCGCGAAGCTCTTGAGTCGCATCGTCATCGACTGGACAGGCTCTACCGTCTCGAGTATCACCCCAACCCTGTCCACGTTCGTGTCAGGGTACATCGACGCCTGTTGCGATCCATCGCCAAATTCCTCGTCGAGGACGACGTTTGTGCTGGTGAATTTCAGCGTGCCTGCTGGCGTCGCCTCAACGTTGTCGTTCTGGATCTTCGTAATCGAGTCACCGTCGTAGCTCCACAGGTTTCGGTGTCCACCCCGCGTCACGTACGTTTCGTCGAACAGGCCACGGTTCGGGGGCAACACGTTGACGTCGTACTGCGTGTCGGCCCAGGCGTCCTGAAGCGCGTCGTACACCGTCGTGTCCGAGTACGACACACTGGTTGTCCGACGATCAAGCGCTACGAGTACACCTCGCCCGGATACGTTTGTAGTGCCACCAGCGTAGTTGGTATCGAACGACTCCAGCTCGCCCCGAAACAGCATCTCGGAGTTATGGTAGATGTAGACGTCGGCGAAGATCGACTCGGCGAAGCTGGACTCAAACGGGACAGTAGCAGTCCAAGAGCCCATCGACGACGCTGCGTCAGTAAACTGGAGCGAGGTGAGGTTCTCGTACGCCGTCGCGCTATCGTCTCCGAGCTCGCCCCCGATGGTAAGCACGGTATCACTCATAGTCCGGCCTCGAACTCGTCGACGACGAACTGGCGCTCGGAGTACTCGGCCGTTTCAGCGAGGACGAACAGATCGAGTGTAACCCGACGGCCGGTTCCCACAGGGGTTGTGGCTATCGAAGCACCTGTAACAACTGCCCACCAGTCCTGAAGATCACCGACACTCGTTCCTGGTTCAATCAGAACAAGCGTCGACGCGAACCCAGCACTTGGGTGGATCGACTGGTGATACCACGGCTTCCCCCGAATATCGGTGCCGGTGCTCGTCGTCGACTCATTGCTGTATCGTGCGTACTCGCGGAGGATGTCGAATGCGACACCGTCCGAGTCAGCCAGAAACTGTAGCGAGACGGTGCGTCCGACACCGAACGTCGGTAGCGAACTACCAATCGCACCGGGGACAGTGAGTATGCCGTTATCAAGCGTCCGAATCGTCCAAGAAATGTCAGTCATATAGAAATGGGAAACGTTGCGTTTTACATCCGCGCGATGCGGTTCGACTTCGACGTCTCGTTCTCTTCGATGACGAGCTCTGCGTTCTCTCGGATCAGCTCCGCGAGATCGTTATCTCCCTCAACGCGTAGCGTTGCAGCCAACGAGGTTTCGCTGGAAGACGAGGGATTACGGGACACACCACCTGTGGAAACCGTCTCGGCTCCTACCTCGTACGCAGTGTCGAGATGCTGGGAGAGTTTGGACAGCGGGAGGACGGCCTCGCTTTCGGTGCCCTCACCGACGACAGCGTTGACTGCATCAGTGACGATGCCACCACTTGCGAGTCCCCACGTGGGGCCAGGAGTCCCAAGTGAACCGCCACCATCGTACTCATCGTCATCGCCATCGTCGTCGCTAGACGAGCTACTACCGCTACTGGACGATCCACCACCCAGGTTTGGCGCACTTGGCCAGTCTATGTCGAGATCGCCGTTGAATGCATCTTCGACGATATCGGGCGGTTCTGGCCAATCGATATCGAAGTTGAAGTCATTCAGCTCGGTGATGAAGTCAAGCGCATCCTGAATCTTCGCAATGATAGTGTCGACGATTACGTTGATCTCAGTCCGGATATCGTCGACGACACCGACGATGGTGTCGAGAATCGAGCCGAACGCTGAACCGAACAGCGTCGCACCCGTGTTCTTGATCCAGTCAGTAATCTTGTAGAACGTATCCTTGTAGAAATTGTAGACACGCGTCAGCCCACCCTTCCAAATCGAGAAGACGGAGCCCAAGAACTGTTTGAACGTCTTCTTCGCCGACGAGATCCACCCAGTGATGAACGAAAGAATCTCGTTGAACGTGTCTGGGACAATCGAGTTCCCAATGAGGACGTTGTACAGCTTCTTGAAGACACCAGTAACAACGTCGAAGAGGAGTCCGAAGCTGGCTTTGATGCCCTTCAACCACGGCCCCTTGATGAAGCCCAGAATGTCTTCGAACGTCGTCGTCCAGAAGTCCTTGACGATTTTGAGTACTTCGTCGAAGTCGCCCCGAATGAGTGCGAGAATGATTTGAATCTGAGACGAAATCGCCCGCATCACCGTCCCAACTACGAGCTCGATGAATTCGAAATTCGTCTCGACAATCTGCATTATCCTCTCGCCGTGCTTGTCCCAGAATTTGCCGAGGAATGAGAGCACGTCAGTAACGACATTGCCAATGTGATCCATCGTCGGGACAATCTGCTTCTCAATTGCCCGGAACTCCTCCTCAGCAACCGCTCTGAGGTTTTGGATCACCGGCATCGCGTACTCCTCAAATACCATCACCAGGGTGTCCCTGATACCGATCAGAACGGGTTTGAGAGTGCTCCAGGCCTGCTGTGTGGTGTCTCGAATCCCGCCGAAGTTGCTCTTCCAAGCGTATCCGAGTGCACCAACAGCAGCCATGATGGCTGCAACCGGTAAGAGCACAGGAGAGAGTGCGCCCACGATTGCCGGGCCAACAGTGACGGCGATTGCTCCGAGGCCAGTCAGCGCCACGCCGAGTGTGGCGATGAGAGCTGGCATCCCATCCATCCGCTCGTTTACCTCAGAGAAGCCGTCGATGAGTGGGCCCAGACGTTCCATCGCGGTGATCAGGATGGGGAGAATCTGATTCCCCATGACGATTCCAACGTTGCGAAGGCGATTCTTGAGCGTCTGAAGCTTCTTGTTGAAGGTATCCGCGGACGCTTCGAATTCCTCCTGGACAGAGGTGTTCTCCTCGTAGGCAGTACTGGACATCTCGAGGGCTTCTCTCGTCCCATCGATGTTCTGCGCAAGTCCAGTCAGCGCCTGGCGTGACGTCGTCGAGAGGGCGTTCTTCAGTGCGTCAGCTTCGTCGCCACCCTGCTTCATCGCCTCTGCCATCTGGAGCATCAGCTCGTCGGGTGACTTCTCACGCATCTCCTCGAACTCGGACTTCGTCATGCCGAGTGCGGACGACAGATCGCCCACCTTCTTCGGATTCACCATTTCCTGTCCGAGCCGACGCATTCGAGTCCCAGCGCGCTCTGAGGACTCACTGACTTCGTTGATCGCTGCGGACATCCCAGCGATCTCGGTTTGACTCATCCCGAGCGAAGAGAGGGCTCCAGACGAGCGCATCATCGAGTCGGTAATCTCCTGGGCGCTCGTTGCCGTGTTATTGGAGAGCTCGTTGATGGCCGAACCGAGATTTTCGACTTCAGAAATCGGGGTGCCAGTCAACTCAGTAAGCTTCGCGAACGCCTGCCCCGCTTCCTGCGTATTCAAGTCCGTCGCCGACGCCATCTTCGCCGTCGACTCGGTGAATTTCTCGATGTTCTTTGGCCCTTCCACACCGAACCGGCCAGCGTCAGCTGCTATCCCAGCGAGTTCCTTCTGTGCGAGTGGAATCGTCTCAGCGAGTTCTCGAACCGAGCCAGACATCGCCTCGGCTGTCTCGGCATTCGTCACCTTCTCAACTTCCACCATCGCGCTCTCGAAGTCAGCAGCTGCGCTTGCTGCGCCAGCAAGGCCAGCCACTCCGGCGCCAGCCAACACGGCCCCGGCACCAGCGACGGCCTCTTTCATCCCAAGCGCAGAACCCTCTACGTTGCCAAACGCACCAGAGGCGTTGTCTTCGGCAGATATCTCGATTGCGAGCTCTTGATCTCCGCTGGGGGTGAAACTCATCAGTTATATATAAAAAATGATAATTCGTAGTCTATTGATCGCTCAGCTGCTGCACCCACTCTTCATCGGACTGGCGCGCTTGTCCAGGGGCTCGCTCGTGTGGGCCAGAACCGCGCGAGTTGCCGGACTGTTTCGCCTTCTCCTCGTTCTGGGCAGATGCCCCTTCAAGCAGAACACGAACTTCTCGAACAGTCAGCTTATAGAGAGATGTGTCACCGATGAATTGGTAGCCGTTATCGTGGATCTGCTTGATCCAGAGTGCCTTCTCCCTCAGCGCTGACTCTCGGCCAGCTCCATCATCGTCTCTAACTTTCCCTCGGGAACCTGATCGAGCATCTCCAGGTTCTCCAGGTTGAGCGCATTCTGCATGTCGTAACCAGATGCGCGGAGAATCGCCTGAATCAGCGCCTCGAGTCCGAAGCCGATCATGTCTTCGTCAACCTTCTCAGCAGTGACGTCGAAGTCATCGTTCTCTCGGACGTCGTACCAGTGTTCGTTCAGAATCTCGGCGATGTCTTCATCCGACAGATCCGCCGGGTTCAGCTGCCCGTTGGCGTCGCCATATTCGTTGAGATCGCCCATACTCATGGGGACAACTCGGATCTCCTGTTCGACACCAGGGAGAGGCTGAGTAACCGGCTGGAGGTTGTCGTCCGAATCGCGCTGGACGAAGAAGTCTTCAGGCTGTGCAATGTTCAGATCGTCAGAATTGTTGGAAGTCATAGTGTCAGTCTCGCTTTAGTGGGAGTTGGGGCTCCCACAGGGGTGTGTCCCCCAAAAGTTGCGACAAAAAACGGGGTAGTCACTGGCACTCGACGTCTAGTTCGCAGTGAAGTCGACGGACTTGGGCTGGAACGTGTTGTCCATCGTGGAGATGACTTCCCCGGCTTCGGGCCCGACATCGCCAAGGCCCGTGAGGACAGCGCTAGTGAAGGTGACAGTGCCACCGTCCATCTCCCACACCAGATCGAACTCGTTGCCTTCGAGGTGATCCGTGAGGTTCTCGTGGTGGGCGAAGTTCCCCGCCACACTGGCCGTGAATTCGAGCTCCTGGGCTCCGACGTGGATGGCCTGTTCGGCCGTCCCCATCACTGCGCTCTTCTCGTAGCCATTGTCAACGGAGAACGAAGCAGAACGCACCTCGGCAGCCATCTGGGAACCACCCTGACTGATGTAGTCGTCAAGGAAGTGCTCGTAGGAACCACCGATAGCGCTGGCGTGCGAACCGGCACCAAGCGCAGGGACACCGAGATCGCCAATCGCCCCGTCGTAGCTATCCGTGCCACGAAGTCGGACGAGTTCATTGCCAGAACCATCTTCGACGACGACGTCGCCGGCAGACTCTGAGTCGAGCTCGAACGCGTCGATGGAGTCGAACGTTTCAGTCGTGGTGACAGCCGTCGTGCCGTCAAGCATGACGTCTTCGGACGGAACGCTACCGTCGCCCTCAATCGTCAACGTCTGGGACGTGTCGGAGGCCGACGTCGAACGCACGGTAAGCGTCTCACCGGTAGGCTGTTCGACTCGGAACATCCGGACGCGCTTCGCCTCGTACTCGAGGCTAGCCACCATCGGCAGCGCCGTCGACGGATCGCCCGACAGATCGCTCAGATCCGGATAGGCACCACGCGCAACGACGAACGTGCGGGCCCCATCGTACTCAGCCCTGTCGACGACGGTATGGGTGCTTCGAATCCCACCCTCATCGTCCCGAACGAGGGCATCGCCTGCGGGATCAAGTGGGCTACCAGAGTCGTCAACGAAGAACCGCTGGAGATGGTAGTCGACACTGACAGAGTGATCCTCTGCGCCAGTGAAGTGATCCTGAATCTCGTAGTCACCGAGTCCGCGCTGTGCCTCAACGTTGGCATCCGCACTCCACACTAAAGCCGTCTCGAGCGTATCCGAGAACAGTTCGAACTTCGGATCAGCCGGAGTGACGCCGGGCTCGTCTTCGCGGACGAACTCGACGCGGTGGTTACGGAAGCCAGTGTCAGCCTGAGTCGCTTGATTAGTCATGAATAGAAAGTATCAGCAAAATGAAACGGTGCTACTCGCGAGGAGTAGCGTTAGTTACGGGGCGGTTCCTTCGTCCAGGTGTACTGTACCTGGAATTGGACGGCATACTCAGTCGGACTCGCGTCGTCGTCGACGAGATCCGTGCGCGGGCCAACGGCCAGCGTGAGATACTCACTTGGCGACTGATTGTGGCCGAGGACGCGCGAGACTTCGTCGCCCATCTGCTCGGCCTGCAGTCGTTGGCCCCGAGTGATGTCGTAGTCCTCGCGAGAACCGGCGAAGGCAGTCACGAGGACGGTGCCTGTTCGGCTCTGGACGCCACCGGCACCGTCGCCGGCAATCGCCGAGAAACCAGTCTGTCCGCCACCTGCGACGTTCTCATCACGATTTGACACTGCGACTTGAGGGAAACCCTTGCCGTCGTCAAACCGGCGGTGTTCAGATAAGGTTTGAAATTGAGGCGGTACGTTTTCAAAGTGTTCTATGCCAGAAAACGACCGCCTCAGCGGCTGTTTAGACGAGATCAACTTAGAGTTTGTGGAGCGAGAAGCAACACCGAGGCTGTTGATGAAGCTCAGTATTCAGCTCCACTTGTCTGGACTATCGCTTTCGAATACTGTTTCATTTCTTGAGATATTCGGTGTTGATCGAGTTCGATCGACCGTTCATAACTGGGTTCACAAAGCCGATCTACAGCCAGAAACTGGCCGGAAGCCGAATCACGTCGCGGTTGATGAGACTGTGATTCAACTCGATAATGAACAATATTGGCTGTACGCTGCTGTCGATCCTGATTCGAACGATTTACTACACACACGGCTTGAGCCGACAAGAAATAACGCGATCGCAGACCGGTTTTTCGCGGAACTCCGCGAAAAACACGATGTAGATGACGCGATCTTTCTCGTTGATGGCGCGGCTCCACTTCAGCGAGCCTGTCGCAAACACGGCCTCGATTTCAGATACGAACGACATGGAAATCGGAACAGCGTCGAACGTGTTTTTCGTGAGGTAAAACGCAGAACTACCAGTTTCTCAAACTGTTTCAGCAACGCCGAAGCAGAAACGGCAAACGAGTGGCTCAGATCCTTCGCCTTCGCATGGAATCAGCTTATCTGAACACTACCGTCAAACCACCCAGTGTGGATGTCGCGATCGCCAAGCGCCTCGTAGACAGAACCGTTGTCCCACAAGTCGCGAAGGATATCGCGGACAGTCAGTTTGGGATCCGGAATCGTTTCAGGCATAGTTAGATCTCCTCGACGTGGACGGCAGTGAGGTGGAGTTGCTCTTCAACTGCGACAGCGCGGTACTCCGAACCCACTTCAATATCGACGAACTCGGTTGCGCGTTCTTCGTCACCAGTTCCGGGTTGAATATCGACGCTTCCCTGCTGGAGGTAGATGACAGCGTCCTGCTCGACTTGGACACCGTTTCCTTGCCCCGAACGTCGCTCAGGTTCGTGCCCGAAGTCAATCGTCGCAGGAGCCACCTGGGGCGATATGTCGGCCTCCACCCAGTCTCCGTCGGCGTACGGATTTTCGCCTCCACAGTTCGCCTCAAACTCGTAGTTGATGACGCGAAAGTCGCGTCCCAGCATTGAGTGGGCGCGAGCAATCGCAGCCTGTCCAGGCGCAGTCATGCGACTCTCTGGGCAGAGATCGAACCCCGGAGGTTCCCAGTATCAACGGGCGCCTTCTTCTTGGCGTATTCCTCGATCTTAATGGCGAGTTTCTCGATTAGCTCGTCAACACTGTCGACGTCACTTGCGTACTGATCAAGTTCGCTGACTGCCCGTTCGACAGCTGGGCGAAGGAAGGGTTGTGCTTGGTTCGAGGCAGTCCCGTATTCGACGTAGACGGCGTACTCGACGTTCGTCCCAACACGGTATTTCCGCGATCCAAATCCATCGTAGTCGAGCGCATCCAGCACACCGTCGAGGCCAAGCATCGTGATGCCCGCCATCAGCGCATCACTGGCATGTAGACATCCGACTTGATTCGAGTGTCAGCCAAGTCGTCGATCTCGTAGATCGTGACTTCTCCACAAGCGTGGATACAGTCGTACTCGGGCTCTGCGTCAGGCATCAGCCCTGGTGGGTACTCGTACTGACTGGGGTGCATTTCGTCATCACGCGGTTCTCGCGACTTCGAAGGCGAATTGGGATTCATAAATACCTATCAGAAATTATATATGTGGCTACGTCGAGTAGACGGAGTAGCCACGCTGGGGAGAATTGAGTCGCCCAGTTGGATCGAGCAACAGTGCCCGATTCCAGTAGCGATCGGCGTCGGTGTCGAGTGTCACTTTGGTGACGGCACCAGACGTCGAGGACACACGGGGCTCCTTCGCAGTCGCAATGTGCGCTGCGAGATACGTCTCGACGTCAGCAAGCGCACTTTCGTCGTCGGTAAACGGCTTACACCGTCTGTTGACGACAATGTGCGCGTCCTCGATGAAGGCGGACAAGTCGCCCACATCGAGCTCGGTTTCGAGGATTTCGGAGACGTCGTGAGGAACAATCCGTGGCATGAGTGGAAAAGAAAGGAGAGAGTGTTACGTCAGCGAGAAGAGTCCCGTTTAGGCCTCGATCTTTACGCCAGCTTCGGGGTGGATCGCCTTCCAGCCCAGGCGATTCCGCACCTGGAAGACGATCTTGTTCTCGGACTCCTTCTCGTACTTCTGCGAAGTCATCGCCTCGCGCTCGGACTCGATACCGTACCGGGCGGAGTCGAACATCATCGCCTCGCCAGCACTAGTCAGGCCCGAGTCGTCGACGATGGCGTCGACACCGGCAACCTGTCCGAAGGCACCGTCGCGGACGACGTCGTCACCGAGCTCGGAGGCGCGGGTGAAGGCCTCGGACTTCATGAGGTTGCCCTTCGACTGGGCGCTGACGATAAGGAGATCTGG
The DNA here is from genome assembly GCF_000513435.1 of Halorubrum sp. AJ67. Lineage (NCBI taxonomy): Archaea > Methanobacteriati > Methanobacteriota > Halobacteria > Halobacteriales > Haloferacaceae > Halorubrum > Halorubrum sp. AJ67. The sequence continues at coordinate 49,445 of NZ_CBVY010000007.1, read as the reverse complement.
GTTGTACGACTCGGCCTCGAGGGCCGTCATGGCGTCGACAACGTCCTCGTACGCGAGTGCGCCGGCACCATCGCCGATGACGGAGCCTTGGAGGTTCACCAGGTTGCCACCACCGTCAGTCTCGCTGATCTCCGCGAACGCAGCCTCGTTGAGGGCGTCAGCGAGATCCTGTGCTCGCTCCTTGGTATGGAGGTTGACAACGTCGAGAAGCGCATCCTCGACGGACTCGTAGGTGAGCTCGACTTCGACACCGTACTTATCGTGCTCGACAGTGACTTTTCGCGTCGCGTCACCAGCCGACGGGTAGGCCGTCCCCTCGTCGACGACACCCGCAGCGCGAGTCTCGTCGAGAACAGGAATCTCGATGGTGTTCGAGTCGATGCCCGTGCTGTCGACAGGGTGGAACGCCTGACGGAAGACACGGTTCGACTGCGCGTACGATTCGACTTCAGCGCGGACTGCTTCCTGACTGATAACGTCGTTAGAGAGAATAGTACTCATTGTTGAATCGAAATTGAGATATCAGAAAACTGATATTCAGAAACGGAACTGCTGAAAACGGACATCCGAAGTCAGCAGAAAAGGTGCGAGCGAACCCCGCTCGCGTGGGTTAGTGTCTAAGCCTGGAGTTCGTCGAGACGCTGCTCAGCATCGCGCTTGGCAGCGTCCCAACCCATCGAGTCATACGACTCAATCTGGGACTCCAGCTCAGCAATTTCGGCGTCGGACTCGGACTCGCCACCAGTGGAAAGTTCGGCGTCACCGTCGCCCCCAGTCTGGGGTGCCGGCGTTGCCTCCGACGTGTCGTCGTTGGAGGTGACAAGCGAGGCCTCGGCTTCGTCGAACGTCTCGCGAAGCTCGTCGAACGAGAACTTCTCCGCAAGCATCTCAGCCTCGAAGGCCGTGTCCTCCGACAGCTGGCTCGCATACTCGAGACGAACGCTCTCGAGCTCGTTACGAAGCTCCTGGTTCTGGGAACGAAGCGTCGCGACTTCATCACGAAGCTCGTCGCCCTGTAATTCGGCTTCCTCAGTGTCGTCCGACTCGTCGTCGGCCTCAACCTCAGCCTCCTCAGTATCCCCCGACTCGTTGTCGGCTTCAACTTCGGCTTCCTCGGTATCTTCCGACTCAGTGTCGGCTTCAACTTCGGCTTCCTCGGCTTCTTCGCCTGGCGAAGAGCCGGGGCTGCGAGACTCCATCTCGCTTTCTTCGTCGTCCGGTTCGATGTCGTCAGTATTCTCGTCAGTCATAGTTGTAGTAGAATCAGAACCACTCGTCGCGAGGATCGCATCGACGTCGGACTCGGAAAGCGAGGCCAGCACTTCACTGGGGTGCTCTCCAGCCTCAACGTAGTTGCTCGGCGAACCACCGCGTGGGACGAGTGAGAGATCGAGGAAGCGAACATCCTCGACAATCACTTCGCCTTCGCTGGTGCGCCCACCGTCGCCGTGTAAGGCATGAACGGAGACTTCGAGTCGTCCCCGTGCTACCTTGGTAGCGAGTTCCTCGTCGTCGATTTCGGCCTCGAAGACGATACCGACGCCGGGCTCGAACCCAGCATCGATGACTTCTCCGACGACTGATTCGACGGTTTTGTCGTCATGGTTCTTGTTGAGTGGGACACCGACGAGCGACTGTACAGAAGCCTCAAGCGCCGTGTCAGGCCAGAACTTGGGCCCGTTGGAGCCAAACGTAACCTCATTGGCGCCGATGGCGACACCGTGGACGGTGTACGGCTCCGACTGATCCTCGAGGGCCTCACACCGGGCGACTCCGGTAGGGTTCGAGGACGTCGTCGTGTGCTCGACAGTGTCAGTGGTTTCAGTAGTCATCGTGTGATTACAATGTCGTGTGCGCCAACATTCGGAAACGTCTCGACAGCCCCCGACTTGTACGTTACAACGAACTCGGCTCGATACCGTCCGAGCTCGTTCGTGTCCGACGCATTCCAGTTGTAGCGTGCGACACCAGCTGTTGCGTCAATAACGTCAGCCGGTTTGTCGATGAGAACGTCCCCACCGCGAGGCTGGCGCATTTGGAACTGGACGTCAGCATCAGTTAGATCGACACCGTCACCGACACTGTCGCGAAGGACAGCCTGGATGCTTGGTGCCGTATCGCCAACTGCGAGAGAGAACGTCTCAGCCATGTCTATCAGTAAGCGTTAGTCCAGCTCCATTCCCACATTGGAGAGATCCAACGTGTCGATGGAACCAAGATCGTATGACTGATCCAGCGCATTCGTGAAGATGAGATCACCAGAGGTGGCGTCGCGAACGTAGACGTAATTGACACTCGTCGTCGCGTCAGAGACGTTGTACGAAAGCGCGCCCATCTCGACAGACGTAGTGCCAGCGTCCTGCGTAACGGTTGGCCCAGTCACACTCTGGACTGCGTAGTCAGCACCATCCGGTTCGGTGCTAATCGCAGCATAACTATCTCCCTCAGCAATCGCATCGACAGTGTCATCGAAGAGCCCAACCTCAACATCGCGTCCATTAAACGCGTTGTCAAGGACGAGAAGCTCTCCCTCGTCATGAAGAAATGCCATAAGTAGCGACAAAATCGCGTCAGTTATTCGCAAAACTGTCCGTAGTCAGAAGAACGCGTACACAGTACCCTATGCGCCCTGGGGTACTAACACTTCACAGACAGATAGGTAGCGTGTACGCCTCTGCGTGGTTCGACACCGACTTACTCAGTCACTTCGACGTCGATCTCGTTGGTGGAGACATTCAGCGTGGAACTGTTCGATCCGCCAACGACGTCGGACTGATTCCGACTCGAACGTAGTGACGCACTGTTCGAGGAGTCTTGGCCCTGTAGCCGGTTCGAACCACTCGTTGGGCCCGCGAGTCGCGGATCGTATCCGAACGGCACCAGTGGCGTCGCAAGCGCACTGTAGAGCTGGGAGACTACAGCTGCGCTGGTGGTGCCGTCGGGGACAACTGTGGACACTGTCGAGTCGACGTGCGATGCCTGTGAGACTCCGAGAGAGCCCACTGACGGAGACAGAGAGGCAGTTGCTTCCCGAACGGGCACCGCCAGTAGTTCAACACCGGACGCCGTCTGAGGGGTACTCAGAGCCACTGGAGTCGACACCAGACTACCGTGGACAGTAGCACCGGACAATCCACTTGCTGGATCCAACGTCGGCGCCACAGTCGCCCCAGAACCGTACACGCCAGCTATTGCTTCAGCAAGCGGTGTTGCCGTCTCACCAGTCGCACCCGTGAGTAACGCAGTGGAAGACGTTGTCGTGTCAGTAGTTGGTGCCCCAGTCGTTGTCAACACCGCGAGCTTCGTTGCTCGAACGGCGTCAAGCAGTGTCTCCGCACCGTACATCGTTGACTGGACAGCCAGCGATGTTGTGCCAGCACTGACTCCCTTCAGTGCGCCCACAATCGGCTGCGATGTCGTCTGGGCTGCGTTGGACGCAACCGTTGGGGCTGCCTGTGACACGACACTTGGAGTGTACACAGGTGTGTTGTGGGTAGTACTCGTCGCTTCCATCGAAACGAGGACAGTCCCACTGGGCAGCTGGGGTGTCGTCGCACCAGTTGTACGAGTCACTCCAGACGTAGCGGTGGCGTGTTTCACCGGCTCCGTAGTAGCGGTTCCACCAGCAACTGGTGCTGCCGTCATGTCGACACCAACAGTCGGAGTCGGAACCGACGTCGTCGTCGAGGAGATCGTGTCACCCTCGACACTAGGCGCAGTGCGTGACACACTGGACGGCATTGTCGGGGTTGGAGCCGACACAGTCGTTTCCACATCCGGAGTCAGTCCAGCCGACGCAGTGCCAGTTGTGGACGACGCTGTTGCCGTTGCGCCCCCACCCGAGACGCTGCTGAATCCGGAGCCACCAGGCGTCGGCGTAGTAGTCTCTCCCGTGATACCCTTTCCGGGGGTACTGACACGAGTTTCATCCCCCCACGCGTCACTACACTGCGGGTAGTCCGGGTAGATGAGGAATGTCCTGAGAGTTGGCGATCCCCACTGATCTGTCCGAACACCAGTGTCTGCGTTGTATCTCCCGAACTCGTACGGGAACCCGTAGCTGACATATAGATCTCCGCTGGGAGTGATAGATAACTGATCAATCCCAGTGATTCGTTGCGTCTCCGTAACTTCAGTCTCCCACACGACACCACTGCCCCAGTTGTACTTCAGAAGGCCGAACGAGTTGTCCGTCTTAGTGGCGAAGTATATCGAACCATCTTGGCCAACCTTCGGATCGACACGCCAGTTAATCTGGGATACCGACGAGTCTGTGTTGACTTCCGAAAGTGCTGAGTCGAATTTCCGCAGTACACCGCTGTCGAAGAACGTGACGCCACCAGTCTGAGGATCAAGAACTGGCTGAGACATGTCCCCACTGGTGTCAAGTATATTCGCAGAAACAAACCCACCACTACGGACTCTAGCAACCTTCTTGTCGTGGTACGCGTCACCAGCAGCGAGGACGTATAGGCCACCCTCTCCGTCAGGAACAGTCCCGTCCCAACTAGAATTGAGCCTCGTCCCACTTTTCCAGTCCTGGTTCCCGGTTTTCGCGTCGTACTTCTCTACCTGCCCTAGGTAGTCAGCAACGAATACGTTGCCACCGTCGTCAACAGAGATTTCTGCTTTGTGATCGTCTAATTCCACTTCCCATCGAACATCTCCCTCTGGAGTGTGCGAGATAATCCCGTAGTCACTCCTCGCGAAGAGGTTCTTATCGGAATCCATCTTGATCTGACTGTAGTTATCTCCTAAGTCAACCTCAGAAACGAGATTGAGATCCTCGTCAATCTGTCGGAGATTACTACCGTCCATCCCGTACAGGAATCGCGAATCGGGTATGGGCAAACTCACCCGAGTGCTGGGTTGGAACGTGGATGCGTCGGCCTCGACAGTCGTCTCCGGAGTAGTGGTTGCCCCCGAGATCGTCGACGTCGACGTCGACGCAGTGTCGGTGACGAGCTCGGCGTCACCAACAACGGTGACGAGTCCCTGTGGCACGGTGGGGGCCGACATAGCATCTAATTCGGTTACGGATGGGGCTGCCGTTGACGCTACCCCTGGGGTATCCGTGATCGAACTGGCACTTGTAGGCGCAGACAGTGCCGTCTTCCCTGAAAGCGCAGATGGCTGGGTGGTGGACACACTGGAACCAGCTTGTGACGGAACAGGCGCAGCGATCGCCTCGGACATCGGCTCTGTCGTGTCCGACGTCGCCCCGTGGAGGATCGCACTCGCCGTCTCGGTGATAAGTCGACTGACGGTGAATGGTGACGCACTCGCAGTCGTCGATGTCGTGTTACACGAGACGGCCGTCGTGAGAGACGACACAGTGGGTAACACGGAAGCCGAAAGCGTAGACGAGGTAGGTGCCGACATCGCCACACCAGACACCGCAGTCGGCGTCGACGTCGCACTCAGTAGTGTTGACGTTGGAGTGAGTCCGACACTTGCGCTTGGCAGGTTCGTACTGGAACCAGCGCTGATGCTTCCAGCACTGGATCCAACTGTGGCACCAACCGTCGGCGATGTCGGTGTGGTGGTTGGTGACATACCAGTACCAGCTGGTGACGACGTGGATACTGTCGTGGGTGACGACACACTGCCGACTGTACCAACAACGGTAGCGGGAGAGGTAGACGTGGCTACCGTTTCGGGTTGAGTCGGGGTAGTCGTCGAGATCTCCGTCGTTGCTGACGCCTCGACAACCGTCTGTTCAATACCCAGAGCAAAGTCCAGAGTATTGTTATCGTAGCTTCCAGCCTCTGTCAACTGGAACGGGACACTGTCTGCTTTCGGAGGATCGTACGGTGGAACCGGTGAGAGAGTCACCGTCGGTTCATACACGTCCACCCCAACACTCACGGCCATTGCTGACGACTCTCGAGAAGGCGTCACATCAGGCTGGGACATTGTCGCCGACGAGGTGACAGCCGTCGCTGACGCAAGGTTCCCCTCGTCAAGCCCAAATTCGATATTTGTCGTGCCGTAGTCGTCTGCCTGCGTCAGATCGAACCCAATGTCATCATTGAGAGGTGGAGTGTACTCCATTATTAGCTGTTCACGTACGGGTAGCTCTCAGTATTGAAGACGTTCCCATCCGCATCCTTGTACTGTGCTACAACGTGTAGCGTACTGTCTGGGGCCTCCACAGTCCAGTTCCCATTTGAATCAGTAGTGGTTCGGCCTCCGAACGCGTTGCTATCTTCGTCAATAACCAGGATCTCAACATCACTGGTGGAAGCACCATCGACTGTGGCAGTCCCCGATATCTGTACAGTAACCTCCCAGTTCGCACCACCGTAGCTGTCTAAATTGGGGAACCCACCAAGCGATTCGTGAGCAGTAGAGTTGAATTGTGTGTCTGTATTCTTCCACAGCACACTCCCATCAGACTTATCGATTCGATATAACCCAGCATCAGAAGAAGCCCACAACGTGTCAGGTGACACATCGATACCTACAAAATACGGACTTCCAGAAATACTCACTTCCCACTGCGTATTCCCGTCAAAATCAAGATGGGCAATTTTTCCACCACTTCCTGCTGTATATAGTCCGCCCCTATCCATATCCAAGTTCGTGTAGTTGGACACAGTGAAGTTTCCATCGTTGATAGTACTCCCTTCAACGAAGGTATCTGATCTCCATAAGTTAGACGTAGTCAATTCGGTACTGTACAGAGATCCGTTGTGGTGGAGGATACCCGAAGAATCGTCATTATACCCTACAAGTTCTTCCGCAGAATCGTTGCCATTGGCGAATCCGTACCGTCTATCTTCAGAGTCATCAGCTGCCTGGACGTACAAATAGTCACCACCATCGTACGACATATCTAGACAGCCTATATTAGTGTCATAGCTGTTCCAGACAATCGATCCATCGGGATCAAGTCGAATAATCCGGCTACCACCACCTACAAAAATAGCATTCCCATTATCAGCAACCTCAACTACCGTGGTTGAGTACGTTTCACCAGAAGTCCAGATGAGATTCATATCTGGACTATATTTTTTGAGGTACTGGCCGACTATTGCGTAGACGTTTCCATCGGCATCTCGATCGATACCACCGACAGAATCACTAACCGAATGAAATGCTACAGTATCGCCTGTCTCGTTGTCGATTTCTAGTATTCTACTGGCGTCACTTCCAAACGCTGGAACGAATATAGTATCAAATGACATATGATTATACGTAGCGAATTCCTAGTTCATCCGAGTAGTACAGATTTTTTCGGGCTTCATTTTCAGACAAATCACCAGGTGATGATGGAATGCTAGAAACGTATTCAGAATCCTGTCGGTTCGCATCATCTACCATGGATGGGCGATAATGAATCCGAGTCACAAACCCGTCGTCGTCAGTCCAGATTAGGGGCATTAGTGGGGTGATAAAGAGAATATTCGGCAAACATTACGTAAGCGACAGAAACAGCGAGAATCAGTCGTCGACAATTGGTACCCACGTACACCGACACCTAGGGTGGATCGGAATCCGCCCTCGTGCCTCCTCCAGCGTGTACGTGGTGCCCTGTAACGACGCACACTTCGGACACACCCGACTGTCGCCGGCTGTATGGTGCTCGACGTCGGCCTCCACCTCAGTGAAGCCTTCCGACTCAAACCGATCCAGCGTGCCCTCAGCATGGGCGTGGATGATCTCAGTCTGCGACAGTGTCTTCGCCCGAGTCATCCCGATTTTGTCCACACGATCGTTGATCTTCCGAGCTGCCTTCCGCGGGTTCCACCCCTGAGAGATCGCCTTCGAGAGTTCGCGAGATATCTGAGTGTCCATCTCCTGGGTGATACCCTCGAGGCCGTCGTAGGCCCGTGCGTACACCAGCTCGATCTTCGACGAGTGAACGGGCTGGTTGAAGATATCTTCCAGGTTCTCGAGCACCTGGGCGTCGCCCCCTTGCTGGCGAATCTTGGCACCTGCGTCAGTGACACCCTTGGCGTACGCTTTCTGGACGTACTGTGCTGTCCAGTGCTCGCCACGACGGACAGCGCGCCCACTAGTCGTCTCCAGCACTCCGTTGTCCACTTGCTCTCTAAGCCACGCCTGGAAGCGCTGACGCTTTTCTGGGTTCGAAAGGAACTCGTACTCGCGTGGATCCGGAGCGCTGTTGACGGCACGCTGGGTGCCAAGCTGGAGGATGTCTAGTTCCTCAACCGACTCGCGAACGTCGCCCTTGATACTGCGGAATCGTTTGCTGGCATCGCTGCCGAAGGCGTCTCGGAGAGTCTTGGTTCGCGTCGGATCAGTGGTTGGCACAGGTGTGTGTTGGTGAAGTATCGATAGTTGAGAAGCAATACCGCGTGCGACAGAAACAGCAGACAGCGAGGAGACGAATTGGGCGTTGGAGTCCGACTTAGCCCGAATCCTCCTCACCACTGGAGGTGTCGAGCTCGACATCGCCACCGTCGCCGACTGAGTCGGGGGTAGCTGGCTCGCCATAGAGCTCTTCGAACTCTGCCTGGACGTTCGCATCCGACTCGTCGAGTCCCGATTCGAGGGCCGACTCTTCGGCCTCGTCGACATCAGGAAGGCCAAGTATCCCACGCATCTCCTCAGCGGGGACGATATCGCGGGGGCTTTCGCCCTCACCAGTCGCAGCCTTGAGTCCCTGGGCGAGCGTCGCGAACTCGTCGGCGTCGAACCCGTCGCGTCGAAGCGGGTTCTCCTCGGTGGGTTCCTCAATAGTCAGCTGGACGCTCGAAACTGCCTCATCACTGTATCCGAGCTGCGCTGCCTTCTCCTTCAGAACCGGCGTGAAGATACTCTCAAGTTTGTGCCGTTTCGCCTCCACACGGCGCTCGTACTGGGGAGTCTGCTCGCTCGTGACATCCCGATTGATGCTGTCGGTGTGGGCAAGCTTGTACTTCGGAACCGGGAGTGCCGAAATAATCTCCTCAACGAGCCAGTCGAGAAGCTCCTCGATCTCGGGGACGTCGGACGAAATCGTGTCAATCTCAACGTCACCAGGCACGAAGTCCTTGTCTTCAACGTCCCACTCCCCGGCCTTGTGCTTATCACGGTACGACGTCATCTCTTCTTCGGGCCAGATGCCCGCACGCGGGTTCTGGGCGTCACCGTTCGGTTCGCCGAGTTTGAACACCCAGTGGGGGTACCCCTTCGAATGGACGGCTTCGCCAACGTCGGACAACATCCGATCCAACTCGGCGATCTCCTTCGAGATTGGCTCGATAGTTGAATTGCCGAAGATATCGGCTGTGTCGGGATCGTGAACCATCTTGATGATGTCATCCTGGCTCAGATACACCGTGTCCTTGTTGAACGGGCCAGCGAGCGCACCATTGCCCCACTGCCCGTACGCTGCTGCCTCACCACGAGGCGTCAATTGGACACCACTGACGTCAGTGTCGTCGGGGCGAATGAGGACAGCCTGCGAGTCGTACGTGTACGCCTCAACAGTACTCGGGTTGACGAGTCGGAATCCCCACGTCTCCTCCGGGTTCTCCTTGGTGGGAATCTTCTCTACGATACACGATCCACGAACCTCCTCGTGGACGACTGAACCCTCGAGGATCTCAACGAAGTCTTGGTTGGACTCACCAGCGACAATGGCTGCCCCCGAAAGCCACTCAAGTAGCTCGTCGACGAGATCGTCATCGATGGCTTCGACTCTGTACCCAGGTGCCACCACGTCAGACGCGTAGATGTTGATTCCACGACGGACGAGTGGGTTCGATCGATACTGTTCCCAGTAGGCCTCGATGTCCCCTGAGTCGGGACTGATACTGTTGGTTTCCCCCCGGACAGTGAAACCTGAGTAATCACCTGAAGACTGCTTTGTCTGTGGATCTGCCGTGGAGAGAAGCGCCTCACGGGCTTGGTTCGTCCGACTGCGGATTCTATCTGAAAGACTCATTAGATGTGAATATCAAGAAAGTTAAATTTCTGAGTTAGTACGTGAAGAAGCCGTAGCCCGCGTTCGATTCGGAACCTGCGTTCATTCCCCACGCTGCTAGCGACAACGCATCCACTAAGTCGGGCGAACGCCCCATCTTGTCCGACTTCTTCAGATCGGACTTCGACGTCGCCGTCCACGCCTGCGCACTCCGAGTCGACTTCTCAGTAAACTCGATGTGGCGAGAAGCAGCACGCAGTTCGGATGCGAGATCGGAGTCACGTTCGATGGCACCCTCTTCAAGCCACTCACCAAGCTTCCCGAGTGCCTCAGAACGCTCGTTGTAGTATTTATTTGGCTCTCGGGCGTTCGATCCACGCTTGAACCTGGTGATGTTGTACCGAGTGTCGAGCTCGTCGGCTACTCCGCTTCCTTCGCCGACTGCGTCGATGACAACTGGGACGCCGTCGTCGTCTCCGACAGCGTTCATTACCAACTGCTTGTTGCGACGGTGATCCCCAGGCGCTTCGACGTCGACGAGGACGTCGGCCCGAGTTTCAGTGATACCGATGACGACGGTTCTGTCGTCACCGCCACGGGCGATGTCGACGCCGAACGCACAGTACTCGGTGTCGAGGAAGCCGACGTCGTCCCATCGTGCTTCCGCACCAGCGACATCGTTCGCATAGAACGGGCGGACAGACTCAGTCCCGTCATCGGGGATAGCACCGAGTCGACGTCGAACCCAGCGCTCGTCAAGTCCGTCCTTCGTTGGGCGGAGGATACCGTCCTCGTCGGCCTCAACCTGCGACATTGCCTCCTCGACGTCGGGCAGATCGTCGTTGTTCCACAGCGCGTAGTCCTCCTCAAGCTGTTCGAGTCCGACAAGGCCAGGTATCGTCGAGCCGTCGTCGAGTCCCGCCTCGACACGGACGTTGTTGGAGTCGAACGAGGAGAAATTGATAGTGTGGTAGTTGTCCCCTGCGAGGAGATCGTACATTGAATTCGCTTCCGAACGGGGCGGATTGCCGATGACGAGGAACCTGTCGTTGTCGTCCGTCACTGAGGAGCGGGCCGACTCGATGACGTCCGTCCCAACTTCGGGCTTGTCCGCCTCGTCAACGATGACGAGCATCTTCTCAGCGTGGCGTCCTTCGAGAGAACCTGGATTCGTCGTCGAGATCGCACGGAACGCCTTACTGGGGTGATCGTCGAACTCGATACGAGGCGGGGACTCCTTCATCGTCCCCGGTAGCGGGAATCCGCGATCCCGTGCGTCCTTCAGCAGCGACTTCATCTCGCTCCACACTGTGTCCGACATCTGGGCGTACGAGCCAGACGTCATCATCACCGAGCCGTGGGGGTTGCAGTAGAGGAACGCGAGGTTGAGAACGGCGACAGCGTAGCTTTTTCCGACACCGTTCCCGGACATAATGACGGTGTTCTTGTGCTGAGTGACGTCGCTCAGAATGCGAGTCTGCGTATCTGCGAGGTTGAGATCGAGCACGTGCTCTGCGAACCGAGCGTACCGCTGTTCACCCTCGACAAACAGCTGCAAGTTATTCGCCGACTCAGCGGACATTGCGACAAGAATCAGTAGTTAACCAACACCGGCCACCGTTCGGGGGTGACTGTTGGTTAACTTCTACACAGACAGGACGTCAGTCGCCAGCTCGATCGGTGGCATCCGAAATGGCAGCCATCCAGTCTTCGGATGCCTCCGCGTCCTTGAGAGCTGGGCCCTCTTTGAGGAGCCCGAGCTTCTCCAGTTCGGCCGTGGTATCGCTCATGATTCGCGAGTACACCTGGTTGGCCCGATTCGACTTCTCAGTCTCGTCGATGAAGTTGTTCTCGAGGATGTACTCGTTCGCCCGCATCCGCTTGATGGTGTCAAGCGCGATGTTTTCGATCGCACCTCGCTCGTAGGCGCCAACGTCTGCCTCGTCGGGGAACCGCTCGATCAAGTCGACGGCAACGTCGACGAGAAGTCGCTCCTCACGATCGGAGAGGTTGTTCCGCAGATTTTCGCGAGACTGGAAGAGTCCGTGCGATACCGCATTGTCGTTGCCCTCAGGGGCACCACGTGATCCGTTAGCCATAATATATGTAAATCGGAAACCGCGTCAGTCGTGTCCGCCAGCCTTTGCCTGATAGCGTGCCATCAGACTCTCGTTCTCGAACAGGCGATCGTGCTCCGGACAGTAGGCGAAAAGTTCGTCAGTCATTGATTGGTTGCTCCTCCAGGAACTGCGAGATGCTGTCACCGGCAACGTCAGCGACGTCGCATCCGACAACGTCTGCCCATTCTTCGAGGTATTCGGCGTGTTCGACGGGTACTCGAGCTTCGACGACAACGTCCTCGGTGTAGTCAGTCATTGGTAGAAAGTCGGTAGATTACTGCGCGCCAATCTTCGTTCGCTTGGTGAGAGGATGGAGTCCAGTGAGTTCGTCCTCACACTGCTCACAGAGGGTGACAGCGTTTGCGCGTTCCTGCTCAACGTCTGGATCAACGTCGTGGACAACGAGTGCCTCGATGCTCTCACAGCGGGCACACTGTCCATCGTCGCGAGCTCGGACTTCGGCCTCGAAGGTGGATAGATCGGAGGCACCCGAGTCGGGTTGCATCTCCTCCTCGGTAGCCTCGTCACAATGGGCCTCGTGGGCGCCGATCCCGCGCTTGTCGTACTCTTGGCCACAGTAGTCGCACTCGACTTGATCGTCACTCATCGTCCATCACCGCCAGTTCCGTCCGCGTCTGGACGGTGGCAATTTCGATCTCGTCGTCGTCGAACGCGTCCTCGAGGCCATCCATGTCGAACGAAACCTGCGTTGAGACGTACGAGACGTCGTCGTCAGACAGTTCGTCTACTTCAGCGACAATCGACTGGGCCACCGTCTCAGCAACCGTTAGCGACGCTGCCTCAGTCGTCTCGAACGCGTCAAATTCGATCGGGACAGAGACTTCGTAGGTATTCAGCGCGACATCGTCGAGTGGATCATTGGCAGGCATTGGAAGAAAAGATAGAGAGAGATGTGGAGAGATTGGGCGAGTCGCCGACAACCCGTCTGGTACTATGTTACCCACTGTAGTAACACTTCACAACCGGATAGGTAGCGAAGACGGCGCGTTAGAAGGGAGTTGGCCTACTCTGCAAACTCGTCGAACTTCTCAAGCACGAGATCGAAGTACCCGTCCGTCATCCGGCGTGGGTTCTGTACCTGGTAGAAGTCGTCGAGGATGAACGCCGTCTGCTCGCGATCAAGGCCGTAGGCGTGGAACGCACCAGCGTCGAGTTCCGCCTGGATCCGTTCCCGTTCGTCGGGATCCGTCGCTGCTTCGATATCGAGCCTATCTCGCATCTCGACGAACGCATCGCCGTAACAGTTGAGCCTCGCAGCTCGCGTCCAGATGTGTTCGAACCAGTCGTCACCTTCGGTAAGGCGGGGAACTTGTGACTCTTTGAATTTATACATCACAACGCTAGTGTCGATCTTTGTCCGCATGAGATAGTCAAACGGAATACTACCAAGTAGTCCGACAGCGACAAACAGTTCTTTGTCAGTGAATATCGGCTCATACATCTCGTGTAGTGGTGACGCTGACAGATCATCCTCGGATGGAGTGATCCCGTACGGGCGAATCGTGTGGAGTTTGTTGTGACAGACGATATTGTCTGGGATTACAGCCGTGACGAGTGTTCGCTCATTTGTGAATTTCGTAACGTCTCGGAACACAACTCGCGGACGCGTACAATCAAGCAAAACATCGTCTGCTGAAAGCTCCTGCCCCCGGTGCTTCTCCAGTAGATCATTTACAAATCCGACTTGGGATCCAGATCCATCAAACGCATCGTAGATTGCTCGCTTAAGCTTCCGCAGGTTCTTTTCTCGAATGCGCTGTTTTGCGCTCTGTTCAGGGGCTACATCTTCGTTAACACTCCAGAACTCAGGGGGATTGATATCGACAAATGTTGGATCATGGTTGAATTGATAGATGTTACTTCCACCGTAGACAGGGTAGTCTCCCTCCTCAGAACTTTCTATGAACCGATCAGAATCATTTGTTCGATCTAATTCACGATAGGGTGTTGCAAACCACTTGTTTTCAAGTTTCTCCGCCACCGGCGGGTGTGTGATTATTTGACGAATAATATCAACTTCTGGCTGCTGTTTCAACTGCGGAAAAATCCGTGCCTTGGGAGAGTATTCAAGCAGGACATCTGCAGGTATTCTCAAAGCACGATCGTCAAATTCCTTAACAACATCTAATCCATGCTGTTGAAATATTCCGTTCAACTCGGATGTCGAGCCAGAATTCTTTGTCACTACCACTCCAAAGTTGTATCGTCCGTCAACGGCTTCGAAGATATCTCTGTTCTCAAAGGTGATGATTGATTTGACAGACGTATCGTCAATGAGGTGTGTACGGAGATCCTTCGTCGATGCTCCATTGAAAATTGTCCCTGGTAGGACTTGTGCGATATATCCTCCATCTTTAGATAAGTCAAAAACTCGTTCGAGAAACAATGACGACAAATCGTTCTCTGTGCTCTGCCCAATTCCATCAATAACGGGATCTTGGAGCTGATACGCGCTTGAGTTATGGAAGTACTCAGTAATTATCTCTATCTCACGCTTGTAGGAGTCCCACTCCGTTTCAATATCTGAGTTGTCTAGCAATTCGTTCTGTCTCGCTTGCTTGGCTTCTGGTGGTAGGGAATGAAACGCTTCGTCGTATCGCATGAAGAAGTCGTCCCGCGTTGGGCGTAGCCTATCCCACGGCGGATTACCAATGATGACGTCGAAGCCCCCGTCAGCGTACACCTCGGCGAATTCGAGTACCCAATGAAACGGGGTGTAACTGTCTAGATCGTCGTCAGTGACACCGTCAACGATATCACGGAAGTCAGCGAGTATCTCTTCGTCGAGATCTTCACGATACTCTCGTAACAATGAAAGCGCGTTCTGACGATGCTGCTCTGCTTCCTCTGGGAACGCGTTTAGTTCCTCGTGGAGCTCAATCTCTTCAATGACATCCTCGTATCGTGATCGGACACTATCCTCAGTCCACCGTTCAAACGTTGCGAGGCCATCATCTGTTTCCTCAGGGAAGCCAACGTAGCCAATCAACGAGTTGCCCTGTCGAACGTTGAACGCGATATTCGGAAGTGCCAATCGTTCCGTGCTGAGCTTGTCGACGTCTTCCTCCTCAAGCTCTGAGACGATCGAGAGCCACAGACGAAGCTTCCCGATCTCGACGGCCGGCTCCATGATGTCGACGCCGTAGATGTTGGACTGTACAGTTGTCTTCTTCACGCGATGACGAGGCGGAGACTCTTCTAACGTCGCCCACAGCTCCATGCGAATATTTGTTATTTCCTCAACGACAGATGTGAGAAAATGTCCGGAGCCCATGCTGGGATCAACTACGTAGAGCTCGTCAACGTCGTCAAGCAATGTTGTGATCAAATCCGTCGACGGAGCCAGTCCATCGATAAGCTCATAGAGCGTATCGTACTGTTCTATCTCCGCCTCAGGCCATCCACGATCTTCGACGAGTATCTCGGAGAACCGATCCTTGAGTGCGGGACGAACCGTCTGCTCGGCACTGAATCGAGTGATTTCCTTGGGGGTGTAGTAGGCACCCAAGTCGGCGTTCTGATCGCCCGCATCTGTCGTGAGGTAGTTGATTGTTTTCTCGAACACCGAGCCCAGTACGGACGGATCGATGTCAGCCGGCCCACCATCGACAGAGAACTGGTAGCGTTCGAGCAGGTTGATGATTGACTCAAGAACGCTGTCTCGGACGTTGAACCCGCGCTCGTCGACGTCGGAATCCGCAGATAGCTCGGGCCTGAACAGGCCACCATTTAGATACGGGATGTCGGAGTAGAGTTCTATATCATCGACGTGCGACTCTCTCTCGTCCGACTTGACGTTCATCACGTCGTAAAACAGCGGATCGAAGAACGACTTGTACATCGTCTGTGGGTAGACGCCGTCCTCGTACGTATCGACAATCGTCCGGAGTAAGTCGGGCCGGACGATGCGCTTGTCTTCAAGGAATTTGATGAAAATGAGCCGATTCATCAGTTCAACGGAGAACAGGCGTGTATCGTCACCGTCCGCTTCGTCCGGTGGGATGACACCGTCGCCGACGAGACTCCGAGCTCGACGTTCCCCATCGACGTCGCCCTCGTCGACGCCGAACACATACCGGATGTAGTCATCATAGAATTCGTCCGTTATCGCCTCCTGCTTTTCCTTCAGGACTTCCTGCGCGTCGTCGATAATCGAACGAAAGTTGTCGAAGTCGAACGTCTGGATGAGCTCAGCGACGAGCTCGCGTTCCTCTTCAGGGACAGCGTCCGTTGGGGCTACTGATGGCCCGGTTTGATTCTCGAACAGCGTCAGAAAGACGGGTTGGATATCGACGTCAGCGACAGTCGTATGCGTGTACGAGTCGGCATCGTACCGAATAAAGATCCACCGGAGTCCGTCAGTAGCGAAGCCAAAGTCGGACTCGAATTCGCGCTTACTCAGCCAGGACTTTACCTGATCGACTCCGTGCCCACGATCTTCCATGCGTTTCTTCAACGGTTCCGCCTCGATCAGGAGCCGGCTCGAGTCAACACTATCGACGTCACGAAGTGACACGGCGTAGTCGGCTTGTTCGCCACGCGTCGAAGAGAAGTCGCCGGCCTCGGCACCGTAGTCAGAATAGCCGAGCACCTCGAGCAACGGTTCGATGACGCGATCCTGCGTCAGTGGTTCGGGATCGAGCTGATCCCTTGTGAAGTCCGATCGGGGGACGTACTCGCCCCGTCCTCGGGAAAACGTGTCATCAAGATCGTCGTCATCTGTGTACTGCTCGCGAAGGCTGGTGATACACGAGTCGATCGTGTTGATTACGAGATCGACATCGTCGTCAGAGACAGTGGTGTCGAACTCGTCGAAGTCAAACTCAGTCTGTGCGTCGGAGGCCGACATTGATGACGGCTTTCGCACCCGACGATATGAAAGTGTGTGTACGAGTTTGCGGTGTCATCGGAAACGTGGTATACAGTTGGTTTGGATGGAGATCCAAGTCGGGGCGAACACTTCTCACACTAACTCCACCTTATCACCACATAATCTATATCTCGATTCAAACACAATAATCTAGAAACATATATGTGTTATATGCTCACATTACTACATGGTGAAATGGAATGGGGATTAATCCAGTATACGCAACCGTTACACAAATTAAAATAGGAAATAGAGATGATTTTGGCACTGGATTCTTCTATAACTTTTTAGATGAAACATATTTGATTACGAATAAACATCTCCTTGCACCTTCAGATGCAGAAAATGCAAACGAAATTATATTCTTTATACGAAGCTACAACCAGCTACGCAATATAAGTTGGATCACTGTTTCTCTTGAAGACGGCATCGGCGAGGATTGGTTTGAATATACTTCCAATAAGGCATTAGATTATGATGTTGATATTGCTGTTATCCCTATTAATCAGCGATTATCTGATTTTTCCGAGAAAATCAATACCAGTAATCCGTCAGTTGAGACAGGGAGTTTGGCGTTCACGCCTGAAATGATTCTCCAAGGTGACGGGATCGTCTCTGGTGGAGATGTCGTCTTGGTTGTCGGATATCCAGATGGCCTCCTTGATTCTAATACGTATATTCCGCTTTTGAGGGATGCACGTATTTCTACTCCATTCGGGTTGGCGTTTCAGCAACAACCGAAATTTATCACAGATGCGATGATGTACCCAGGAATGAGTGGAAGCCCAATTGTCGCTGGCCCACGGACACTAAAAAATCCAGCTACTGGGGGACTAAGAACTAGTTCTCGAGGATTCGCACTGTTAGGGATTCACTCAGGAAATTATGAGAGAGCCGACGGGGACAGAATGGAACGACTCAATCTCAACGCAGGCTGGTACGCGAAGCTGATCAATATCATCATATTAAATATTCTACTCAAAGATACCGATGATGAAGAAGAATTAATAGAAAGAATTGGCTCTGTAGTTTCGCTAGACGTGAAGCCGACGACTCCGTTATTGCTGTAGAAAGCGAAGAGACAGATCGGTGTGACATCCGAAATCCGTCTCTTCACGCGTGTTACGGTGGCTAAGGCTAAATCAGTTGTCGCTAATCCGGACGAGCCCGCCGACCCCGAAGGGGGAGGCGGGTTCGCCGAGTGGGCGATGCTCACCGTGCATGCACTCCGCATCGAGCTGGCCAAATCCTACCGCGTTGCGGTGGATTTGCTCTCAGAAATGCCCGGCGTCCTTGAAGAGATCGGACTCACCAGACTTCCACACTACACGGTGCTTCGCACGTGGTTTGAGCGAATTCCGACCAAGACGTGGCGTGCGTTTCTCGGGGCGTCAGCCGAGAAATGCACCGGCCACGCTGCTATCGATTCGACTGGCTTTGACCGTGATCAGCCCAGCCGCCACTACGCTAACCGCACGAACTACCGCGTTCGAGCGCTGAAAGTCACCGCTCTCGTGGATGTCGAGACGCTGTACATCACCGACATCCACTCGACGACCTCCAAGAAACACGATGCGAAGATCGGCCCGCAGGTCGCTCGGCGCAACGCCGGCGACCTGCGGAGCCTCGCTGCTGATCGCGGCTACGACTCCAAAGCCTTCCGCGATGAACTCCGCGAAAACGGCATCAGACCGCTGATCAAACACCGGATCATGAATCCACTCGATCACGCCCACAACGCCCGCATGGACGGTGATCGGTACCACCAGCGTTCCATGTCAGAAGCTGTCTTCTCGTCGATCAAGCGCACGCTCGGCTCCGCCGTGCGTGCGCGAAGCTGGTGGTTAGAGTTCCGCGAAATGCTGCTGAAAGCTACCGTCTACAACCTCCGTCGGAGCGTCCGATACCCGTGAAATCCGCCGCAGTGTACCGAAACTACAGAGCCAAAGAATTCAACAGGAGCACCCAAATCCAATACAAATGGATGGAGATGTATCTACTCACCTGTTGAAAGGAATGCATTCAGACTCATAGACACTATCGCGTATGTAGACTTAACGCCCAAGGACTCAGTGGCGACACACCTGTGATGAGTAGTCACCGAGTTTGAGTTGGCACAGGTTGTTTGTGTTGGTACTCGACGTCGCCCTCACTGGAACCCACTCGGTGAGGACGTCCACGCTAGCCCGCGAACTCGGACAGGTGGAGCTCGAAGCGCGCACAGTCGACGTCGACGAACGCACGCCGGCAAAAAATCGCGCGCTGCTAATTCGGGGACGACTGGGCGATCAGTGGTGGTGGAACTGTAGTGAGAAAAGTATAAGAAATCTTAGGTACATAAGATAAATTATAGGTAGTGGTTGAATAGCCAGATGGTGCTGGAAATCGGCGCGAGAAATCTGTCGATCTGGACGTCAGAGAGTCGTCGACAAACCCAGGCTGAGTCGTCCACCACCTGGCCAGCTTGTATCCGACTGAGAGCTCTGTTCGACTCTATTCTGGACTCTGTCGCCCACAACCCTGGACTAAGTTGTCCACTAGCCTGTCTCTATTGGCCTCTACTCTACTATTAGTCGTAAACAACCCTGTACCCTGTCGTACTCAGCTACTACTCAGTATGCTGTGACTGTACAACTACTAATTCAACAACAAACACAACAACCTGTGGGAACACCAGCTCGGCCCCTACCTATCTCACAAGTTGGGCCCTAATTGTGTAGCTGTGGGGTTGTAACCTACTCATACATCAGTTACAACACAACAAAGCAGCGCGTCCCGCGTGAGGGGCAGCCCAGTTCGGTACCCATCCAGCAGTCATCACAGCAGGCTGAGTCGGGCCCAACCGAGATTTCTGTCTTTTCTAGGGTACTCACATCCATCGTGTGCCACCTCACGTCGTCGCTGTTGGCTTTGGTGGGGCCAGGATGTGGGAAGTATCGTATCGAAAAACTAACGCGCTTAGAGAGGATGTCAGAGGTATTGGATTCCGGCTTGTGTTAGGTTCAATCTCTGAAGAGATTGCTGGACACACAAGGAGGCCGTGAGTTGCTCTCTAAGTGTCCTGGTTGAGGGAGATGATGCGCACCACTTGGGAGCCACCGAGATAGCTGTCAGCGGACATCAGGTGCCTCTCCATCGAACTGAGAGAGTGGGCTAGGCACATTCAGTCCAGCCACAGCTGAGACATATTGGACATCCACCATCCAGGCGGACTCTACCGTTCCCGCAATCGGGGCAACTGATCGTGTCTTGGTTCGGCATTTGCGACTGTTTAAGAAAACTGATATATCGGAGTATACTATCAGAATTAGTATACCAACTCCAGCAGACGATTATATGCGAAAAGTGATACTTCGGGTACTACTATCAGATTGATTGTTTGTTGGGGAGTACTACGGACGTCGTCAAGATCGACGAGGCATAGCTGCGGGGCGTCAACGTTGAGCTCAAGTAGGCGATCAATCGGGGTTAACCAACAGATCGGTTGGTTCCACCTTGGCGCTAGTTAAGGACAGAACTACCACTTCGAGTGTTGCGAGTGTTTCATGTGTCCGACACGTATATATATCACCCACACACCAGTTTTCTATTGTTACCGCGAGACACCCTGTTAGTGGAACGATTTGGAATCTGAACCCCTAATTCCGTAATTTCCTGAATCACCCACCAGTATATAAACAGCGGACACCACTTTTCCCTAATTACTCCGACACACTGTTAGTCGAACAACCTGGAATCTGAACCCCCACTTCCGCTACTTCCGCAATTCTGATTGTTATAAACGATTGAACCCCACATTTCCGCATTTTTCGTCGGCTTTTGACGCAGCTACAACGTCGATATCAAGCGATTAGGTTTGAGCTAACCAACACAACGGTAGATGCGCACCCATCGTTGGTTAAATCGAATCGTGGAGCCCGACTGGCTGAGTGGGAGAGACTGGTGATGGGTGAGACAGATAGGGTATCATTGGGGGCGATGTCTGATCTCACACAAAAACACCTGTGACAACTCACCGTCCGTCCCTACTGAGTGACGATCCGTCCTGAGACATCGACGTCAATTACGTCCTTATTCAGACAACTTATCAGAATAAGTACCGTCTCACCGGGTATTTTGTGGGCCTACACGTCGGGATTTACTCCCAAAACGCATGACGACGTACGGATTGATCTATATTCTCGGGGGCTAGCATACTGGGATAGCGTGGGTTATGCTCACAGGTAGTACCAGATCGGGCCCAATCGATGTCGAACGTCGGCTGGTGCCTAGGCTCGACTGTCCGCAACTCAGTCGTGCTGAGGGGCCCTGCTTGTCGGTGTCGAACCTGGGGGTTTCGGGGAAGAGTCGGGATCAGTCAGGGGGGAGCGAGGGCTTGGTTGTGCTATCCCAAAGTTGTTATTGATTTCACTTTTGTTATTAACTCTGGGATGGCCAGTCAGAACCACACTATTCTACCGGCCGATCTCAGATCTATTTAAATACGACTCAGTCCGCCTCACGTCACTGTAGAGAGCGAACAGATAGAGACGTCACTACACCTAGCATCAACTGTGTCTCTGCTTGCGCACGTGTGCGTCCACACAAGGCACCCGGTGAGTCCCTACTGGGTGCGCACTTTATCCGCACCGCCAGCCACAGTGGGATCAAAGTAGTCGGCTGTGTCGGTGTGGGCGCTGGTGCTGTCACCCCTAGTTGCGGTATCATCCCTGCTGTCCGAGTCGTCGTCGACATCTGCGCACTCCTCGGCACCGAGGATAGTTCTGACGCGACTCAGGACGAGTTTCCGCCCAACCTCGTCGAACACGAGGCCAATCGCGATACCAAGGAGGATCTCGTCAGTTACTAAATCTGAAAACATAGCGACGTAGACACAATTAAGCCACACCGACTGCTGGGTAGGTACATACGAGATGTGGAAATGTAGTCTATCGGGCTATGTTGGGTAGCATCCACACCCCCTTTACATAGTCCACCCGACTACGGATCACATAGCGAGGGGTGGTGAGAAAGCGAGAAGTCGCAGTTCGGTGCTGGCGAAGTCGCAAATGAGTGCGCAGTCAAATACTCAACAGGCAGCACAGGGCGGTTCAGAAACTATCGGCGAGGTTGCGGGCGACGTTGTCGAAGAGGGCAGCTTCCACGTTCCAGAGTCGATTGTCGACGAAGCAGTGTGGGCTGCTTATCTGAACACTGATGACGGACGGCGTGTCCCCTGTTCTGGAATCAGCGCGAAGCCCCGCTACATCAATTCACACGATCCGGAGGAGAAGCACCTCGTCAACTTCGAGGAAGCGCTGGCCAACGTGGAGGAAAGTCGTCGCGAGTTCCCCCACGACGAAGCCCTGGATGGGACGATGCTGATCCTCGGCGCGCAGGATGGACTCAGCTGTATAGATCTCGATGGTGTGGTTAGTGATGATGGAGAGTTGGACGAACTCGCAACAGACATCCTCGGAGATTTGGGGGGCTCGACGTACGCTGAGGTGTCTCCCTCGGGCTCGGGGTGCCACCTGATTTTGCGTGATTCGGAAGGGCTCGACGACGACTACACTATCAAAGGAGAAATTGAGACGTATAATAACCGTGGCGTTAGCTTCTCTGGCAGGCGTGTTCAGTCCTCGTTAACTGAGATAGCGGAGATGGATGGGATGATGTCTGCCTACCAACACATCTACAATTCGGAGAGAGACTCGGACGACATCGAGGCCGAGAGCGACGATGGAGACGATATCGATTACGAGCCCCAGGGTTCTCTCAGCGACAAAAATCAGGAACTCGTCGATGCTATGACTTCTCACGACGACACTGCTGAGGATCTATACGAGCGAGGAGACAGTATGTCTCTGGCCCAGTTCGGAAACGACAGATCGAGAGGAGATATGTCACTCGCTAGTAAGATATGCTGGTGGGCGGACGAAGCCGGGATGTTGTCCCACCATGACTACACTGAGTCAGATATCATCTCAGTCTTTATGAGTTCAGATCTAGCACGGCGGACGAAGGTACAAACCCGCCCGGACTACGTCAGAATGACGGTGCGCAAAGCGCGCTAACCACCTGTAAGAGACACACAGGCTAGAGTTTTGTCGCAAATGTCGGACTTCTTCGACAACAAGATCGAATCGGGCTGTAAACTGGTTGATCAGACGCTTATGCTTGAGTTCGTTGAGGCCGTCGACAAATTGGACTCCCACCGAGATCTACTTCGCATGATGGTTGAGGACGAGAGACAGTGGTTTCGCCTAAAACTGCGTAACGATGTCGAGGAGAACACTCTCGCGGAGTTAGACTCTGCTGGACTCATTGAGAGCCGATCCAACGGTGGAGAAGAGCAGCCTGACTTCCGGGCAACCGGCCGGGCCCAGTACCTCTTCGACTCGATCCCAGAGGATGGCGAGTTGGATGGCGTCGAAGTTGGGGCACTATTCGTGGTGGCAGGAGACATCTGGGATATACCTGGACGGCAGATTGAGTGGGCAGAACAGGATCTAACGGTAGATGTCAGTGATAGGGGACTCCGACTCCTACTCGATGGTGGACTGATCCAACTCGTCTCAGCTGGCGAAGCTGGGAGTAATCAGTCGGACATGTGGATGTCCACTCGGCGACTCGAGCAACTCCAGTCGCTGATCTACGGATTTGCCCAAGCGTAAGGGGTATGGTAGAACCCATACTCCCTTTACATAGTCCACCCGACTACGGATCACATAGCGAGGGGTGGTGAGAAAGCGAGATTCAGCAGCGCAGTGCGGGCGGACGTCGCAATGTCGATTGACATCAGCAGTAATGATGTGGAGTACAGCACGTCTAATTTAACTGATGCCGAGGCAGCAGTCGAACTTGTCGGCGTCCTCGATGTCGTCACGGAATACCGTGATTTGCTGGAGGACATTGAGGGCGATGGATGGTTCCGTCTCCGATTTCGTGACGACGTTTCATTCTCCGACATCTGCGTTCTCAGTTCCGCGTTTCTCCTCGAACGAGACACCTCGCGCAATATGGGCGCAGTGGCCGACTGGTGTGTGACTGATCGCGCCAGTCGTCTCCTCGATGCTGTCCCCAAGGACATCGAAATCACGGAGGAGGAGTCGGAAGCGCTGTTCTCTATCGGAAAATCGATGTTCGAGATTCCACAGGCCGGAGTCGGATGGAAATTGCGCGAGCTCAAGGACGCAGAGATTGCGCCTCGAAGCCTGGGCGTTCTGAACGAGGCCGGACTCCTGGACATGACGAACGATCCACGAGGCCATCCGTCGACTTGGGTGGCAACCGAGCGTCTGGACGAGATCAAACACACGCTAATCGGAGTCATCAATGAGTGAGGCCCTTGTCCTCCCCGCAGTCATCGGGCTGATGGCACTCAGCACCATTCACGTCGGTGTGGCTGCGTTCCTGACGGCTTTTCTCGCCGTCGTCGTCCTCGCATCGGACTAACTCGCTAACCACCTGACTGCGGTGTCAGGCCCTCTTGTCGCAGAATGAATCTGACAGATTGCTTTACTGACGGCGATAGTGACGACTCAAACGACACGGTAGGTTCCATCACAGTGCCACTCACCGACGATAATCGCGAGTTCATCGCATCACAGGCAGGGGATCGCAACGCCTCCTACGAGGAGGGCAAGACGACGAACGAGATTTGGGGTGACGGGGACTCGGCTAGCAAGCACGAAATCGGTTTTGCCGGCGAACTGGCGATAGCAGGCCTCTACGAGTCGGCGTCAATCGATACGTCAGTTTCTGCCAGCGGGGACGGTGGGGTAGATACTGAGATGCGGATTGAGGGCGAGACGCGCACGGTAGACGTCAAGTCGGCCACCTACGATGGGCCTGGTGCTTCGATTATGGTTCAACAGGATCACGCTGAGAGATTCACAACAGTTCTCCCAGAAGTATACATTTCTTGTTATGTCCCCGACGACTTGTCCTGTGTGAAAATTCGCGGGTGGGAGTACGCCGACGAAGTCATCCTGGAGTCAAACCTCAAGGACGCGCCAGGTGGAGACTGGATCAATTACGACGTTGCGTGTGACGATCTACGCAATATGGTGGAGCCAACTGGCGACGAACTCACAGAAGATGAGGACTACCACGTCGTCCGTTAAGACTCGACGGTTAGACTGATCCCGTCGCACTCGGCACCGTCAGTCCATCTTGATAAACCAACAAAAGTACCGTATTATCAATATTGAGAAATTTTAAGTTGCGAAGCGGAAAGATTGACTGGTTGGTTCGGATCAGCAAATGTTAGACGGAGAAAAAGAACTTGATGACTTCATTCGCAAAGAGAACGCCATACTACACCGGAATCAAGGAGACATACTCCGCGGACTCGTGGATGAGATGGTTACCACTCAAGCTGTCAGGGTTGCCCTCAAGGAAGACGGGCTTGATCCGGATCGTATTGATGGGATAGTGGCCACCATCGAGGAGGTTGAAAACACTGTGTCGGGTGATGCCGATATGTGAGTGTGGGTGCGGAAGAGGCCGTCGAGAAGAACGCGTATGCTGGCTCACATACTAATTACTCACTCTACGTCGACGAACCGGAGCCGATGCCGGAGCCAACGGGAGACATTCCTACTAAGGATGTGGACTATACAGTGATCCGTAATTGTCCGGTATATGGGGCTGAGATACCTATCTTGTGGCTTTGACGTTAACTCGATTTGCGCCAAGCTTAAGCCAAACTGCTGTTAATGAAGAAGTGACTCAGGAACAACATCACAGCAAACGGGGAGTGTTGGCTCCCCGCGCGGAAGCGCTGAATCAGGCTCCCGACAGCAACCTGATTTTGTGCACGATAGGGCAAAAGCACACCGGTGCTTCGAGCAGCTGCTCTGTCGTCCGCGAGCTGGGACTGAGTCGTCGCATACATGTCAACAGAAAACACACCGACAACGTCGGACGCACCGGAGGCCCCAGTAGGAGCCGACGAGGACGACGTCGGCGCAGACGTGATCGCTTCGCTCCAGGCGGAACAGCGCCGACTGAGCAACGAGTTGGACTCACTCCGCGAGGAGAACGAACAGTTACGCTCGGAGCTGGAGGCAACAACGAACCTCGCACGGAAGGCACACGAACGGATCCACGATCTCGAGTCAACACAGTCGTCCGTTAGCGACGCCACCGAGCTTGAGATTGCTCTCCAGCAATCAGACACCGTCATCGAAGAGCGCTACTCAGTTGCCGAGCAGCGGGCGTTGGTGATGGCCCATTACACTGCTAGCTGCGGAGGCCCACGAGGAGTCCGCATCTCAGACGACACGTTCCAGCGATCGGTAGAGCACGAGCTCGAGGAATCGTTGGCGTGGGCGCAACTCGATCGCGCTGCCGACGCACTCGCCTCGATGGCTGGTGACGCCGTCGAACACGTCTCAGACGGAGACGGCAATCGACTAGTCGTCAACGACGACTCAGTACTGCCAGACTGAGACGACTCTCCACTCTTGACTCCGTTAAAATCCTATTCGTTTTGATTCTCCATGTGGATGTACACTTTCCCATCCAGGAAGCAGATGTGATTAGCATCAGGTAGGGGGACTGTCTTGTTGTCGGTGACATCTTCTTCACCCTTGTACTCTTGTTCACAAACCGGACAGCTGCCAGCCGTGTTGGTATCTGATGACATTACGTACTCTTTTCGCTTATCCTAGTGACTAATCAGTTCTGTTACAGTCTACTCCGAGAGATATTCCATTTTCATCGTCGCGAACGTCAGCACCAACACGATCTGTTGTTCGCCAACGGCCATGTGTTGGCACTATTTCGTTGATAGAGCGTTTCGACTGCTCGAAAATCAAAGAACAACGTCAGCGCAAACAACGCTCGTTGTTGGTGACGAATAAGGCGTGGGCGGGCGAGACAGTCGCAGTATCTCGGTGGGATGACAGACGTGTCTCTCACTGATTCGTCGCCATCCTCGACGGCCGACTCCGCCTCGTCCGTCTCTACACAACTACCCTACGGCACTCTATGTTGTATTGGGTTAAAAATATGTTATTTATAGAGCGACAGAATAGGCGACAAACGTTACGTAGTATGGTATGACATCACACATTAATGTAGACTACCCGTCAGCTGCCGTGCTCCCCACGCCTACACCGTTTTCTCCACCAACAACAGACGTTGTTGTCTCTGACGTTGATCGGGCGATTTCTTGGTGTAGAGCAACTTTATCGTCAATTTAGCTCCAACAAACGAGTGTCAGAGGCCAACAGATCGTGTTGGCGCTGGTGTTGATGCCTAATTTATATGTTATCGAGGTGTTTCTTCCTCAGTTCCATCTGCTCTTTCAGTGAGGTTTCGTTGTAATGTGCGTCGAGAACCTCAGATGAGACGTTGGCGCGTTCCGACACTACTGGCTTTGGCACCTCCTCGCGCAGATGCATTGTTATTGAGCCTCGTCTAAGTGCATGCGGACTGACGGCGTCGTCGCACTCGTGGATCAGATCGTACCCGTGCTCGTCAGCATCACAGGAGCAGTCGTCACCGACGAATTGGGGCGCAGTAGCCCAGTACACCTGTTTTCTAAGGTTGCCTTTGCTTATACGGCCGTAGTTCGTCGCCAGAAGTGGAGTACGTCCGTGATCGTCTTCTGTTTCGGGGTGGCGCTTGTTGATCCAGTCGGCGAGGATACTAGATGTCTTCTCAGAGATATTAAGATACCTCTCCCCGTCTCGCTTATTTTTCAATGGGGTTGAGCTTGAAGGCTGGTGTCGGATCTCAATGAATCCGTCGTCAAGATCGACGTCAGATACGTCAATGCCACGGGCTGTACCCGTCCGGATCGCAGTGCGCCACAGCAGGAGTACTAGAACGTGTCTGAGAGACGCGTACTCGTACTTTTCGAGGTGAGATAGAATTCGCTGAGCCTGCTCGTTATCGATGTGGACGGAGCGCACACCCTCGTCTGCGTCCAGAGTGGGGATATCCACAGAGTCGTTGAGCCCCACCTGGACGGCATCAATCTGCTCTAGGAAGATCATCAGCGCCCGCAAAGTACTCATCTGCGTCCTCACAGATACCCGGTTGAGGCCACCGTCGTCCTTTCTCCAGAGCCGGTACTCGTGGAGCCGACGCCCAGTAAGTTCGTTGACGTTGTGGATGTTCTCTTCTCTACACCACCGGACGAAGTGCTTGAGGCGGAGCCTGTGTGCGTTCAAGGACGACTCTGCGAGCTCGTCTGATCGGTGTTTTAGGTACAGTTCTACAGCTTTTTCAGGTTCGAGAGGTTCTAATTCGGACATTATCCGAGGACGATGCCCGGTGTCCTGGGCCCACTCAGTTTCTCGTCGGGGAGGACGATCTCGCGACGGACTCGCCGTCGGCTGCCCCCAGCGTTCTGCGCAGCAGGGCGCTGGGGTAGGGGCGCTACGCGCCCCGTGGTGTCTCAAATCGCGCCCGGCCCGCTTCTCACAAACGCGTTCTCAGCGTCTACCAGCGAGTCTGCCGATCAGGAAGTGCGGACCCGTGGCTCTATTGAGGACCGACCCCATTCATTTTGACAGAGTTATTTGATCGTTTAAGCGTGCTTGTAAATCACTGATCGACACGACCACCGAGGCCCCAGCCGCGAGGTGGGCGCACGCTCGGGTCGTTTGAGACGACTCCGGCATCTCGTGATGACGAGAGAGAGCTCTGCTCTCTCCTTGCGGTGCTTGCGTCGTCATCAGAACGCGGAGCGTTCTGATTGGCTCACGAGAGCTTTGCCCTCGTGAACGCCCGCGCCCGCCTCGCAACTGCCCCTTCGAATCCCACCTTACAACAGCACCGCACCTCACACCTC
Source organism: Halorubrum sp. AJ67 (assembly GCF_000513435.1). Taxonomy (NCBI): domain Archaea; kingdom Methanobacteriati; phylum Methanobacteriota; class Halobacteria; order Halobacteriales; family Haloferacaceae; genus Halorubrum; species Halorubrum sp. AJ67. The sequence goes on along the minus strand of NZ_CBVY010000007.1, from coordinate 20,766 downwards.
CCCAGCCTCGTCGACCGGTCTCCGCGTTGCTCCGACCGGTCGACTCCCTCGCGCATGCTGCTCGGCCGCATCGCGGCCGAGCAGGCACGCGCCACCGCACTCAAATTCAGCAGATCAATCACTACGTCACCGATACTAAGCGATTGGGGGAACAACGCTATCGCTCCCGAAGGATTTCAACAGATTCGCCCAAGACCGGATCATTGATTTCGATCTGTGAATCGGTTCAATCCAGCTTCTGAACTTCGTACACACCAATCGTTCTGTTATCGTCGCCGTTTTGCGGTACCCAGATCACACGAATCTTGGTTCCGCCTTCAACCCCTGTTGGCGTTGTGAGTGTCTTGTCTGGAGAGATGTCCAGCTCTGAGTTCACTTTACCAAACAGATTCCACTTGATGTATTTTTGCTCCCCGCTGTCAACCTCCGTATATTGTACACGGACACGGGTAGCATCTACAGTATCACCACCAGTATGGGTGATCTCGTAGCGTTGCCCAGCAAAGCCGTCGAACCTGAATTTGATCGCCGGTGCATCCCCGAGCGGATTCAAACTGGGCGGAATCCGATCGCTCGCTGAACATCCCGCCAATCCAGTGAGAAGTGTCGTCCCTGCACTACCCTTCAACACGTCCCGTCGAGATTTTTGCATACTGACGCGAACACGACAGACTAGTTAAAAACTCTGACTAGACGACAGCGAACACAAACGCTAGCGTGCGGCTGTTTCGGTCCGGTGTGCCGGATCAGCGTTATCGCTACAATCCCACAGAAAGTAATTAAAATAGTATCTGTTGGATCTGATAAAATACTTGGGAGTTGATATTTTCACGGCCTTAATCGATCAGTACAGGGTACCCCATGTCGATGTGGTACGCCGATATTTGTTCGTCCGCGAGTGACATAATCCTAACACCGTCAACTGCTGAGAATTTCAGTGAAACTGGCTCTACTCATGTCGACCGCATCCCGCCTCGTCAGTCCGGCGCGTAGTCCGTACCGTCCTCGCTGTCGAGGAACGCCGTGAGCAGGTCGACGGCGGCCTCGACGTCGCGCGCGTCGGCCGTCTCGACGGCGGAGTGGTGGTACCGGACGGGGATCGAGAGCGCGCCGACGGGGCGCGCGCCTCCAGCGTTCTGGAGGGCGGCGGTGTCGGTCCCGATGTTCCAAGACACCTCGCGCTGGAAGGCGATGTCGCGGGTTTCGGCGACCGATTCGAACCGTTCCACGACCTCGGCCGTCGGGATGACGCTCGCGTCTTTCCGCTTGATTCCGACGCCGTCACCGAGCGTCGTGATCGCGTTCGACGGGTCGACGCCGGGGTACGACTGTTCGAGCGTCCCGTCGAGCGCGACGACGAGGTCGGGGTCGACGTCGACGCGTAAGGCGGCCGCGCCCCGCAGTCCGACCTCTTCCTGGACCGTCGCGGCGTAGTGGACGGTCACGTCCGGGTCGGCGAGCCGCGCGGCCTCCAACATCGCATACACGCCCGCCCGGTCGTCCAGCGCGGAGCCGGAGACGCACTCGCCCATCTCGCGGAGGTCGCTGTCGAACGTCACGACGTCGCCGACGCCGAACGCCTCGGTCGCCTCGTCGGGGTCGAGACCGGTGAACACGTAGGCGTCGTCGAGCGTCCACTCCTCCGGGGCCTCCTCCGCGGCCGTGTGCGCGGCGTTAATTCCCACCACCCCGTCGTAGTCGCCGTCCCGGGTGTGGACGGTGACCGGGTGCCCGCGGAGCGCGTCCGGGTTCCAGCCCCCGAGCGGCTCCACGGAGAGGAACCCGTCGTCGTCGACGTGGCTCACGATGAGCCCGATCTCGTCCATGTGCGCGGCGACGAGCACCTCGTAGTCGGGGTCCGCGCTCCCTTCGACGGTCGCGACGACGTTCCCCATCGCGTCCGATCGCACGGCGTCGACGGCCGGGAGTTCGTCGCGCACGACGTCGCGCACCCGATCCTCGTAGCCGACGGGACCGGGGGCGTCAGTCAGGCGCGCCAGCAGGTCGAAATCGAACGTCGCGTTCGCGGTCACGTTCGGACGCTGGCGGCTCGCGCCTGAAAACGCAGGGGTTCCGGCAGGACGGGTGCGACTCACCGGCGGGACGGGCAAGCGGGCGGACTGGCGTCTCGACGACAACCCCCTGACCGAGACCGCCGGCTCGGCCGCGTGACTCGCGACTCCGAGAGGTATTTGTGTCCGCGACGACCAAGCCGTCCGGTATGGTGGGACGCTACGGTGACATCGACTACTCGCGCGCGACGAAACGGACGTTCGGGGTCGGCGCGGTGCTTTTCGCGTTCGGACTGGTCGGCGACCTCTACCTCCGCTCGACGGGCGCACCGGTCCCGGAGTGGGAACAGACGCTGCTCGTCGACGCCGAGCTGCTCGGCGTCCTCGTGATGCTCCTCGCCCCGTTCGTGTTCGGAATCGTCCTCCCGCTCACGGAGTGATCCGGTGATTCCCTCCTCGACGAGTGCGCTGGGGTCGGACCGTCAGCGGTCCCGCTACCTCGCCCGCGGCCCTATCGGCGCTCCGCACTCGGGACACTCCTCGTCGGTACACGCGACCGCGAGGTCACACGCCGGGCAGAACTCCCGGTCGCAGGCGTCGTCTCCCATGGTTCGGACGGGACCGGGTGGACGGAAATAGCTTCTGGCGGCCCCGAGGGCGGTGTTCAGATAAGGTTTGAAAGGTGAGGCGATGCGTTTTCAAAGTGATTCATGCCCGAAAACGCCCGCCTCAGCGGCTGTTTAGACGAGATTAACTTAGAGTTTGTGGAGAGAGAAGCAACACCGGAGCTGTTGATGAAGCTCAGTATTCAGCTTCATTTATCAGGACTATCGCTTTCGAATACTGTTTCATTTCTTGAGGTATTCGGTGTTGATCGGGTTCGATCGACCGTTCATAACTGGGTTCACAAAGCCGATCTACAGCCAGAAACGGGTCGCAGTCCGAATCACGTTGCGGTTGACGAGACTGTGATTCAGCTTGACAATGAGCAGTATTGGCTGTACGCTGCTGTCGATACTGACTCAAACGATTTGCTACATACACGGCTTGAACCGACAAGAACAAACGTGATAGCGGATCAATTTTTTGCGGAACTCTGCGACAAACACGACGTAGAAGACGCGATCTTTCTCGTTGATGGCGCGGTTCCACTTCAGCGAGCTTGTGACAAACACAATCTCGACTTTAGATACGAACGACATGGAGATCGGAACAGCGTCGAACGTGTCTTTCGTGAGGTAAAACGCAGAACTACTAGTTTCTCAAACTGTTTCAGCAACGCTAAAGCAGAAACAGCAAACGAGTGGCTCAGATCGTTCGCCTTCGCATGGAATCAGCTTATCTGAACACTACCGCCCCGAGGGCCGTCCTTCGAATCGTAACTCCTTTTGAATCGTCCGACCGCATCCGGGTGTGAGCAACGCCGACCGCCGCACGCAGTTCTGGGCCCTCTATCTCACGCGCTTCGCCGAGGGATTCGGCTTCATCACGCTCATCACCCTGCTCGGGACGTACATCAACACGCTCGACCCGCAGGCGACGACGGTGCTCGGCGTCACCGTCTCGGCCGGGTTCATCATCGGGATGTACACCACGGGGTTCACGCTCGCGCAGACCGTCGCCGTGGTCCCCCTCGCCTGGGCCGGCGATCGGTTCGACAAGCGGACCGTCCTGTTGGGCGTGCTCGCGGTCGGAGCCGGGGTGTACGCGCTGTTCCCGCTCGTCGACTCGTCCGGCTCGTTCATCCTCGTCCGCGCGCTACAGGGGCTCGTGGTCACCGGCGCGGGGCTGATGACGCTCTCGTTGGTCGGACAGATCGCCGACGTCGGGACGCGTGCCGACAAGATCGGTAAGGCGAACGCCGCCTCCTTCGCGGCCTCGATCCTCGGGTCGCTGTCGGCCGGGGGGATATACGACGCGGTCGGCTTCGGCCCCATCTTCACGATCATCGCGCTGCTGATGGTCGCGGCGTGGGTCGTCACGTGGCTGTTCCTCGACGACGACGACACCCGTATCGAGGGATTCCCGTTCTCCGATCTCGCGGTAAACCGGCGGATCCTCACGATGACCAGCTTCCGCGCCCAGTACGCCTTCGCCGTGACGATGGTGCGGACGTGGGTCCCGATCTACGCCAGCACGGAGATGGCCACGGGCGGACTCGGTATCACCGGGATCGCCATCGGCGTCACCGTCACCGCCGAGAAGGCGACCAACATGGTCGGCCAGCTGTTCACCGGTCGGCTCTCCGACGCCTACGGCCGATCGCTGTTCGTCTTCGCCGGCGGGGGGGCTACGGACTGATCGCGATGGGGATCCCCTTCTCGGAGGCGATCGGGACCGCGCTCGGAGCCGGGGTGACGCTTCCGATCCTCGGTGATCTGCCGCCGGCGTACCTGCCGCTCGTCGCGTTCTCTGGACTGCTCGGCGTCGCCGACTCCTTCCGCGAACCGGCCAGCATGGCGCTGTTCGCGGACGAGGGGACCGACGACGGCGGCGTCGCCTCCAGCTTCGGCATCCGCGAACTGGTCTGGCGGCCCGGATCCGTCGCGGGACCGCTGATCGCCGGCTGGCTGATGGTCGAGGTGAGCATGGGCTCCGTCTTCTACGTCGGCGGCGCGTTCGCGATCACCGGCGTCCTCGCGTTCCTCGCGATCCTCGTCCACGACCACGGTCGCGCGGCGCTTTCGGCGTGGTGACCGACCGATTTACGCCTCGCGGCGCACACGGCCGCCACATGCCCTCCAGAGACGGACTCCTCGGAGTACAAACGTCGATTATCGGACTCGCGATACTCGAACTCTTCGGCGAGGTGAGCGGCGGGTTCCTCGTCGGGATCGCGGTCCTGCTGTACGGCTCGTACCTCGTCGGACGGAACCGAAAAGGTCCCGCGGTGAGAGACTGAATCCGGTGCGAGGACCGGCCGCGACTACGCCTCGTACCCCTGTCGCGCCAGCGCGTCCTCCAAGGCGGCGAGGACGTACTCGACGTTCTTCGGGCGGGCGGAGTGACCCATACAGCCGATCCGCCAGATCTCGCCCTCCAGATCGCCGAGGCCGGACGCGATCTCCAAGTCGTACTCGTCGAGCAGGTACTCGATGACGGCCCCGTCGTCGACGCCGTCAGGGACGCGGACGGCGTTCAGGCTCGGGAGCCAGTACTCGTCGTCGGCGTTCATTTCGAGGCCGAGGTCCTGAAGTCCGGCCTTCAGGTCGCCGGCGACCTCGCGGTGGCGGTCCCATCGGTCTTCGATCCCCTCCTCGGCGACGAGGCGGAGCGCCTCGCGCAGCGCGTAGACGTTCGTGATCGGCGCGGTGTGGTGGTACGAGCGGTCGTCCCCCCAGTACCCCTCAAGCAGCGAGAGGTCGAGGTACCACGACCGAGACCGCTCCTCGCGGTCGAGGATCTTGTCCATCGCGCGGTCGTTGAGCGTCAGCGGACTCGCGCCGGGCGGACACGAGAGGCACTTCTGCGGGCCGGAGTAGGCGACGTCGACGTCCCAGTCGTCGACGCGCAGCTCGACGCCGCCCAGCGACGTGACGCAGTCGGCGATCACGAACGCGTCGTGGTCGTGCGCGATGTCGGTCAGCTGGGGGACGTTCGGCTGGCGGACGCCCGTGGAGGTCTCCGCGTGGACGAACCCGAACACGTCCGGCTGGTGTTCGTCGAACGCGCGCTCGACGTCGACGGGGTCGAGGGGCTCGCCCCACGGGGCCTCGACCTCGACGACCTCGCCGCCCGCGCGCTCGGCCATCGACTTCATTCGCCCGCCGAAGTAGCCGTTCGTCGGGACTAACATCGTGTCGCCCGGTTCGACGAGGTTGCCGATCGCGGCCTCCATCGACGCCGACCCGGTGCCGGAGACGGGGATGGTCCACTTGTTGTCCGTTCGGAACGTGTACCGCAACAGCTCTTGGACCTCGTCCATGATCTCGACGAACGCGGGGTCGAGGTGGCCGACGAGCGGGGTGCTCATCGCCTTGAGGACGCGCGGGTGGACGTCGCTCGGACCGGGACCCATCAGCGTGCGGTCCGGCGGGGTCAGCTCCCCGACCTCGGGCGGTCGCTCGTCCGCGTCGAGCGCGGCGTGCCGGTTTGACATGCGTCCAGTTCCGGCGAGCGTCGGCAAAAACCCGACGAACCGCCCGCGTC
>NZ_CBVY010000007.1:10373-14035 GCF_000513435.1 Halorubrum sp. AJ67 | reverse complement strand
CCAGACTGACCGGCGCACGGCGGCCTCGCGGCGCGTCCCCGCCGTCACCGGGGCCGTGAGTCGATCCGCGCCAACTAAACCGTCCCGATGCGCCTAAACCGTCCCGACGCGTAGTAGCACGCATGTCCGGCCACCCGCGCGGATCGGCGTCAGATCAGGATCTCCAAGCCGTTCTCGATCGGATGGCGGACGGGTTCTTTGCTCTCGACGCGGACTGGGCGGTCGCCTACGCGAACGAGCAGGGGCGTCGGATCCTCCGGTCCGCGATGAGCGACGATGCGGTCGGCCCGGGGGAGTCGGTCGAGGGCCGTAACCTGTGGGAATCGATTCCCGGGTCCACCGAGACGGCGTTCTACGAGGAGTACCACCGCGCCATGGAGACCCAAGAGCCCGTCTCGTTCGACTCGTACTACGAGCCGTTAGACACCTGGTTCGAGGCGCGCGTGTTCCCCTCCGAGAGCGGTCTCTCCGTGTACCTGCGCGACGTCACCGAGCAGCGCGAACTGGAGCGACGACAGCGGGAGAGCCTCCACGCGATCCAGCGGCTCTACGCGGTGTCGTCGGACCACGACCGCTCCTTCGAGGAGAAGGTCGAGGCGATACTGACGCTCGGCTGCGAGTACCTCGACGTTCCGAACGGGTTCCTCACGCGGATCGAGGACGGGACGCAACACGTCGAGGTGTCCCACGCCGACCACCCGCTGTTGCAGCCCGGCGAGGCCTGCCCGCTCGACGAGGCGTACTGTAAGCGAACGATCGAGCGCGATCACCTGTTGACCGTCGTCAACGCGTCCGAGGAGGGGTGGGCCGACGACCCCGCCTACGAGACGTTCGGGCTGGAGACGTACATCGGCGGGCGAGTCGAAGTCGACGGCGAGCAGTACGGCACGCTGTGTTTCGCCGCCACGACGCCCCGCGGCGAGCCGTTCACCGACACCCAGCAGACGTTCGTCGAACTGCTGACGCGATGGGTGAGCTACGAGCTGGAGCGACAGCGCGCCGCGACGCGGATCGAACGCGAGCGCGACCGGCTCGACGAGTTCGCGAGTGTCGTGAGCCACGACCTCCGGAACCCTCTCACGGCCGCGCGCGGCCGGATCGACCTCCTCGCGGGTGAGTCCGACAGCGACCACGTCGATGCCGTCCAGCGGTCTCTCTCGCGGATGGAGACGCTCATCGAGGATCTGCTCACGCTGGCGCGCGAGGGGAACGACGTCGACGACCCGGAACCCGTCGACCTCGCCGCCCTCGCCGCCGACGCCTGGGAGACGACCGACGACAGGGACGGGACGCTCCGCGTGGCCGCCGACGAGTTCGGGATTCTGGCCGACGAGGCGCGGCTCCGACAGCTGTTGGAGAACCTGTTTCGTAACAGCGTCGACCACGGCGGCGAGGCGGTCACGATCACGGTCGGGTCGATGCCGGGCGGCAGCGGGTTCTACGTGGCCGACGACGGCGAGGGGATCCCCGAATCGGAGCGGGATCAAGTGTTCGAGACCGGGTACACGACGGCGACCGACGGCACGGGATTCGGTCTGAACATCGTCGAGGAGATCGCCAACGCGCACGGCTGGGAGGTTCGGGTCGTCGAGTCCGAGGAGGGCGGCGCGCGCTTCGAGTTCACCGGCGTCAAGCCGGCCTGAGTCGAGGGGGAGGACCGAGCCGTCCGAACCGAGAGCGACTCACTCGGCGTCGACGAAGTCCGGCTCCGTCCGCTTCGCGTCGCGCTCGTCCACGAGGTGGTCGACGAACGCGTCGAGGTCGACGTCGCCGCGCTGGTTCTCGAAGCGGTCGCGGACCGAGACGGTGCCGGCCTCCTGCTCGTCGTCGCCGACGATGACCATGTACGGAAGCCGGTCGTCGTGGCCCGCGCGGATCTTGCGGCCGACCGTCCAGTCGCGGTCCTCGACCTCGACGCGGAATCCCTCGTCTTCTAAGGCGTTTTTCACGCGGTGCGCGTAGCCGAGCGTCTCGTCAGAGACGGGGAGGATCCGGACCTGCTCGGGCGCGAGCCACAGCGGGAAGTTCCCGTCGAAGTGCTCGATGAGGACCATGAAGAAGCGCTCGTAGCTGCCGTACAACGCCCGGTGGATCATCACCGGCTCGTGGTCCTCGTTGTCCTCGCCCGTGTAGGTGAGATCGAACCGCTCGGGCATGTTGAAATCGAGCTGGACCGTCGGGCCGTCCCAGACGCGGCCGAGCGCGTCCTCGAAGCCGAAGTCGATCTTCGGGCCGTAGAACGCGCCGTCGCCCGGCTCGACGTCGTAGTCGTAGCCGCCCGAGTCGAGCACGTCACGAAGCTGCTCTTCGGCCGACTCCCAGATCTCGTCGCTTCCGACCGACTTGTCGGGTCGCGTGGCGAGCGCGACCTCGACCTCTAAATCGAGCGTCTCGACGACCTCGAAGATCATCTCGATCACCGACTCGATCTCCTGTCGGATCTGGTCGGGCCGCACGAACAGGTGGCCGTCGTCGATAGTGAACGACCAGACGCGCGAGAGCCCCGACAGCTCGCCGCGCTGTTCTTTCCGGTACACCTTCCCGTTCTCGAAGTAGCGCTGCGGGAGGTCGCGGTACGACCACGACTGCTGGTCGAAGATGGTCGCGTGGCCCGGGCAGTTCATCGGCTTCAGGCCGTACTCCTCGTCGTTGACGTCGAGGAGGAACATGTCGTCCTTGTAGTTCTCGTAGTGGCCCGACTGCTTCCACAGCTCCGTCCGGAACACGTGGGGCGTCTCGACCTCCTCGTAGCCGTGGTCGCGGTTGAGCTCGTTCGCGAAATTCGACAGCTCCCGGAGCACCGTCTTGCCCGGCGGGTGGTACAGCGGGAGGCCGGGGCCGGTCACCGTGGGGATCGAGAAGAGGTTCATCTCCTGTCCGATCTTCCGGTGGTCGCGCTCTTGGGCCTGCTCGCGCAGTTCGAGGTACTCTTCGAGGTCCGACTCGCTCGCGAACGCGGTGCCGTACACCCGCGTCAGCGAGTCGTTCTCCTCGTCGCCGCGCCAGTACGCGGCCGACACCTCCAAGAGGGTCGCCGCGCCGACCTCGCCGGTCGACTCGACGTGCGGGCCCTGACAGAGGTCCTCCCAGTCGTCTTGGACGTAGAACGTGACCTCCTCGCCGTCGGCCTCCTCGTCTAAGATCTGGCGTTTGTACTCGTTGTCGGCGTAGATCTCCGTCACCTCCTCGCGCGACCGGACCTCGCGCTCGATGTCGTAGTCGGCCGCGATAATCGACTCCATCTCGTCTTCGATGGCGGCCAGATCGTCCTCGTCGATGTCGACGTCGGTCACGTCGTAGTAGAACCCGTCGTCGGTCGGCGGGCCGATCGTCAGCGTCGCCTCCGGGTGGAGCCGCTGGAGCGCCTGCGCGAACACGTGGGCCGCGGAGTGGCGCAACACCGTGAGGTACTCGTCGGACTGGTCGGTGACGATCTCGATCCGCGCGCCGTCGTGGACCGCGGCGTGCTTTTCGACGAGTTCGCCGTCGATCTTCCCCGCGACGGTGTCGCGACCGAGCCCGGGGCCGATCTCGAAGGCGACGTCCTCGACTGTCGAGCCCGCCGGAACGGTCAGCTCTGATCCGTCCGGCAGGACGACCGTCACCTCGGCCTCCGCATCGGTCTCGCTCATACAGTGTCGGAGCCGGACGACCGTCATAAG
>NZ_CBVY010000007.1:6148-9815 GCF_000513435.1 Halorubrum sp. AJ67 | reverse complement strand
GGGTCGGCCGCGGCGCGCTCCGGGACCGACTCCCGGCAAGTCACGCCGCCGCCCCGGAGCCGCGGATCCGGACGAAGCGATGGCAACACACAAATCCCGCGGCAACCTTTGCCGGACCATGACCACTCACGCGGAGCCCCTCTCGTCGGTGGTGGAGACGATCGGCGAGACCCCGCTCGTCCGCGTCCACGACTCGCCCGACGCCGTTCCGGTGTACGCCAAGCTGGAGTCGTTCAACCCCGGCGCGAGCATCAAGGACCGCATCGGGAAGTACATGCTCGAACGAATGTTAGAGCGCGGCGACGTGGGCGAGGGCGGCACCGTGATCGAGCCGACCGCCGGCAACACCGGCATCGGGATCGCGGTCGCGGCGGGGCAGCTCGGCCTGAACGCGATCTTCGTCGTCCCCGAGCGCTTCTCGGTGGAGAAACAGCAGCTCATGCGCGCGCTCGGCGCGGAGGTCGTGAACACCCCGAGCAAGGACGGGATGGAGCTCGCCATCGAGCGCGCCCACGAGATCGCGGAGGAACTCGACGACGCGGTCGTCCCCCAGCAGTTCTCGAACCCCCTCAACGCCGAGGCGCACTACGAGACGACCGCCCCCGAGATCGACGAGGCGCTCGACGGCGAGGTGGGCGCGGTCGTCGCCGGCTGCGGCACCGCTGGGACGCTGATGGGCGTGGCCCGCTACTTCCGGGAGGCAGACGCGGACACCCACGTCACCGCAGTCGAGCCGGCCGGCTCCGCGTACCGCGAGTTCTTCGGCGAGGACGTCGAACACGGGGAGTACAAGACGGAGGGGATCGGCACCCACGACATCGACACGAACGAGCTGTTCGATCCCGACCTCGTCGACGAGATCCAAGCGATCGACGACCGCGACGTCCACGAGGAGATGGGACGGCTCGCGGCCGAGGAGGGGCAGCTCGTCGCCTCCTCGGCGGCCGCGAACTCGCTCGCCGCAAAGCGCGTCGCCCGCGACATCCGGGACGGCGAGATCGACGCGCCACACGAGACGGTCGTCACCGTCTTCTGCGACTCCTCCGAGCGCTACCTCTCGAAGGGCGTCTACCGGAGCTTCGAGGAGTGGGAAGGGTAGCCGCGCCGACGCCGCCAGCGTTTATTTTTCGCCGCGCAGGCGACCGTGTTCGACCTTGATACACCGGTCTTGGACCACGTCGATCCCGTCGGCCGCCGCGTTCGTGGCCGCCTCGTCGTGGCTGATCCCGAGTTGGAGCCACGCCGCGCCCGCGTCGCCGCGCGAGGCGTGTCGCTCGCGGACGGCGTCGAGTATCTCCGGCACCTCCTCGCTCGGGCGGAACACGTCGACGAGGTCGATCGTCTCCTCGACGTCGCCGACCGCGTCGTACGCCCGCTCGCCGAGTATCTCGTCCGCGTAGGGGTTCACCGGGATCACGTGGTAGCCGTGCTCTTGGAGGTACGCGGGTACGTCGTGGGCGGCCTTGCCGGGCGTCGTCGAGCAGCCGACGACGGCGATCGTCTCCGCGTCGAGCAGGCGGTCGAGTCCCTCGTCCTTGGTGATGAGCATAGACGACGCTTCGAGCGCGATCCGATTAAGCGGATCCCCCGCGGCGAGAGCCGCGCGCGGCCGACCGGTCAGGCGAGCCGGATGTCCGGCTCGCCGTCCTCGGTGACGGTGATGATCCCGTCGAACAGCTGTTTGAGCGTGTTCATCGCCTGATCGTCGTGGGCCGTCGAGTCGATGCTGAACAGGCCCAGCCCGTCGACGCTCTGGACGCGCCCCGTGAACACGTGGAGGAACCGGAACACGGTCTGGAGGTCCGAGTACATCAGCAGCGTCGACAGCGAGTGGACCATCACGCGGTTCCGCTCGATGCCCCGGTCGCCGAACGCCTGAAGGAACTCCGAGAGCTTGATCCCGATGCCGGTCATGTCCACCGGCGAGGAGGCGTACTTGATCCGGTCGGACTCCCGCGTCTCACCGCCCTGCTGGCGCGTGACGCAGTCGACGACTGCGACGGGTTTCCCCTCGTACGGCGTCCGCTTCTCGTAGTCGCGGAGAACCCGGTCGGCACCGTCCTTCGTGGTGACCACGATGGCCCCCTCGTCGCGGTCGGTCCCCGCGGCGAGGATGTCCATCATCATCGACCGCTTCCCGCTGAGCGGCGGACCGGTCAACAGGATGTTGGTCCCGGGGTCGACCTCGGCGTCGAACTGCGGCGTCAACTCATACATGGACGCACCTCGGGGGCGACGACGTCGGCGCGAGCCGCTCGTTCGGCTGTGAGGCCGTACGACCAGGACACATCTACTACCGAAACATGCCCGCTCCGAATAATATTCTTTTTGATCGCCCCTCGTAGGCCCGCCTCGCGTCTCCGCGTGCCTCCGCGACCGTTCAGCCGCTCGATTCGGTCGCAAAACCGGGAGAAAACGCCGCTGTGGGGGACTGACGTGTCACATCCGCGAATCGATCGACCGGCGGGAACGAGCCGTAGACCGACGGGCTGCGCGACGCCGATTTCGAATCGCGGGACTTAACACGGTCTCGGAAGTAACTCCGGATACGGGCGCTTAGCTCAGTTTGGACAGAGTGCTTGGCTTCGGACCAAGTTGCCACGGGTTCAAATCCTGTAGCGCCCATCCGATTTTTACTTCTCTTAGAGCGACCGCGACCCTCCGCTGATCGCCGTGACTCTGCGAGCGGCAGATGCGAAAGCCCGTCGACTCCCGGCGACGGTCACCGGTCCGACCGGCCGCAGCCCTGACCGTTTAGTACCGCCCCGCAGAACCCCGTTCCATGTACGCGCTTGTCGGCGGGACCGTCCACACGGCAACGGAGCGGGGAACGATCGACGCCACCGTCGTCATCGACGACGGCGAGATCGTCTCCGTCGAGGACGGCGAGCCGCCCGCGGAAGCGACCGTGATCGACGTCTCGGGCCACCACGTCACGCCCGGGCTGGTCGACGCGCACAGCCACGCCGGCATGGCCGAGTGGGGCGAGCCGGAGGACGGCGACGTCAACGAGGGGACCGCGGCGGTCACCCCGCACGTCAACGCGCTCGACGGCTTCCACCCCCGCGACGAGGAGCTGAAACACGCGTTCCAGAACGGCGTGACCTCAGTGTCGGCGCGGATGGGGTCCGGCAACGTGATCGGCGGGATCATCTGTTCGATGAAGACCCACGGGCTGACCGCCGACGAGATGCTGATCCGCGAAGACGGGATGAAGGCCGCGATGGGCGAGAACCCGAAGCGCTTCCACGGCGAGGAGCAGGGCCGCCAGCCGTCGACGCGGCCCGGCGTCGCGGCCACGCTCCGCGAGGCGCTGATGGAGGCCGAAGACTACGTCGACCGGCGCGAACACGCCCGCAACGAGGGCGAGCCGTTCGAGCGCGACCTCGGCATGGAGAACCTCGCGCGGGTGCTCACCGAGGGGCTTCCGCTCCGCGTTCACGCGCACCGCAGCGACGACATCATGACGGTCTTCCGGATCGCCGAGGAGTTCGGGATCGAGTCGCTCTCGATCGAACACGCGACCGAGGGCCACCTGATCGCCGAGGAGTTCGCGGAGCGCGACGTGCCCGCGATCGTCGGCCCGTCGCTGTACTCGGGCGCGAAGTACGAGCTCCGAAACATCACCTTCGAGACGCCGGCGATCCTCCGCGAGGCGGGCGTAAAG
>NZ_CBVY010000007.1:0-4833 GCF_000513435.1 Halorubrum sp. AJ67 | reverse complement strand
CGCGATCAACCGCCGCCTCGACCGCCCGCACTTCGGGACGTTCGCGACCACCCCGCGCCGCCTCGCAGCCGGTCGCCGGGAACAGGCGGAGGACCGCCGCGCGTTCCTCGAACTCGTCTCGGAGACGGACCGCGACTGGAAGGCGATCGCGTACGCCGTGGGGAACGTGCTCCAGTGTTGGGAACAGCAGGGGCGGCTCGACGCGATCTTCGAGTACGACGCCTACGTCGACGACGGCGACCCGCGAGGTCATCGCGGCCATGCGAGACCTCCGAACCACGTCGAAGCGGCTCACGGAGTACTCTGTCGATGACGGCCAGTCGGTCGCGGTCGTCGGCCACGACCGGCTGACGACCTTGGAGCGCGGCGTCCTCCCGGAGTCGTTCGACCGCGTCGACCTGTTCACCGACGGGGCGTTCGACCGCCCGCCCTTCCACGTCTTCGAGTCGGCGACCGACATCGTCGCGGCGCTCCTCGACGCCGTCTCGGCGCGCAACGCCGACCGCGTCGCGGTCGTCCTCGACGGCGGCGGCCAGTACTCCTCGCTCGTCGAGTCCGCCCTCGAAGCGGCCGAAATACCCTTCTACGGCGGTCCGGGGTTCGCCGACGACCCGCACCACAGGGCGTTCGTCCAGCTGCTCCGGCTCGGCTTCCGGGGGTCCGACACGACCGTCGGCGACGCCCGGCCGGTGCTCTCGCAGTTGGGCGTCGACGCTCCGGTCCGCGACCGCGACAGGCGACTGGCGACGGTCGACGGTCCCGGAGTCGAGTGGCTGCGGGAGTTTCGCGACGGCGTCGAGGACCGGACGTTCGCGGCGGCGCTCGACGCGTACGCGGACCGGGCCGGCGTCGAACTGGCGCGGTTCGACGAGGAGTTACGGCGGCTCGGTCTCGCCGACGACCCCGTGACCGAGGCCGCGGTCGACCGGCTCGCCTACTACCTCCAGACCTACGAGGTCCCCGTCGACAGGGACAACGAGGGCGTCCTCCTCGCCGACGCGAAGTCCTCGGCCTACGTGGACCGGCCCGTGGTCTTCCACCTCGGGATGGGCGAGGAGTGGACGCACTCGGCCCCGCAGCGGCCGTGGGTGGACGCCGAGACGCAGTTCGAGCGCTACGTGGGGGACTTCCAGCGCCTGCTCCAGAGCGGCGACCGGCAGTACTACCTCGTCCGGGACGCCGCGGGCGGGGAGCCCGTCACGCCCTGTCTGTACTTCGGCGACCTGCTCGACGAGGGGTTCGAGCGGTTCAGCGACCTCGACTCGGTCGAACACCGACGGCGGCCGCGACAGACCGGCGACGGCTTCGACCGCCGGCCGCTCGGGGTCGACGCCGAGACGGTCGAGACGGTCAGCCAGTCCGCCCTCAACGGCTACGTCAACAGCCCGCGAGATTATCTCTTCGGGCGGCTCCTCGATTCGCCCGATCGGGAGCGGTTCGTCGAGGGGAACCTCTTCCACGACTTCGCGGAGTTCTACGTGAACCACCCCGACGCCGTCGCGGCGGCCGACCTCGACGACCTCGTCGACGCCATGCTCGGGGAGGCCGAGGCGTTCTTCTCGGCGTCGGACGAGCCCCTCCGCCGGCGGAGATACCGAATCGGACTGGAGCTAATCTCAGCGTACCTCGACGAGAACGGACCGGAGTCCGACGAGTTCCTCACGGCGACATCCGGCTGGGGCGACAACTTCTTCGCCGAATACTTCGACCGCCCGGTCGACTCCCCGCTCACCGAGCACTGGTTCGAGGACGGCGCACTCGGCGTCAAGGGGAAGATCGACCTCGTGCGGTCGCCGACGCACCTGCTCGATTACAAGAGCGGGTCGAAGAAGCGACCCTCGCAGGTGGTCACAAACGCGGCGATCGATCCGCCGGCGGAGACGCCGAACTTCCAGGCGGCGCTGTACCTGACCTACTACCGAACCCTCCGACCGGACGAGCCGCTGGAGTTCACCTTCTTCCACTTCCTCGAACTGATGGACGACGTGATCGCGGGCGACGCCGACCTCGACGACGCGCTCACGACGGTCTCGTATCACCCCGTCACGTTCGACGAGTACGTCGGTTCCCGGGACGCCTACGAGGAACTGCTCGACGGGTACACCGACTGTCGGGAGACGTTCGAGGAGTTGGGCTACGCGGCCTACGCCGACGCCGTCGCGGATCTGTCGTTCCCCGAGACGACAGACAAAGGCGAGCTTCGCGCCTCCGCGTTCGCCGAGCGGTTCACCGCCGCCGTCGACGCCGGAACGTCCGGTGCGGTCGACGCCGAGAAGGGCGCGGATCAGGCGATCCGGGCGCTCAACGGCGTCCGCAGGCGCGCGTTCTTCCGTGAGGACCTCGACGCGTTCGAGTCGTTCGTCGACGAGCGCTTGGAAGAGCTGAACCGGCGACGGGCCGGCGAGGAGCGCTTCCCGGTCGACGGGCTCGGGGGCGAGCCGAACTACCGGCGCGTGGACAACCGCGACCTGCTGTTAGAGGGGGACCGATGAGCGACCCGACGCCCAACGACGCGCAACGGGAGCTGATCGAGCACACCGAGGGGACCTACCTCGTCGACGCCGGCCCGGGGACCGGGAAGACGTTCGCCATCGCCCGTCGCTACGGGAACGTCGTCGACCGTGACGACGTCGAGCCCGACGACGTCCTGCTCGCGACGTTCACGCGGAGCGCCGCGACGGAGATGAAAGAGCGGATCGTCGACCGCAGCGAGTACGGGCTGCGGGAGCTGGCCGACGCGCCGATCCGGACGTTCCACTCGCACTGTAACGAGATACTCGGGGAACACGGCCACGCCGCCCCGACGCACCTCGGCCTCGACGAGCGGATCACCGGCTCGACGCGGGTGGTGGACGACGAGCTGGTCGAGACCGAGCGGTTCCGGGAGTTCTTCGGCGGCTTCCGCGACGACCACCCGGAGTACGCCGCGTTCTATCGGATCCTCGATGAGCCGGGCGAGCTGCTCGATCTGATCCGGGAGCTCGCCGCGAAGGGGGTCGTCCCCACGACCGACGGCTGGTACGGCGACGGCGAGTCGCACCTCGACGGCGACTTCGCGGCGTTCGAGGAGCTGTTCGACGCCGCGAATCAGCCTCGAAACGACGGGCGGAAGCAGTCGGCGCTCCGTGAGGACCTGAGCCGCTTCGGGCGGAACAAGGCGTACCTCGGCGACGCGCCCTCGAAGTCGGAACTCCGAGGCGGGCGCGGGACGAAGCGGCTCGACGACGACGTTGCGCGGGACGCCTTCTTCGAGGACCGCGAGGAGCTCAAGGCGTTCGTCCACGACGTCTACGTCGAGTACGTCCGGTTCGCCCTGCGGCGGAACTACCTCACGTTCGGCTTCCTCCAGCTGTTCGCGTTCGTGCTCCTGCGCGAGGACCCGCGGGCCCGGGAGGCGGCGCAGTTCGAGTACGTCATGGTCGACGAGTTCCAGGACACCAGCGAGATCCAGTTCAAGCTCGCCCTCCTTCTGTCCGGCACGGAGAACTTCTGTGCCGTCGGCGACTGGAAGCAGAGCATCTACTCGTTCCAGTACGCGGACGTCCGCAACATCCTCGACTTCGAGGCGCGGTTGGAGCGGTTCGCCGCCGACCTCAACGACGACGCCGAGCGGGTCTCCTTCGACGCCGCCGACCCGACCCGGATCGAACTCCGGGAGAACTACCGGTCGACGGCGTCGGTGATCGACCTCTCCGAGCGAGCCATCGAGACGCCGGCAACGAGCGGCGAGGAGGTCGACGCCCCCCTCGACGACGTCGTCGAACTCTCCTCGAACGCGGCCTTCGACAACACGGTCGTCGAGGGAATCACCCACGAGGACGAACACGAGGCCGTCCTCTCGAAGGTCCAGGACATCGTCGGCGACGACGACTACGCCGTCGAGGGCGAGGACGGCGAGCCGCGCCCGCCGGAGTACGGCGATATCGCGGTGTTCACGCGGACCCGAGACTACGGCCGGGAGCTCCTCGACGTCGCCGACGAGTACGACTTCCCGATGGCGTACGACGGCGGGATCGAGCTGTTCCGGACCGACCCGGCGAAGCTGCTGCTCGCGTGGCTCCGGATCCTCGAGTCGGACGCCGACCGCGGCTGGGCGGTCGTCCTCGAACGGGCCGGCTACGCGTTCGACGAGATCGACCACGCGCTGGAGACGGAGACGTACCCGGACGACGCGGCCGCGTTCCGCGACGCGCTCCGCGAGTTGGAGTCGGTCGGCGCGGTCGCGCGCCGCGTCCTCGACCGCTACGGCTTCGCGGGCGACACCGCGGACCTCCTCCTCCACACGATCCAGTCGACGTACGACTCGACGACCGTCACCCGCGGCGAGCTGATCCGGTTCGTCGAGCGCGGCGTCGAGACCGGGAGTACGGTCGACCTCAGCGCGAACGCGGGCGACGACGCGGTGACCGTCCAAACGATTCACACGGCGAAGGGGCTGGAGTATCCGATCGTCGTGCTGGCGAACATGAACGAGGGGCGGTTCCCGCCGCGGACCGGCGGATCGAGCGTCGTCGAGTACCGAGATCCGGTCGGGCTCCGACAGCGGAAACGGTACGCCGAGGCGGGGGCACATCCGCACGTCTACGACAGCTGGCGACACGACGTCCGTCGGCGCTGTCTGCCCCGGGAGTACGACGAGGAGCGGCGGCTGCTCTACGTCGCGGTGTCGCGCGCGGAGAGCCACGTCGTGTTCGCGGCCGGCGAGGAGCCGAACGCGTTCCTCCGGGAGCTTCCGGTCGCCGTCGAGGAGGTCGACCCCGCCGTCGAGCCGTTCGACCGCGGCGAGCCGGCCGACGCGGAGCTACCGTTCGCGGTGACGGCCCCGGAGGGCCC
>NZ_CBVY010000006.1:161219-165442 GCF_000513435.1 Halorubrum sp. AJ67 | reverse complement strand
AGCCGGAGTCGCTGGAGGTGCTGCCGGACGCGGACGCCGTCGTCTTCGCGGCCAGCTCCGGCGGTCGCGGCGCGGACGCGGCGCGCGAGGTGTACGTCGACGGACTGGCGAACGTCGTCGACGAGTACGGGTCGCGGGCGTCCCCGCCGGACAGGCTGGTGTACACGTCCTCGACCGGCGTGTACGGAGACCACGACGGCGGGTGGGTCGACGAGGAGACGCCGGTCGAACCCACCACGGAGAAGACGCGCGTCCTCGCCGAGGCCGAACGGATCGCGGCGGAGCGCGCGGCCGACGCGGGGATCGACGGGACGGTCGTTCGATTCGCGGGGCTGTACGGGCCGGATCGGTACCGGCTGGAACGGTACGTGGAGGGGCCGGTGACCGCCGGCCACCTGAACATGGTCCACCGCGACGACGCGGCAGGATCGATCCGGCACCTGTTGGAGACGGACAGCGCGCGCGACCGCGTCGTCCTCGTCGTCGACGATGAACCGGTCGATAAACACGCGTTCGCCGACTGGCTCGCGGACGCCTGCGGGGTGGCGCGTCCGGAGAAACGGTCGAAGGACGAGCGGATCGCGGCCGGAGACCTCTCCGCGGCCGCTGAGCGCCGGATCCGGACGAGCAAGCGGTGTTCGAACGCGCTGCTCCGCGACCTCGGCTACGAGTTCGTCCATCCGACGTTCCGGTCGGGATACCGGGAGGCCGTGCGCGCGTACCGGGTCGCGACCGAGTAGCCCAAAGGGGAGGAAAAGACCCGTATCAACACGAGACCGCCCGACTGCGTTCGATTCCGTCGGTCTCAGTCGGTCGGAACGGCAACGAAGCTTCATGTGTCGGGGACGAGTGGCTACAATCCATGCGACCGATGAGCGCGGCCGATGACGGACTCTCGCAGGCGCAAGCCGTGCTCCGGGAGAACCCGGAGATCGCCGTCGGCGTAGCGCTCGTCGCCCTGGTTACCGTCGCGGCCGTCGTCGTCGTACTCCGCGCGCGTCGGACGCCGGGCGTCAGGTTCCGACGGCTGTTGGCCGATCAGGAAGAGATCACGGTGCTGATGCACCCGAACCCGGACCCCGATGCGATGTCGGCGGCCGTCGGGGTGGCCTCCCTCGCCGACCAGGTCGACGTCGACGCGACCGTCCAGTACCCCGGCCAGATTCGTCACCAAGAGAATCGCGCGTTTCAGACCGTTCTCGACCTCGAACTGGAGCCGATCGAACACGTGAGCGACCTCGCGGCCGAGTCGGTCGTCTTGGTCGATCACAACGAGCCGCGGGGGTTCGCAGGGGCCGACGGCGTGTTGCCGATGGCGGTCGTCGACCACCACCCGGGAGACGGCGCGGGCGAGTCGTTCACCGACGTGCGGACCGACTACGGGGCGAGCGCGTCGGTCATCGCCGAGTACTTTCAGGACAACGACGCGGTCCCCGTGCCGCCCGACAAACACGCGAGCGAGACGGCGAGCAACCTGACGCTGTCGACCGACACCGCGACGGGACTGCTGTACGGAATATTAGCCGACACGAAACACCTCACCGTCGGGGCCAGCGAACCGGACTTCGCGGCGGCCGCGTACCTCTACCCCGGCGTCGACCAGGACCGGCTCGACCGGATCGCGAACCCCGCGGTCGACGCGGAGGTGCTGGAGGTGAAGGCACGGGCGATCGCGGGACGACGCGTCGAGGGATCGTTCGGAGTCGCCGACGTCGGCGGCGTCAACAACGTCGACGCGATCCCGCAGGCCGCGGACGAGCTGATCCAGCTGGAGGGGGTCAGCGCGGTCGTGGTGATCGGCGAACGGGACGGGACCGTTCGACATCTCGGGGCGGTCGCGCGACGACAGGGTCCACATGGGCAACGCGATAGCGGCGGTCTTGGACGATGTCGACAACGGGAACGGCGGCGGACACTCCCGGATGGGTGGCGGAACGATCGAGCCGGAGATCGATCCCACGGGGGAGGGCGAGTCGACGACCGTCGACCGCGACGCGCTCGCCGACGGCCTGTTCCGGGCGATGGCCGGCGACGTGTGAACGCGGATTTAAGTCTCGGGCCGCGGACGGTGAGCCATGAGCTTCGCTGACGCGGTCGACGGCGGCTGGCTGGCGCTCGTCGGCGTGGGGGGCGGCTACGCGCTCGCGGTCGGACTGGTGTTTCTCCTATTCTTCGTCGCGCCGTACCTGGCGGTCGCGGCGCTGTAGCGGCGCTATAGCGGAATCGTCACGACAACGGGGCGTCCAAAAGGCGGGCGACTCGGTCGCGGCGGCGACGCCGTCGGACTACCGAGGTCGATCAGACGAACGGTCGGACCCGATCAGGCGAACGCCAGCGAGTCGTCGGCGTTCGTCTCCTCGTCCTGCCGGAGCTTCTCGTGGGCTTCGAGGAAGTCGTCGAGCGTGACCTCCGTCCGGTCGTCGCGGATGGCGAACATCCCGGCTTCCGTACAGATCGCCTTGATGTCGGCCCCGGAGGCGTCGGGAGTCAGCTCGGCCAGTTCCGCGAAGTCGACCCCGTCGGCGAGGTTCATGTTTCGCGTGTGGATCTGGAAGATGATCTCGCGGCCCGCGGTCTCCGGCTTTGGCACCTCGATGAGGCGGTCGAAGCGGCCCGGCCGGAGGATGGCGGGGTCGAGCATGTCGAAGCGGTTGGTCGCGGCGATGATCCGGACCTCGCCGCGCTCGTCGAAGCCGTCCATCTCCGAGAGGAGCTGCATCATCGTCCGCTGGACCTCGGCGTCGCCGGAGGTCTTCGAGTCGGTCCGCTTCGAGGCGATCGCGTCGATCTCGTCGATGAAGAGGACGGCGGGCTGGTTCTCGCGGGCGACCTCGAACAGGTCGCGGACGAGCTTCGCGCCCTCGCCGATGAACTTGTGGACCAGCTCCGAGCCGGCCATCTTGATGAACGTCGCATCCGTCTCGTTGGCGACGGCCTTCGCGAGCATCGTTTTGCCCGTACCGGGCGGGCCGTACAGGAGCACGCCGCTCGGGGGCTGGATCCCGACATCCTCGAACATGTCGGGGTGTTCGAGGGGCATCTCGACCGTCTCGCGGACCTCCTGCATCTGGTCTTCGAGGCCGCCGATGTCGGCGTAGGTGACGTCCGGGGAGTGCTCGACCTGCATCACGCGGGCCCGGACGTCCGTCTCCTTCTCCAGCTTCTTGACCACCGACAGGGAGTTGTTGACCGCGACGCGATCGTCGGGGTCGAGCTTCTCGCGCAGCTCGTCGGTGATCTCGGTGAGCGCCTCCTGATTGTTCCCGTGCTGTTTGATCACCGCGCCGTCGGGCGTTATCTCTTGGACTGTCGCCACGAACAGCGGAGACTGTTTCAGCTTCTTGTTCTCGTGGGTGAGCCGTTCGAGCTTCTGCTGGTACTTGTTGTTCTCCGCGTTGGCGTCGAGGAGCTTGTCGCGCATCTCCTCGTTCTGCGACTCGAGGACGTCGAGCCGCTCCTGTAAGGAGTCGATCTTCTCCTGTTTTGACGCCGAGCCCTCGTCGTAGGGCATGTCGACGTCATCGACCATGTCGCTCATTGTGTTTATGAAGGCGTCTCGCGGATAAGAGGCTTCGGGTGGGGGAACGACACCGCCCGTTTCGCCGGCCTCGACGGCGGACTGCGCCGGAGCGCACCACCGACGTGCCCGTGCGCCCCGGCGCGATAAATTCCCTGTAGTAATTAAAATGGATAGTAAATATTATCATACAGCATCCCAACGATCGAGACACGCATGAGCACGACCGATGCCGTCACCGCCGACGACGGGACCGCGGACCGCTGGGCCGCCGTTCGCGACCTGCCGCCGAGCGCGAAGTTAGTCGCGAAGGTCTTGGACTACAACGACACGCTCACCCAGAGCGAACTGGCGGAGGAGACGCTGCTCCCGCCGCGAACCGTTCGGTACGCGCTGTCGCGGCTCGAAGACGAGGGCGTCGTCGACTCCCGGTTCTCGTTCACCGACGCGCGCAAGCGGCTGTACTCGCTGGGCATCTGAGCGGCCGGACGTATCGAGTCGCCGACCGCTTATATCCGATACCGCGCCAGTCTCCCCGTGGTCTCGACTACCGCCGTCAAGCGCGCCCTGGCCGCGCTCGCGACGCGCACCGACACCGCGAAACAGCCGTACGCCGCCGTGATCGAGGAGGCAGACGCCGCGCGAACGACCTGCGGCNCGCGCGGGGTTCGTCGAGTCGTGGGAGGCAAGGCANACAGGGGATAGG
>NZ_CBVY010000006.1:156904-161134 GCF_000513435.1 Halorubrum sp. AJ67 | reverse complement strand
CAGCTGACNCANNCTCCCATCCCCCTGTGTGCCCTTTGCCTCCCAACGACTAACCCGGGGGCCGAAGAGGCGCTTCCGAACGCGTACCCGAGCCGTTTTCGTCGGGCCGCCGTCGAAGGGAACCGGTCGACGGAAGACCACGGTCGGGGGCACGGCGACCACTTCCGCTCCGGCCCCGGAATCCCTAAGCCGGACACCGGCCAACACGCGGACAGATGACACGGGTGATTCACACCGGCGACACCCACATCGGGTACTCGCAGTACCACTCGCCGGTCAGACGCCAGGACTTCCTCGACGCGTTCGAGGCCGTGGTCGACGACGCGGTCGACGACGGCGTCGACGCCGTCGTCCACGCGGGCGACCTCTTCCACGACCGCCGCCCCGAACTCCGCGACCTGATGGGGACCATCTCCGTCCTCCGCCGGCTCGACGACGCCGGGATCCCCTTCCTCGCGGTCGTCGGCAACCACGAGTCGACGCGGGGCGGACAGTGGCTCGACCTCTTCGAGCGGCTGGGGCTCGCCACCCGGCTCGGCGACGAGCCGGTCGTCGTGGGCGACACCGCCTTCTACGGGCTCGACCACGTCCCGGTCTCGCGGCGCGACGACCTAGAGTACGCGTTCGCCGACCACGACGCCGAGTACGCCGCCCTCGTCGCGCACGGTCTCTTCGAGCCGTTCGGCTACGCCGACTGGGACACCGAGACCGTCCTGACCGAGAGCGACGTCGCGTTCGACGCCATGCTGCTCGGCGACAACCACACGCCCGACACCGCCGAGGTCGCCGACACGTGGGTCACGTACCCCGGGTCGACAGAGCGCGCGAGCGCGAGCGAGCGCGAGGGGCGCGGCTACAACCTCGTCACCTTCGACGCCGACGCCGCGGGCGGCGACGACCGGGTCGAGATCCGGCGTCGCGCGCTCGACACGCGCCCGTTCGTCTTCGTCGAGGTCGAGCTCCGCGAGGGGGAAGGCGAGTCCCGAGTCCGCGAGCGCGTGCGGGAGTACGACCTCACGGACGCGGTCGTCCACGTCGAGATCACCGGTGAGGGCGAGCCGGTAACGCCGGCGGCAGTCGAGGAGTTCGCGACCGAGGAGGGAGCCCTCGTCCCGCGCGTCGCGGACCGCCGCGACGTCGAGACCGACGGCGAGGTTGACGTGAGCTTCGCGGACCCCGAGGATGCCGTCCGCGAGCGCCTCGACGAGATGTCGCTCTCGACCGTCGCGCGCGACGTCGAATCGGCGGTGCGCTCGGACACCGTCCCCGACGCCAACGTCCGCGGGACGGTGAAACGCAGGGTCGAGGAGCGCCTCGACGAGGAGGAGGAACTCGGTGCGTTCGACCCCGCCGGGTCGGATTCGGAGCCGGTCGACTCGGAGGCGGAGACCGTCGGTTCGGACGCTGAAACCGGCGATTCCGACGACGGCGACACCGACGATTCCGACAATAATGGTGAACCGGAAGCCGGGTCCGACCCCGAGGAACCCGCGGACGACGGGGCGGCGTCGACCGACGGACAGGTCTCCATGGAGGACTACCTGTGAAGTTCGACCGCGTCCGTCTCGTGAACTTCAAGCCGTACGGCGACGCAGACCTGCGGCTGACCGAGGGCGTCACCGTCGTCCACGGACTCAACGGCAGCGGGAAGTCCTCGCTGCTCGAAGCCTGCTTCTTCGCGCTGTACGGGTCGAAGGCGCTCGACGGCACCCTCGGAGACGTCATCACGAACGGCGAGGAGGAGACCGAGGTCGAACTGTGGTTCACCCACGACGGCGTCTCCTACCGCGTCGAGCGACGGCTCAAGTCCTACGACGGTCGGATCGACCACCAGTGTACGCTCGAAGCGACCGACGGGAGCGACGTGACTCGCGACGGGGCGCGGGCGGTCCGCGAGTTCGTCACGGAGCTGTTGCGGATGGACGCCGAGGCGTTCGTCAACTGCGCGTACGTCCGGCAGGGGGAGGTGAACAAGCTCATCAACGCACCCCCCGAGAGCGACAGGACACGATCGACGACCTGCTCCAACTGGGGAAGCTAGAGGAGTACCGCGAGCGCGCCGGCGACGCCCGCCTCGGCGTCGAGGACGTACTCAGCGCAAAGCGGGCCGTTCTCGAGGATAGGGAGCAAAAGATCCGAGAAAAGGAGGATCAAGATCTCCACGAGCAGCTCAACGGGCTCAAGACCGAACTGACGGAGCTGGACGAGCAGGTCGAAAACTACGAGGCTCAACGCGAGAAGGCCGAGACGACCCGCGACGAGGCGGCAGAGACACTGGCGGCGTACGAGGAGAAACGCGAGGCCCTCGATGAAGTTGAGGCGGAGGTCAAGGAGCTGGAGACCAAGATCCGCGAGGCCGAGCGGGAGCGCGACGAACTCCATTCGGAAGCACAGGAGGCGCGTGAACGGATCGAAGAACTCCGCGGCGAGATCAGCGACCGGCTCGCCGATGCCGGACTCGACGCTGCCACGGCGGACACGGTCGCCGAACGGCGAGAGGAGCTCGACATCCGCGAGGACGACCTCCAAGGCGATCTGAGCGACGTCCGCGTTGAGGCCGAGGGGTTCCGCAAGCAGGCGGAGAACCTCGCAGAGAAGGCCGAGGACCTCACAGAGCGCGCCGACGAGGCCGAGAAGCGCGCCGACGAACTGGAGGCGACGGCCGACGACGCGGAGACTGAGGCCGACGAGCGCGAGGCGAGCCTCACCGACTTACAGACAGAGGCGGACGAACTCCGGGAGCGGTTCGACGACGCCGATGTCGACCGCGGTGAGGCCGCCGACCGGCGCGACGATCTCCGCGAGGAGCGCGGCGAGGTCCGCGAGCGGATCGCGGAGCTGGAGGCGGAGCTGAAGAACGCCCGTGAGCGCGTCGCCGAGGCCGAAGAGCTCCTCGACGCGGGGAAGTGTCCCGAATGCGGTCAGCCGGTCGAGGACTCGCCGCACGCGCACCGGATCGAGGAGGACCGCGAGCGGGTCACGGAACTCGAGGACGGGCTCGAAGCGGCCCGCGAGCGCGAGGGCGATCTCGAAGGCCGGATCGAGGTGCTCGACCCGATGGTCGAGGCCGAGGAACGGCTCGCGGAGATCGACGACGCGGCCGAGATGCTGGAAGAGCGGGCCGCGGAGAAGCGCGAGGAGGCCGAGGCCAGACGCGACGAAGCAGAAGCGAAGCGCGACGAGGCGGAGCAGCTCCGCGAGAAGGCGGCGGAAACCCGCGAAGTTGCCGAAGCAAAGCGCGGGGAGGCGGCTGACACGGACGAACGCGTCGCGGAGTTAGAGGACGCGCTCGACGAGGTCGAGACCGCGCGCAAACGCGTCGACGCCATCGAGGAACGGCTGGAGGCGATCGACGAGCTGGAGGACCGGACCGAGCGGGTCCGCGAGAAGCGCGAGAACGTCGCGGACCTCAACGACGAGCGGCGGGAGCGGCTCGCCGACAAGCGGGAGCGCCGAGACGAACTACGCGAGGCGGTCGACGAGGACACCGTCGAGACGGCCCGCGAGGAGAAGCAGAAAGCGGAGGACTACATCGAGGAGGTCACCGAAGAGCTTGATCGACTTGCCGACCAGCGCGACGAGCTCGTCGGGAGTATCCAGAGTACTCGCACCAAGATTGAGGCGCTGGAAGAGCTCCGGGCGGAGCGTGACAGGTTCACCGAGAGGGTCGAGGCGCTCGAAGCCCTCCACGACGAGACGAACGGGCTAGAGTCGATGTACGGCGACCTGCGCGCGGAGCTTCGCCAGCGCAACGTCAGCGAGTTAGAACGCACCCTGAACGAGACGTTCGAACTGGTGTACGGCAACGACGCCTACTCGCACATCGAGCTCGACGGCGAGTACGTCCTCACCGTCTACCAGAAGGACGGCGAGCCACTCGACCCGGAGCAGCTCTCGGGCGGCGAGCGCGCCCTGTTCAACCTCTCGCTGCGCTGTGCGATCTACCGGCTGCTCTCGGAGGGCATCGAGGGGGCGGCACCGACGCCGCCGCTCATCCTCGACGAGCCGACCGTCTTCCTCGACTCCGGTCACGTTCCCGCGGCTCGTCCGGCTCGTCGAGGAGATGCGGGGCTTCGGCGTGGCGCAGATCATCATCGTGAGCCACGACGACGAGCTAGTGGGTCGCGGCCGACGAACTGGTCACCGTCGAGAAGGATCCCGCTCGAATCGCTCGACCGTCCGTCGGAGGACGCGGGGGAACTCGGCGTCGCGGAACTCACCGACGACTGA
>NZ_CBVY010000006.1:145742-156174 GCF_000513435.1 Halorubrum sp. AJ67 | reverse complement strand
CACGGAACTCGGTGAGCGCGCCGTGGAGGTCGGACTCGCACATGTCAGCCGCGTCGAGGAGGTCGACCGCGGCGATCGGCCCCTCGTCGACGATCACCGCGAGCAGGCCGAGCGACCGGTCGTCGCGGACCGCTCCGAGCGTCTGCCGGACCGGCTCGGGAACGCCCGACGCGGCGGTCGCGAGCGGCGACTCGCCCTCAACGACTCGAAGATCGTCGTTGTCGACGTACCGCTCCGCGCCGGTGGCCGGGTCCCGCACGCGGCTCGACTCGGCGGAGCGTTTCACGAGGAGGTACGTCTCGCCGTCGTCGTCGCGAACCGTCTGCATGGCTGAACGGGCGTGGTCGTCGGACATTACGCTTCCGGGGAGGCAGGCTCTGGGTCGGCGCCCGTGCGGTCGTCGTCGGCGGTAGCGGTCTCGTCGTCGGGGTCGGCGTCGCTATCCACGTCCGCCTTTTCGCCGGAGCCGGACTCGCCGGAGTCCGCGTCTCCGTCCCGGGCTCGGCTCCACGAGCGGTACGTCTGGTACGTCCGGACGCCGGCCAAGAGGCCGGCGACGATCAGGGCGGGGCCGAGCCGGGACCAACCCTCGAAGAACCACACCATCGGGCCGAGCGCGACGAGGAGGACGGCGGCGTTGGCGTAGATGACGGCGACGACGAACGCGCGGAGCGTACCGGAGTCGACATCGCTCGCGCCCTCGAAGTCCCCGGCGTCGTCGAACGTCTTCACTGACGGGGCCTCGGGGATGTCGGGCGTCATCTTCCGCTCGGCGTCGGAGCTCTCGCCGACGGAGATCTCGCCCTCGTCGTCCTCGTCGAGGCTGAACACGCCCGAGGCTACGACGTGCCGGGAGAAAGGGGTTCCGCCCGGATGCGACCGTCAGACCGCGTCGGCGAGCCGCACTGTTCGGCTCGCCTCAACCCACGCGAGAGGGTTCGTCGCGTCGAATATCACCACGTTCCCGTCGTCCTCGTACACCTCCACCTCGTCGTCGACCGCGTCGAGATCGGCCGGGCGAGCCGCCTGAGATTCGGAACGTGGGTCCGAAGACATAGACCTTGGTAAGCCGTCACACATTAAATGCCTTTCCGTGGCGGGAGACCTCGCCGGACCCGAAAGCCGAGTTTTTTAGCCGGGTGACGCCGAAGCACGGGTATGACTCAGTCGGGGCTGTCGGACTTCTCGTCGACCGGGGCGGCGGACGACGGGGCGGACGACGGCACGCAGACAGAACGGGAGGACCTGGCCGCACAGGAGGCGGCCGTCGTCGCCGGCGGCGGGCGAGGGCGCGTCAGCGACGTCGTCGACGTCGACGAGGCGAAGTTCCCGGAGTCGACGGGGACCGTCGAGCTGATGATCACCCAGATCGACTACGCCGTCGAAGGGTACGGCAGCGACGAATACCCGGTCGTCCACGTGTTCGGCCGGCGGCCCGCGGAGAACACCGACGGGGACGCCGAACGCGACGCCGTCGAACACCTCCGCGTGCTCGGCGTGGAGCCGTACTTCTACGTCCCGACCGCCGACCTCGATCGGGACCCGGTCGAGGAGTACGACGTGGTGATCGGGACGCGAGAGGAGGACCCCGACGGCGAGCCGTACGAGAGCATCCGCGGCGAGCCGCTCACTCGGATCGTCACACGTACGCCCCGCGACGTGGGGAACATCCGCGACGACTTCCGGACGACGTTCGAGGCGGACATCCTCTTCCCGAACCGCTTTCTGATCGACAACGGGATCAACGGCGGGATCCGGGTCGAGGAGCGGCGGCTCGACGACGGCGAGGGGACGATCCAGGTCCATCAGGGCCACCTCGAACCCGCCGACGTCGACGCCGACCTCCGCGTGAACACCTTCGACATCGAGGTAGACGACCGCCGCGGCTTCCCCGAGGACGGCGAGGAGCCGATCATCTGTCTCACCAGCCACGATTCCTACGACGACGAGTACGTCGTCTGGCTGTACGACGCCCCCGAGGCCGAGGTGCCGTCCCCCGAGGACCTCCCCGACTACGAGGGGATCGTCGACGGCGAGGACGGCGACGAGGCGCTGGACTTCGGGGTCCGCACCTTCGAGGAGGAGGCCGCGATGCTCGACGCGTTCGTCGCGTACATCGACGAGACGGACCCCGACGTGCTGACCGGGTGGAACTTCGAAGACTTCGACGCGCCGTACGTCCTCGACCGGCTGGAGGTGCTCGACGACGGGAGCCAGTACGACCTCTCCGTCGACCGGCTCTCCCGGATCGGCGAGGTGTGGCGCTCCGGCTGGGGCGGCCCGGACATCAAGGGGAGAGTCGTCTTCGACCTGCTGTACGCCTACAAGCGCACGATGTTCACCGAACTGGAGTCGTACCGGCTCGACGCGGTCGGCGAGCGCGAACTCGGCGTCGGCAAGGAGCGATACACGGGCGACATCGGCGACCTCTGGGAGCAGGACCCCGAACGACTCTTGGAGTACAGCATCCGCGACGTGGAACTGTGCGTCGAGATCGACCGGACGCAGGACGTGATCGCCTTCTGGGACGACGCCCGGAAGATCGTCGGCTGTAAGCTGGAGGACGCGACGACGCCGGGCGACGCGGTCGACATGTACGTGCTCCACATGGCCTACGGGAACTTCGCGCTCCCCTCGAAGGGGCAACAGGAGGCCGAGGAGTTCGAGGGCGGCGCGGTGTTCGAGCCGATCTCCGGCGTCCGCGAGATGGTGAGCGTGCTCGACTTAAAGAGCCTCTACCCGATGTCGATGGTGACGATCAACGCGTCGCCGGAGACGAAGGTCGACCCCGAGGAGTACGACGGCGAGACGTACCGGACCCCGACGGGCGTCCACTTCCGGAAGGAGCCCGACGGGATCATCCGGGAGATGGTGAACGAACTGCTCGACGAACGCGAGGAGAAGAAGGCGCTCCGGAACGAACACGATCCGGGGACCGAGGCGTACGAGCAGTACGACCGTCAGCAGGGAGCTGTCAAGGTCTTGATGAACAGTTTGTACGGCGTTTTCGGATGGGATCGATTCCGCCTGTACGACCGTGAAATGAGCGCTGGCGTCACTTCTACCAACCGCGAGGTGATCGCCTTCACCGCCGACGTGACCGGCGAACTTGACCGGAAAGTTACATATGGAGACACCGACAGCGTCATGCTTTCTCTCGGAGATTTATCGAAAGAAAACGCGATCGAGACCTCCTTCGAGATAGCGGACCACATCAACGACCGCTACGACGACTTCGCGCGCGAGGAACTGAACGCCGACTCACACCGCTTCGAGATCGAGTTCGAGAAGCTCTACCGACGCTTCTTCCAGGCGGGCAAGAAGAAGCGGTACGCCGGCCACATCGTCTGGAAGGAGGGGAAAGACGTCGACGACATCGACATCACGGGGTTCGAGTACAAGCGGTCGGACATCGCGGGCATCACAAAGGAGGTCCAGCAGAACGTCATCGAGACGATCGTCACGGGCGACGACATCGACGAGGACATGGAGGAGGTGAAGTCGTATCTCGTGGACGTGATCGCGGAGGTGCTCGACGGGGAGATAAGCGTCGAGGAGATCGGGATCCCGGGCGGGATCGGCAAGAAGCTCGACGCCTACGAGACGCCGACCGCACAGGTCCGCGGGGCGAAGTACGCCAACCTCATGCTGGGGACGAACTTCGGGAGCGGGTCGAAGCCGAAGCGGCTGTACATCAAGAAGGTACACCCCGACTTCTGGGCGCGGATGGAAGAGGAAGTCGGTCTCGACCCGCAGCGCGACCGCCTGTACGGGGAGTTCAAACGTGATCCCGACGTGATCTGCTTCGAGTACGCCGACCAGGTCCCCGAGGAGTTCGAGGTCGACTGGGAGAAGATGCTCGACAAGACGCTGAAAGGCCCGATAGAGCGCGTGATAGAGGCGCTCGGCATGTCGTGGGAGGAGGTCAAGACGGGCCAAGAACAGACCGGACTCGGCTCGTTCATGTGACCGTGGACGAGCGAGAACGCCGTCTATCGAAAGCAGTTTTCGATCGTTAGAAAATTTCTTGGTCGATATGCGAGTTTTGACGGGGAGATGCGTAACCATTAACCCCCTCAACTCCTACTGTTAGGGTACGAGGCACGAGAATACATATGGCTACTCTCGAAATCAACGATCTTCACGCACGAGTGGCGGAAGAGGGCGGCGAACGCATCCTTCTCGGGGTCGACCTGACCGTCGAGTCCGGCGACATCCACGCGCTGATGGGGCCGAACGGGTCGGGGAAGTCGACGCTCGCGAAGGTGATCGCCGGCCACCCGGCGTACGAGGTCACCGGCGGCGAGATCCTGCTCCACCTCAGCGAGGAGGACGTCGCGGACATCGACGCCGACCTCGACGACGAGGACTACCACTGGGAACTCTTAGACCTGGAACCGAACGAGCGCGCCGCGCTCGGCATCTTCCTCGGCTTCCAGTACCCCGCCGAGATCGAGGGCGTCACCATGACGAACTTCCTCCGACAGGCGCTCAACGCGAAGGCGGACGAACGCGAGGAGCTGTTCGAAGACGAGGACGAAGCGGAGGCGGAGGCCGACGAGGAGGACGACGAGGGGTACGATACCTCGCCCATGGAGGGTGCCGCCGACGAGGGCGAGATCGGCGTCGCCGAGTTCCAAGAGATCCTCTCGGAGAAGATGGAGCTGCTCGACATGGACGAGAAGTTCATGCAGCGCTACCTCAACGCCGGCTTCTCCGGGGGCGAGAAGAAGCAGAACGAGGTCCTCCAGGCCGCAATGTTAGAGCCGAGCGTCGCCGTGCTCGACGAGATCGACTCCGGGCTGGACATCGACCGCCTAGAGGACGTCTCGAAGGGGATCAACGCGCTCCGCGACGAGCAGGGCACGGGCATCCTCCAGATCACGCACTACCAGCGCGTCCTCGACTACGTCGAGCCGGACCACGTTCACGTAATGTTAGACGGCGAGGTCGTCAAGAGCGGCGGCGCGGATCTCGCGGAGAAGCTCGAAGACGAGGGATACGACTGGGTCCGCGAGGAAGCCTTCGAGGCGGCGTAACCGAATGCGGGCACGCGACACACCTAAACGCGGAAAACAGTAACAATACACCATGAGTTCACAACAGGACGACCTACAAGAGACGGACACCGAGGCCCGCTTCGAGTTCAAAAAGGAGGAGAAGTCCGCCTTCCAGACCGAGAAGGGCCTCACCGAGGAGACGGTCCGCGTCATCTCGGAGGACAAGGACGAACCGGAGTGGATGTTGGAGCGCCGCCTGCGCGCGCTCGAACAGTTCCAAGAGATGCCGATGCCGACCGACTGGCCCGGCCAGCCGGACCTCTCGGAGATCGACATCGACGAGATTGTTCCGTACATCCGTCCCGACATCGATGTCCGCGGCGGCGCGGAAAACTGGGAGGACCTCCCCGAGGAGATTCAGGACACGTTCGACAAGCTCGGCATTCCGGAGGCCGAGAAGAACGCGCTCTCGGGCGTCGGCGCGCAGTACGAGTCCGAGATCGTCTACCAGAACATGCAAGAACAGTGGGAAGAAAAGGGCGTCATCTTCTGTGACATGGACAAGGCCGTCCGTGACCACGAGGAGATCGTCCGCGAGCACTTCATGACGAAGTGCGTTCCCCCGAGCGACAACAAGTTCGCCGCGCTTCACGGCGCGATCTGGTCCGGCGGCTCGTTCGTCTACATCCCGGAGGACACCACCGTTGAGATGCCGATTCAGGCGTACTTCCGGATGAACAGCGAGGGGATGGGCCAGTTCGAACACACGCTCATCATCGCCGAGGAGGGCTCCGAGGTCCACTACATCGAGGGCTGTTCGGCCCCGAAGTACTCGGCCTTTAACCTCCACTCCGGCGGCGTCGAAGTGTTCGTCGGCGAGGACGCCCACGTCCAGTACTCGACCGTCCAGAACTGGTCGAAGAACACGTACAACCTGAACACGAAACGCGCCATCGCCGAGAAGGGCGGGCGCATGGAGTGGATCTCCGGCTCGATGGGGTCGAAGGCGACGATGCTGTACCCGTCGACGATCCTGAAGGGCCGCGGCGCGTCCGACAACCACATCACCATCGCGATGGCCGGCGAGGGGCAGGACATCGACACCGGCGCGAAGGTGTACCACAACGCGCCGAACACGAAGTCCACCGTGGAGTCGAAGTCGATCGCGAAGGACGGCGGCCGCACGAACTACCGCGGTCTCGTCCACATCGCCGACGGCGCGGAGAACTCCTCGACGGCCGTCGAGTGCGACGCGCTGATGTTCGACAACGAGTCGACCTCGACACGATGCCGTACATGGAGATCAACGAGTCGAAGGTCGACGTCGCCCACGAGGCGACCGTCGGCAAGATCGGCGACGAGGACATCTTCTACCTCCAGTCGCGCGGTCTCGACGACGACGACGCGAAACAGATGATCGTCTCGGGCTTCATCGAGCCGATCACGGAGGAGCTGCCGATCGAGTACGCCGTCGAGCTGAACCGGCTCGTCGAGCTCGAGATGGAGGGTTCGCTCGGATAACATGAGCACGCAAGCAATCGAGAGCCTCTCGGAGGACACGGTACGACGCATCGCCGACGAACGCGACGAGCCCGAGTGGCTCTTAGAGACCCGTCTGGACGCGCTCGCCGCGCTGGAGACGGCGGAGCTGCCGGACGTCATCCAGACGCCCGGCCGCCGCTGGACCGACCTGGAGGCGCTGGACTTCGAGGCGCTCGTCGACCCGCTGAACCAGGCGGACGCGACCGAACGGACCGCGGGAGACGACGAGGCCGTCGTCCTCCCCTTTACCGAGGCGCTCGCCGAGTACGGCGACATCATCGAGGCGAACTTCGGCTCCGTCCTCGACCCCGACCACAACTACCTCACGGCGCTTTCGGTCGCGCTCTTTACCACCGGCACGTTCGTCTACGTCCCCGAGGGCGTCGACGTCGAGGACGTGACGGTGCGCGCGGAGATGAACTCCCGCTCGCTGTTCAGCCAGACGCTCGTCGTCGCCGAGGAGTCGTCGTCGGTGACGATCCTCGAATCGATCGAGACGGGTGAAAGCGAGGTCGGCGACGACCGGTACTTCTCGAACCTCGTCGAGGTCGTCGCGGGCGAGAACGCGAACGTCCAGTTCGGCTCGCTCCAGAACCTCGACACCGACTCGTACACCTACTCGCTGAAGCGCGGCGTGACCGACACGTACGCGACGGTCGACTGGATCGAGAGCAACTTCGGCTCGAAGCTCACTCGCTCCGATATCGAGACCGAACTCAACGGCGACGGCTCCGAGAGCCAGATCGTCGGGACCTTCTTCGGCACCGACGACCAGCACTTCGACATCAACGCCCGCGTCTGGCACCAGGCGGAGCAGACGACCGCGGACTTGGTGACGCGCGGCGTGCTCGACGACGTCGCCCGCTCGGTGTACGAGGGCGTTCAAGACGTCGGCGAGGACGCGTGGAACACCTCCAGCTACCAGCGCGAGAACACGCTGATGCTGTCGGACGACGCCGAGGCGGACGCGTCGCCGAAGCTGATCATCCACAACCACGACACCGAGGCCTCGCACTCGGCGACGGTCGGACAGGTCGACGCTGAGGACCTGTTCTACCTGGAGAGCCGCTCGATCGACTCGCGGACGGCCCGGAACATGCTCGTCGAGGGCTTCTTCGTGCCCGTGTTAGAGGAGATCGCGGTCGACGAGTTCCGCGACGACGTCGAGGAACTGGTCGTCGAGCGTCTCCAGTAGGCTGTCGGAATCATTCGATCCCGGACTCGGTTTTTCCAGCGCGTTCGCGGCCCGCGAGGGGAATCGCTTAAGACCGGCGACGCCCGAGACGGAGACATGCGAACCCGCGTATCGCACCGTCTCGGGTGGTCGCGGTGAGCGTGAGCCAACGGGTCACCTCGGACGACCAGCTCGCGCGACTGCTCCAGATCGGAATCGTCCTCGAAGAGGTCGTCGAAGCGCGAACGCACCGTCACTACCAGCAGTTGGACGCCGAACTCGACGCGGAGGTGGAGGCGCTGCTCGCGGACGCGGCCGAGGAGTCGGCCGACCACCGCGAGCGGCTGGAGGCCCTCATCGAGGGGCTCGGCGTGGAGAGCGTCCCGTTCGGCGAGATCGAGTCGCTGGTCGACGCCCGCTACGGGCGGACGCGACCGGAGGACTTCGACGACGTGTTGTACGACCAGCTGTGTAACGAGGAGACGGCCTACAAGTTCTACGACGACCTCATCGAGGCGATCGAAGGGTCCGACGTGGCGTTCTCGATCGACCGCGAGGAGCTGCTCGCGACCCTGACGGCGATCCGCGACGACGAGGCCGAGGGAGTGCGCGAGGTCACGGAGGTCATGGAACGACGATGAACCGGGCAGACGAGTCGCCGACGAGCGACGGAGGACAGCCGTGAACACCGCAGATCAGTACCTTAAGACGATATACGTCGTACAGGACAGCGAAGACGGCCCCGCGTCGACCGGGTCGATAGCCGACGCGCTCGGCGTCAGCCCGGCCAGCGCCAACGAGATGATCGGCAAGCTCGAAGAGCGCGGGCTCGCGGAACACGAGAAGTACAAGGGCGTCAAGCTCACCGACGACGGCATCGTGCGGGCCAGAAAGGCCCTTCAGACCTACTGTATCATCGAGCGATTCCTCGCGAACGTCCTCGCGGTCGAGGACTTCCAGGCGGAGGCCCGCGAGCTTGAGGCGGTCATCGACGACACGGTCGCGGAGCGGCTCGACACGATCATCGATCGCCAGCCGGAGTGCCCGGACTGTTTCGACCCGGAGACCGACGCCTGCGCGTGTCTGGAGATCGCACCGACGCCAGTCGAACCGGAGCAGCAGTAGCGACGGCCGAAGCGGGCTTTTCGGTACTCAGACGCCGGTCGAGTACCGCAGAATGCCGGCGATACCACCGAAGGCGTCGAGCAGCTGTTCGCCCTTCTCGAAGTCCGTCGAAATAAATTTTGTGTCCGTCCCGCGCTGCTCGGCGATAGCCATCAGGTGTTCGATGACATCCTCGCGCTCGTCGACCTCGGCCGCCTCACCGCACTCCGCGCACTCGTGGTCGGGCGTCGAGTGCCGCGAGTCGATCACTTCGTACTCCTCGTGACCGTTGGGGCACTCGTAGACGACGACGTCGGAGCGGAGGTCCTCGGAGATGAGCAGTCGGTCGACCGATCCCATGATCAGGTTCCGGCGGGTCTGTTCGAACCCGTAGGTCGCCTCCTCGCCGGTGTTGAGGTTCTCGAAGAACGTCTCCATGTTCCGTTTGTCCTCGACGATCTCCTGGTCGGCGAGCACCTCGCTGGCGTTGTCGACGAGGTCCTTCAGGCCCGACTCGTCGGTGTACGCGACGTCGAACTTGCCGAGGACCTTGTCCTGAAGCTCGTGGTGGAGGTAGTCGCCGTCGAGGAACTCGTCTTTCGTCGGCGACGGGCCGCCGACGAGGATGCCGTCGAGCTCGTGGCGCTTGTCGACGAACAGGTCGTCGGCCATCCCCGCGACCTCCTGATAGAAGTTGTCGATGGCTTCTAAGCGCAGGCGGGCGAACCGCTGTGCGGACTGTCCTCCTTTCCGCTGTTTGCCGGGGACGAGCGAGGAGGCGGACTTGACCGGCTCGACGCGTTTCCCCTTCAGCCAGCCGACGTTCGCCTCGCGGCGGTCCAAGACGATGAGCCCGAAGAGCCCGGTGTCTTCGAGCATGTGTTCGAGCGGCTCGGTGAGGAACGCGGAGTCGCAGTGGTACCGGAACGACTCCACCGGTTGCGGGGGGGACTCCAGCGTCCGGGTGACCATGTCGGTCTGGCCGCCGCCGGCGTCGATCGCGCCCGAGAAGATCACGAGCCCGTTCTCCGGCGGGTAGGTGTCGTAGTAGCGCAGCCGGTCCTTGATCGAGGTGAGCGCGTCTTGGACGGCGGTCCGCGTCTGTTTCGACTTGATGTTCGACGCCTCGCTGTGCTCTTGGGTGACGTGGGCCACCACGTCGGAGACCTGCCGGTCGTCGGGGACGTAGATGGTGACGAGCTGGGTGCCGGAGCCCTCGAAGTCTCTGAGCTCCTCGATGACCTTGCGGAACTCGTACTTCCGGCGGTCCTCGTTCGCCTCCTGTGCGTCGCTACTCATTGGTTCGAATACGGTCGCGTGCGTGTAAGTAAGCTTTGACCTGTCGATACGGCCGGAAACATCCGTCTCGGTCGGGTCCAGCGGTGGTTCGCTCAGAGCGGGACGACGGGCGCTCGCGTCTCTCGGCCCGGCCTACATCGACTCCGGCGCTTCGACGCCCAGCACGTCGAGCGCGTTCGCCATCGTGTGTTTCGCGGCCGCGACGACCGCGAGGCGGGCGGCGCGCAGGTCGTCGGTCTCGGCGGTGACGACCGGGCACTCGCGGTAGAACGCGTTGTACGCGTCGGCGAACTCGCGCGTGAACGTCGCGATC
>NZ_CBVY010000006.1:142664-145305 GCF_000513435.1 Halorubrum sp. AJ67 | reverse complement strand
GGCCTCGCTCAGGATGCCCGCACAGCGGGCGTGGACGTACTGGACGAACGGGGCCGACTGCGCCTCGAAGTCGAGCGCGTCCTCCCACTCGAAGGTGATCGCCTTCGCGGGCTGTTTCGAGACGATGTCGTACCGGACCGCGCCGATTCCGACCTGATGGGCGATGCGCTCGACGTCTTCCTCGGAGAGGTCGTCGTCGCGGATGCGGTCGTCCATCCGGGACTCGACGGCGTCGCGGGCGCGGTCGATCGCCTCGTCGAGGAGGTCGTCGAGCATCACGCCGGTCCCCTTCCGGGTGGACATCTTCCCGTCGGGGAGGTTGACGTACGAGTAGATGACGTTGCCGAGGCGGTCGGTGTCGTTGCCGAGCAGTTCGAGCGTCGCGTCCAGCTGGTCGGCCTGGAGCTTGTGGTCCTCGCCGAGGACGGTGACAGCGCGGTCGTAGTTCGCGAACTTCCACTCGTGGTGGGCCAGATCGCGGGTGGTATAGAGGCTCGTCCCGTCCGACCGGAGGAAGACGAGGTTCTTGTCGATCCCCCAGTCGTCGAGTTCGAGCTGCCAGGCGTCCTCCTCGTAGACGGCCTGATCGGTCTCCTTGAGCCTATCCGCGATATCGTCCGTCGAGCCGTCGCGCATGAACCGAGTCTCCTTGACGAACTCGTCGAACTCGGCGGGCAGGCGGGCGAGACACGCCTTCATGCCGCCGAGGACGGTGTCGACGACCTCGCCGACGCGCTCGTAGGTCTCCTCGTCGCCGGATTCGAGCCCCTGAAGGATCGACTGGATCTCCGCTTCGGCCGCCTCGACGGCGTCCTCGTCAGCCTCGTCCAAGAAGGCGTTCCCCTTCCGGTAGTAGCGCACGAGGTCGTACTCGGCGCGGTCGCGGGCGGGCTCGCTCTCCAAGTCCGACTCGTCGAACCGTTCGTAGGCCCACGTGAACACCGCCATCTGTCGGCCGGCGTCGTTGACGTAGTAGTGGCGGTCGACGTCGTAGCCGGCGTACTCAAGGAGGGTCGCGACCGCGTCGCCGACGATTGGGTTACGCGCGCGGCCGACGTGGACCGGACCGGTCGGGTTCGCGCTGGTGTGCTCGACCACCACGGAGGTCTCCTTGTCGGGGAGCGCGCCGTAGTCGGCGTCGGGGGCGGCCGCGTCGAGCGTGTCGGCGAGGTAGCGCTCGTTCGCGTGGAAGTTGACGTACGGGCCGGCGGTGTCGACCGACTCGACGTAGTCGGTCCCCGAGACGTCGACGGCCTCGGCGACCGTCTCCGCGACGTTCGGCGGCGCGTTGCCGACCTCGCCCGCGAGTCGGAAGGCGACGCTGGAGGCGAGCGTCGCGTCCATCTCCTCCGGCGGGCGTTCGATGCCGAGGTCGTCGGTCGGGAGGTCGAGCGAGGCGAGCGCGTCCGCCATCGCCGTCTCGACCTCCGACCGGAACTGCCTGAACATACCGTCCGTTCGACGGGCGGGTTAAAAGGCCCTTCCGAAGCGGCTCGGCACGGAACGACGGGGCAACGCGAGAACGACCACTTGCGGTGGCGCGTGCCCGTGAGTGGTCGCCGCCGGGTATCGCGAGTTCGCACGCAATATCCAAAAATTCCGGTGTTACAGTCCCTCTTGGCCGCCCTCCTGCGAGAGGAGGACGACCATCGAGAGCCCCGAGATGACGAGTAAGATCAGCGTCGGCACCACCGCGTACTGGTACAGTGCGGACCCCTGTGCGCGCCAGATCTGGGTGACGATGGTCTCGAACCCGGAGGGGCGGAGGATCAGCGTGACGGGGAGTTCCTTCATCGCGGTGAGAAACACCAGGGCAGCGCCGGCGACGATACCCGACCGGGTGAGCGGGAGCGTGAC
This sequence comes from Halorubrum sp. AJ67, assembly GCF_000513435.1. NCBI lineage: Archaea > Methanobacteriati > Methanobacteriota > Halobacteria > Halobacteriales > Haloferacaceae > Halorubrum > Halorubrum sp. AJ67. Next base: position 143,448 of record NZ_CBVY010000006.1, on the reverse strand, counting down.
CCGCTTGAACGTCCCCATCGAGGACTCGCCGAGCGTTCGGCCCGCCTCGACGAGGCGGGGGTCGACCTGGAGGATCGAGGTCCGGCTCGATCCGACCGCCTGCGGGAGGAAGCGCACGACGTACGCGAACACGAGGAGCGGCAGCGTCTGGTAGATCCACGGCAGGTAACTGGAGCCGAAGTAGACGAGCGCCAACGCGAGGACGATGCCGGGCACCGCGAAGCCGACGTACGTCGCGCGCTCGAAGAGGACGGCGAGCGGCGAGTCGTGGTTCGCGGCGAAGTACGCGATGGGGATCGCCGCCAGCGCGGCGACGACCGCCGCCGCGAGCGACACCGACAGGGAGTTGAGCACCTGAACCGGCTCGAACGCCATCGACGGGCGGCGGCCCGCCTCCGACCGGACCAGCCACAGGCCGAGGATCCACAGCGGGACGAGGAGCGCGAGCGCGGACACCCCCGCGGGCAGAAGCGTCGCGGGCCACCGGAGCCGGCCCAGCGACACCCGGTCGTCGGTGCGGCCCGCGTCGTCCCCGTGCGAGGGCGCGTCGGAGCGGACGAGCCACTCCAGCGCGAGCACGAACAGCACGACGACGAGCAGCTGTAAGGAGAGCAGCGCGGCGTAGTCGCTTCCGAAGGAGTTGTACTCGACGTAGATCTGTCGGGTGAACACCGACAGCCGCATGATCGAGGGCGTTCCGAAGTCCGAGACCGCGTACAGCGCCGCGAGCAGCGACCCGGCGGCGATCGCCGGGCGGATCGCGGGCAGCGTCACGCGGCGGAAC
>NZ_CBVY010000006.1:138355-138998 GCF_000513435.1 Halorubrum sp. AJ67 | reverse complement strand
GAATGACCGCCAGCGACGAGGCTGGGGAGGCGTGAGGCGCGGTCGCTGTGCGGGGCGGGACTCGAAGGGGCAGCCGTGAGACTGCCAGAGGCGATGTAAGTACCGGAAGGAGCGAACGAAGTGAGTGACTGAGGAACGCAGCGAGCGTCTGGCAGTCTCACAGCTGGGGCTTCGTCGATCCGCGTGGGAGAAGCAATCCCGGCGAAAGCGACCGTGTCGGAGCGAACCGCTGGCGCTTCACCAGTTACAGAGCCGGCCGCTTCGTATCGAGCGGCTGGGGCTTCGGCGATCGCGGAGTCGACAGCTTCGACACGACAAACCCCTCTAACGTACGGGTCTCAGTTCGTCTCGGCGACCGTCTCGAAGACGACCCACTCGGAGTGAACCCCCGACTTGTCGGGGAGGTACGTCCCCTCGCTCCCACACTCCGTGACGAGCCGACACACCCACCGCTCGGGCGGCCAGACGACCTCAACGCGATCGGAATCGAGCGTGCGGACGGTCGCCTCCTGCCGGTAGGTGAACGTCGAGCCGTCGGGGGCGACCAGCGTCACGGTGAGAATCGCGACGTCGCCCGCCGGATCGATCGACGCCGAGCCGTTCGGCGCGCCCGCCAACCGCATCCCGTCGGGGCCTATCGACC
>NZ_CBVY010000006.1:133718-136004 GCF_000513435.1 Halorubrum sp. AJ67 | reverse complement strand
GCCGGACGTCTGGGACGTAGGCGGCGCGCGCGACGCCTACGAGAACGCCGGGTCGACGGAGTGGAGCTACCCGCTGAACCACGCCCGCGTGAAGGGGGTCGGCGGGTCGACGCTCCACTGGCAGGGGATGGTGATGCGGCTCCACGAGGGCGATTTTAACTCCGGGACCGAGCGCGGCGTCGGGCCGGACTGGCCGATCGACTACGCGGACCTGCGGCCCTACTACGCGGAGGCCGAGCGCGAACTGGGCGTCGCGGGCGCGTCGGACAACCCCTACGCGCCGCCCCGCGAGGAGCCGCACCCGATGCCGGCGTTCGAGCCGTCCTACAGCGACTCGCTGTTCGCCGAGGCCTGCGAGGAACTCGGGATCGACATGCACTCGGTGCCGAACGCGCGCAACTCCGAGGCGTACGACGGTCGCTCCGCCTGCGTCGGTTACGGCACCTGCCAGCCCGTCTGTCCCGCGGGCGCGAAGTACGACGCGACGGTCCACGTCGAGCGCGCCGAGGACGCGGGCGCGACCGTGATCGACCGCGCGCCGGTCGAGCGGCTCGAACACGACGGCGACGACCGGGTGACGGCCGCCGTCTACGCGACGCCCGACGGCGAGACGCACAGACAGGAGGCGGACGCGTTCGTCGTCGCCGCCGGCGGCGTGGAGACGCCGCGGCTCCTCCTGCTTTCCGCGTCCGACCGCTATCCGGACGGACTCGCGAACGGGAGCGGCCACGTCGGCGAGTTCTTCATGGACCACCTGTTCGCGGGGGCGGGGGGACGCTCGACGAGCCGACGCGACAGAACCACGTCGGCTTCTACACCAGCGCCTGCGACCAGTTCTACGACGAGGCTGACGAGACGCAGGCCCCGTTCAAGCTGGAGTTCTTCAACTACGCCGGCCCCTCGCCCGTGGAGTCGGCGCTGACGGGCGACGACTGGGGCGATCCCCTGCTGGAGCGTCTACGGGGCGAGTACGGGAACCACGTCGCGATGGGCGCGCTCGTCGAGCAGCTCCCCGACGCCGACAGCCGGATCACGCTCGCCGACAACCGGGTCGACGACCGCGGGAATCCGGTACCGCGGGTCGAGTGGACCGTCGGCGACCGCGCGCTCGACACGATCGAACGGGCCAAGGAGATCCAAGTCGAGGTCTTAGCGGAGCTCGGGGCCGACATCGAGTGGGTGGCCGGCCCGGACGCCACCGGTCCCGCGTACCACCACATGGGAACGACGCGGATGAGCGACGACCCCGATCGGGGCGTCGTCGACGCCGACTGCCGGACCCACGACCTCGAGAACTGCTGGATCGCCTCCAGTTCCGTCTTCCCGACGAGCGGTGCGATGAACCCCACGCTCACCATCGCCGCGCTCGCGCTCCGCGTCGGCGACGACGTGGCCGGCTGGCTCTCGGAGAAAGCGTGACGGCTCGCCGCCATTTGTTTAGGTAAACCTAAAAACTCAAGTGCGTGCGGGCGGAGTTCCGGGTAATGAGCGACTCGGCGCACGCGACGAACGGGTCCGCGGCCGCGGTAGCGGAGCGAGACGAGGACGAATCGGGAGCCGAGACGAGCGGCGACCGCGACGAGCCGTACACCTTCGACGACCTCAGCGTCGTGATGGGGACGTACAACGAGGAGGAGGCGATCGGAACGGTTCTCGAAGACATCGAGGAGGTCACCGACGGGAAGGCGGAGGTCGTCTGCGTCGACGGCTCCTCGGACCGAACCGCGGAGATCGCCCGCGAACACGGTGCGACGGTCATCGAGCAGGAGCCGCAGGGGTACGGCGTCGCGGTTCAGGAGGCGATCTTGACGCCCGACCGTCCCGTGGTCGTCACGACGGACTGCGACGACACCTACCCGATGGAGGCGCTCCCGGAGTTCCTCGCCGAGATCAACGACGGCGCGGACGTGGTGAGCGGCGACCGGCTCTATCACGGCGCGGCGGCGATGCCGGCGTTCAACCGGTTCGGCAACCACGCGTTCGCGGCGCTCGCCTCCCTCCTGATGGGCGAACGCGTCCACGACACCACCACCGGAATGCGCGCGTACCGCCGCGACGTGGTCGAGGAGATCGGCTGGACCGAGAACACCGGCCTCTCCGCCGAACTCCTCATCCGGCCGCTGATGCGCGGCTACGACGTGCGCGAGCGCCCGATCCGCTACGCCGAGCGCCTCGGCGAGACGAAGCTCGACCCGATCGGCGGCGGGGCCGCCATCGCGAAGTCGATCGTCACCGTCTGTCTCGAAGAGCGGCTGCGACGCTTCTGAGCGGCGGCGAACTCTTTTC
>NZ_CBVY010000006.1:127984-129360 GCF_000513435.1 Halorubrum sp. AJ67 | reverse complement strand
ATCTGTCCGATGTTCGACTGTGAGTCACCGTCGGAGTCGTCGGTCGTCCCGTTACAGCCCGCGAGCCCGACCGCGCCGACCGCGGCGGCGCTCGCGAGGTAGCGTCTGCGGTTCATCCTCGTCTCGGCCTGATCGTGGTTCGTCATGTGTTTTAGGCTTACCTAAACAGTCTTAGTCGTGTCGGTTCAGTCGTCCGCGGCCGCGGGCGTCCGGCTGACAGCGTCGAGGCAGTCGAGCCAGTCGCGCATGTACTCGCCGCAGTGGTTGAGGAACGCGCCGTTGTTCCACTCGGCGAAGTCGCCGTCCGCGAGTGCGTCCGCCATCTCGGCGAACACGGCCGCGTACGAGTCGGCGTCGTCGCCGACCTCGTCGATCACCTCCCAAACGTGTTCGTTCAGCTCTAACCCCGCCACCTCGTTCGCGAGGTCGTCGAACGTCGAGCGCGGAGCCTTGTTGTGCTCGCAGAGGGGGCCGCCGTTGTAGATCCGCCCGCCCAGCACGTCGCAGGCGCGCTTCAGGAACAGCCCCGACCAAATGTCGTCGAACCGCCCCACGTCCCACTCGTTGTCATCCATCGGCAGCTGGTAGAACGCCGGGATCACCTCGCGGCGGAACGCGAGGTTCATCGAGCAGACGGTGAGGTAGTCCCCGCGCCCGGCGACGAAGTCGCGCTCGAAGTCGTCGGCGGTCGTGCGGGTCTGCGCCTGTCCCTCCAGGTCGCCGTCCATCAGGATCCGGACGGCGTCGAGGTCGGGGACGTTCGTCCACAGCCCCTGCGAGGCGACGACTTCGCCGGACTCGACCGCGACCGAGTCCGTCTCAACCGTCTCGTCCATCGCGGAGTACGGGTATCCGCGGGGGTAAAGCCCGTGTTCGTCGGCGTTCTGATAGAGGACGTTGACCCAGTTCTCGTCGGAGCGCACGCGCTCGATCTCGCCGCCGAACGCGAGGTTCTCCATGTGGCGGCCGAAGTAGTCCGCGTCGTCGTGCGGCAGCGTGTCGTCGTCGATGAAGATCCCGTAGTCGAACGACTCGTCGGCCCACATGTAGAGGAGCCCGAAGCTCGTCTCGGCGTGGCTCGCGGCCGGGACGACGTGGCCGTACGCCGCCGCGTCGTTGGCCTCGTACCACTCCTCGCGACGGGTTCCGTCGAACACCTCGCCGGAGACGCCCAACTCGTCGAACATCGCGCGCATCTCGTCGACGTCACAGAAGTCCTCGGTGACTAAGACGAAGTGGAGCCGCGAGAGGTCGAACCCGTGTTCGCGGGCGTTCTCGACGTACGCGCGGAGGCACTCGTACTCCCGGATCGTCGGGACGATCACGCAGATGTCCGGGCCGTCGCGATCCGAAGTGGTCGCATCCATGTCCGATAA
>NZ_CBVY010000006.1:125899-127964 GCF_000513435.1 Halorubrum sp. AJ67 | reverse complement strand
GCTCGTCGCCCTCGCCCTCACCGCGACGACGGCCGCACCGGGCGTCGCGCTGATCGCACACGCGACCGGCGCGTTCTGCGGGCTCGCCGCCGGTCGCGTCGGACTCCTCGACGCGCGGTGAGTCGTTTACGAGTCGCGTCGCTGCTCGGCACGTGAAAAAACGAAAGGGGTGAAAGAGAAACGCCCTAGCGCTCAGTCTTCGAGAACGATCTCGATGCTGACGTCGTTCGGCACTTGGACGCGCATGAGCTGGCGGAGCGCGCGTTCGTCGGCGTCGATGTCGATCAGACGCTTGTGGACGCGCATCTCCCAGTGCTCCCACGTCGCCGTCCCCTCACCGTCCGGGGACTTTCGCGACGGGATCTCGAGCGTCTTCGTCGGCAGCGGGATCGGGCCCGACAGGGCGACCCCCGTCGAGTCCGCGATCTCGCGGACGTCGTCGCAGATGTCGTCGAGGTCCTCGGGGCTCGTGCCGGCGAGGCGGACGCGTGCCTGCTGCATCGATTATCGCTCGTTGACTTCCAGCACCTTGCCGGCCGCGATGGTCTGGCCCATGTCGCGGATGGCGAAGCTGCCGAGTTCCGGAATCTCGCCGGACGGCTCGATGCTGAGCGGCTTTTGCGGGCGCACGGTGACGACCGCGGCGTCGCCGGACTTGATGAAGTCCGGGTTCTCCTCGGCGACCTCACCGGACGAGGGGTCGATCTTCTGATCGATGGACTCGATCGTACAGGCGACCTGCGCCGTGTGGGCGTGGAAGACCGGAGTGTAGCCGGCCGTGATGACCGACGGGTGCTGCATGACGACGACCTGCGCCTTGAACGTCTCGGCGACGCTCGGCGGGTCGTCGGCCGGACCACAGACGTCGCCGCGGCGGATGTCGTCCTTACCGATGCCGCGGACGTTGAACCCGACGTTGTCGCCCGGCTCGGCCTTGGGCACCTCCTCGTGGTGCATCTCGACTGTCTTCACCTCGCCGCCCACGTCGGACGGCTGGAAGGAGACGTTGTCGCCGGTGTTGAGGATGCCGGTCTCGACGCGTCCCACGGGGACGGTCCCGATACCGGAGATGGTGTAAACGTCCTGAATGGGGAGTCGAAGCGGCGCGTCCGTCGGCGGCTCCGTCTCGGGCAGGTCGTTGAGGGCCTCCAGCAGGGTCGGCCCGTCGTACCAGGGCGTGTTCTCGGACTCCTCGGCGACGTTGTCGCCGTCGAACGCGGAGATCGGGATGAACTTCGCGTTGTCCGTCTGGAAGCGGACCTGCTTGAGGAGCTCCTTGACCTCCTCGACGACTTCGTTGAACTTGGACTCGTCGTGGTCGACGAGATCCATCTTGTTGACGCCGATGATGAGCTCGTCGATGCCCAGCGTGCGGGCGAGGAAGACGTGCTCTCGGGTCTGGGGCGCGACGCCGTCGTCGGCCGCGACGACGAGCACCGCGTTGTCGGCCTGCGAGGCACCCGTGATCATGTTCTTCACGAAGTCACGGTGGCCCGGACAGTCGACGATGGTGAAGTAGTACTTGTCCGTGTCGAACTCCTGATGGGCGATGTCGATCGTGACGCCGCGCTCGCGCTCCTCGGCGAGGTTGTCCATCACGTAGGCGAACTCGAAGCCGCCCTTGCCCTTCTCTTCGGCTTCCTCGCGGTGCTGCTCGATTACGTGCTCGGGGACGCTCCCCGTCTCGAAGAGGAGGCGACCCACGAGCGTACTCTTGCCGTGGTCGACGTGGCCGATGATGGCCAGATTCTGGTGCGGTTTGTCACTCATGGGGTAATCACGCGCTAAGGCGCTCTGTGAGTAAGTTTCGGTTGATTCCACTAAAACGGTTTCGATACGGACCACAGACTATCTCCCCGCCGTCCGGCGATTCTCGACAACGCGGCGCACGGCACAGAGCCGCACGGCGACAGTCGGGAACGCGGACGACCGGCCGAACGGGGCGTCGCACGCGACCCGGAGCCAACTACTCCAGCCGCCCCACGTCGCCCAGCACCGCGCTCGCGGTCTCGGGGCCGCCCGCGCCGCGACCGGAGATGTTGAGCCGGCCGGCGTGGGAGGTCTC
>NZ_CBVY010000006.1:118773-121107 GCF_000513435.1 Halorubrum sp. AJ67 | reverse complement strand
GGGGACGACTGAAACGGCTCCCGTCCCCTTTTCCGAACGCGCGGTGTACCGTCGACGATGCTCGTCGTACACGCGGCGTTCCCGATCGACCCGGACCGGATCGACGAAGCGCTCGACCACGCCGAAACCCTCGTCGCGGAGTCGAACCGCGAGGACGGCGTGATCGACTACAGGGCAGCGAGAGACGTCGAAGACGGGGCGATGCTCCGCTTCTTCGAGCGGTACGAGGACGCCGAGGCGTTCGAGTCGCACTCGCGGACGGACCACTTCGAGGCGTTCGAGGCGGCCCTCCCCGACCTGCTCGCCGGGGAGCCGGAGGTGTGGCAGTTCGAGGTGGAGTCGGCCGCACAGCTCGACCTCTAAGGCGGGCCCGCGCGGACCGCGGCCGGACCCGCCCGGTCTTCACATGAAGTCCGCGATGCCGGACTGCTTGTTCGTGTCGTCCTCGAAGATCGATTCGAGCGACTGGTCTAACACCTTCAGCCGCTGTTTCGTGTAGGGACGACAGCCGAACCGCTCCGCCACCTCGATGGCGGTGTCGACGTACTTGCTCACCGACCCCTCGTGGACCGTGAGGTTCACGCGCCCGCCGCACTCGCGGCACTCGCCCGTCAGGGGCATCCGGCGGTACTTCTCGCCGCAGTCGAGACAGCGGGTCTCCTGCCGCGAGAAGGCCCGGAGGTTCCCGATGATGTCCGGCAGGAAGTGGTACTCGATCACGCGCTCGGCCACGTCCGTCTCGTCGACCGCGCGCAGCTTCCGTGCCAGCTCCAGCTGCGCGTCCATCTTCTCCATCATGTCGCCGAGCGTCTTGTACGCCGAGAGATCCGGTCCCATCGCGATGTCCGTCGTGTCGTGAGTGTGGTTGAACCCGTGGTACTCCTCGTCGGTGCCGAGCGTGTCCTCGCCGAGTTGGATCAGGTCCTCGACCGTCTCCGGGTCGGCCATCTCCGTCGTCGCCTCGTAGAACTCTCGCGGGTACTCCCGCGCGATGTCTATGTTGTGCGCCTCGTCGTCGATCTCCGAGGGGTCGATCCGCGAGGACATCACCAAGGGCGCATCCATCCGCCCGCCGCGCTGGTCGGGGAGAAACTCCTTCGAGAAGTTGAGAAGTCCGTCCATGAGGAGCATCACGCAGTCCTCGTCACCATCACAATTCCGACGTTTCGCGGCGTGAAAGTACGGATGAGCGTATCCCACCGCCGCCGAGGTGAAACCTACCACTCTTCCGACAGTTGCGGCGCTCGTGTGGGGGGCCATCCCGAAGACGAGCTCGCCGACGAGGTCGTCGCGCTCGTTTACCTCGTAGAAGCGGTCGAGTCCGTAGAACTGCTCCAAGAGGTCGTCGACGAAGTCCGCGGTCTTCAGCATGTGTTCGGCCGCACCGTCCGAGAGGACGATGTCCTGAACGCGCAGTTCGATCACCTGATCGTCGTGGCGCAGCGGCTCGCCGTCAATGTCCGTCTCGTAGCCGAGTTCGCGGAAGTGGTCCGCGGCGACGTCGAGCTCCTCGGGCTTGACCGCCGTCACGGGGAGGTCGGTCATGTCGTACCGGACCGTCCCGTCCTTGAACGAGGTGACGCCGTTCTTCGCCCGGAGGACGCCCTTCTCGATCGGCTCCGGGGTCTTGTTCCGCGAGGTGAGCCCCTGAACCCCTTTGAGGATCTCGAAGGCGGACTCGCGCTCGCCGACGGTCTCTAACGCGGAGCGGTACGCGTCGTTGACGTCGACCTCCTGGTAGGTCGCGGCGGTCACCTCCCACTCGCAGTTCGGGCACTCGACCCGGCCGGCCTCATCCGGCTCGCAGACTGTCCCGCAGTCGCCGCACTCGTAGTGCGGCTCCGTGTGCGTCTCGCAGTCGGGACACAGGGCGGCGTAGGTGTGCTCGCCGCAGTCGGGACAGACCCGGTCGGAGACCTCCAAGTCGTGCCGCCCGCGGTGGCCGGTGTCGTCCATCACGTTCGCGGCCTCGGCGACGTCGCGCTGGGGACCGCCCGCCTCGTTGATCGGGAACAGGGTGTGGACCGCGGGGGAGAGGTCGCGGCTCTCCGACTTCTCGGGGCGACCCATCCGGTTGCCGATCCGGGTCGGGGCGCGCTCGCGCACCTCGAAGGGGGCGACCTCGTTGACGGCGCGGATCGCGTTCTCGCCGTCGGCGTAGCCGCGGGCCGCAGCCGAGAGATCCTCGTCGCCCCACTCCTTCCGCAGTCCGTCGTCGACCCCGAGCGACCGCGCGAGCGGACGCCACGTCGGGATCCGGAGCGCGTCCGGGGTCGCCGCGTGTTCGACCAGCAGCGATTCCAGCGCGTCCTGAACCGGGTCGGTGCGCTCGAC
>NZ_CBVY010000006.1:115572-118753 GCF_000513435.1 Halorubrum sp. AJ67 | reverse complement strand
TTCCCGTCGGCGATCAGGTCGAACTACGACACCGAGTCGGCGGCTCGCGAGGTCCTCGACGGCTACGCCGTCGGCGAGCCCGCCACCGCCTACGTCGACCCGTCGGACCCCGACGGGGCGTTCCTGCGATCCCAGACGTCGAACGCCCCGCTCGTCGCGGTCGTGATCGGTCTGCTGTTCGCGTTCGTCGGCGGGCGGTCGACGCTCCGGCGCGTCCGCGGGTGACGAGACCGGCGAGAGAACAGGGTCGTCGCTGACGGCGAGAGCTGTCGGAAGCGAGAGCCGCTAAACGAGAGCTTCGCAGAAGCAAGACCGCAGAAAGCCGCACACCACGAACCGCGTCGTCGACTTAGAAGTAGTCGATCGACTGCGGCAGTTCGAGCTTCATGCCCTTGCGCTCGCGGATCTCCATGATCTTCTCGCGCTGGAGGTTGTCGACGAGCACGCGGAAGCCCGCGTTCTCGGTGTTCCACGAGGCGCGGCCCTCGGTGGCCGAGCGGATGTCGGAGGAGAACCCGATCATCTCCTCGACGGGCGCGATGCCCTCGACGACCATGAGGTCACCCTCCTGGTACATGTCGTCGACGCGGCCGCGACGACCCTGAATCTCGCCGGACGCCGCGCCCATGTGCTCGGAGGGCACGTCGATCCGGACGTCCTGGATCGGCTCCAGCAGGCGGACCTCGCCGTCGATCAGCGCGCGGTGGACAGCGTCGCGGACCGCGGGGATGACCTGCGCGGGACCGCGGTGGATGGTGTCCTCGTGGAGCTTCGCGTCGTGGAGGCGGAACAGCGACCCCTGGACCGGCTCGGCGGCCAGCGGGCCGTCGTCGAGCGCTTCCTGAAGCCCCTCCAAGACGAGCTCCATCGTCTCGTTGAGGTGCTGGATACCCTTCGTGTCGTCGATGAGGATGTTCGTCCGGTGGATGTCCTCGACGTTCTGGGAGGTATCCTTGTCCATGCCGGCCTCCTGCAGCGCCTCGCGGCGCTCCAGTTCGGGCATGTCCATCGAGACCTCGCCGAGCTGGATGGCGTCGACGATCTCCTGGTCCATCGGCTCGACGGTGATGTAGAACTTGTTGTGGCGGTTCGGCGACTGCCCCTCGACCTCGCGCGAGGACTCCTGGGGCTGCTCGCGGAACACAACGATCGGTTCGCCGGTGATGACCGGGATCCCCTGGTTGTCGCGGATCCGCTGGGTGATCACTTCGAGGTGAAGCTCACCCTGCCCGCTGATGAGGTGTTCGCCGGTGTCCTCGTTGATCTCGATCTGGATCGTCGGGTCCTCCTTGGCGACCTGCTGGAGCGTCTCGATGAGCTTCGGCAGGTCGTCCATGTTCTGGGCCTCGACGGACTTCGTGATGACCGGCTCGGAGATGTGCTCGATCGACTCGAACGGCGTCATCTCCACGGAGGAGACGGTCGAGCCGGCGATGGCGTCACGCAGCCCCGTGACCGACGCGATGTTCCCCGCCGGGACGCGGTCCACCTCCTCGCGTTCGGACCCCATGAAGAGGCCGACGCTCTGGATGCGGTTCTTGCCCGCCGTGCCGGAGACGTACAGCTCCTGACCCTTCTCCAGCGTGCCGGAGAAGACGCGGCCCGTCGCGATCTCGCCCGCGTGCGGGTCCATCGAGATGTCGGTGACCATGAAGACGACCTCGCCGTCCTCGTTGACCATCCGCATCGTGTCTGCCAGCTCGGACTCGGAGTCGCCACGCCAGATGCGCGGGACACGACGGGGCTGGGCGTCGACCGGGTTCGGGAAGTGCTCGCAGACCATGTCGAGCACGACGTCCGACAGCGGCGTCCGCTCGTGAAGCTCCTGCCGCTTGTCGTTCTGCTCTAACTCCATGATGTCGCCGAAGTCCATGCCGGTCCGCTGCATCGACGGCATCGAGACGCCCCACTTGTACAGCGCGGAGCCGAACCCGACCGTGCCGTCCTCGACGGAGACGGTCCAGTCCTCGGGGATGTCGTCCATGTTCTCGGCCATCCCGCGGATAAGCTCGTTGACGTCGGCGATGACGGACATCAGCCGCTCTTGCATCTCTTGGGGCCCCTCTTGGAGCTCCGAGATGAGGCGGTCGACCTTGTTGATGAAAAGCGCCGGCTTCACGCCCTCGCGGAGCGCCTGCCGGAGCACCGTCTCGGTCTGCGGCATCGCGCCCTCGACGGCGTCGACGACCACCAGCGCGCCGTCGACCGCGCGCATCGCGCGGGTGACGTCGCCCCCGAAGTCCACGTGGCCCGGGGTGTCGATGAGGTTGATGAGGTGGTTGGTATCCTCGTACTCGTGGGTCATCGAGACGTTCGCCGCGTCGATGGTGATACCGCGCTCCTGCTCGTCCTCCTTCGTGTCCATCGCGAGCTGCTCGCCCGCGGTGTCCTGCGAGATCATGCCGGCACCGGCCAGCAGATTGTCGGAGAGCGTCGTCTTGCCGTGGTCGACGTGGGCGGCGATGGCGATGTTCCGGATGTTCTCCGGGGTGTCCATCAGCCGTTCACACTCTTGAACGATCTTCTTGCGTCGGCCCATTATACCGACAATTACCGAAAGCAGGGTCAAAAGGGTAGTGTTTCGTCGCGGCCGTTTCGCCGGGGATCACCCCCGATCCCCGCCGATTTCGTGTCGACGGGTGTCACGGAACGTCGACTCTGCGGTCCCGACCGGAGGCCAGCGGACGGTCGCAAGCATCGGGGCGGTTTTAAGTCCCGACTCGGGAAACGGGAGGTATGAACGAGACGCTCTCTCAGATCGTCGACAGCGGCGTCGTCGCGGTGTTACGCGGGGTCCCGGCCGACCAGCTCATCGAGATCACCGAGGCGCTACGCGAGGGCGGGGTCACCGCCGTGGAGATCACCGCCGACACGCCGGACGTGGCAGAGAAGCTCGGCGAGGTCGCCGGCTCCTTCGACGACGAGGTCGTCGTCGGCACCGGGACGGTCCTCGACAGCGAGACCGCCCGGGCCACGCTGATGGCGGGCGCGGAGTTCGTCGTCTCGCCGAGCCTCCACGAGGACGTGATCGAGACGTGCAACCGCTACGGTGCCGTCACCGCGCCGGGCGTGATGACGCCGACGGAAGCGATCCGCGGCTACGAGGCCGGTGCCGACTTCGTGAAGGTGTTCCCCGCGAAGACCGTCGGCCCGGACCACCTCGGCGCGATGAAGGGGCCGC
>NZ_CBVY010000006.1:106332-112391 GCF_000513435.1 Halorubrum sp. AJ67 | reverse complement strand
GCGGACCTCCTTGGCCTCCTCGGGGTCGTCGATCCGGCGGACCTCGCCGTTCGCGAGCCGGACCGTCGGTCCCTCGATGGAGTCGACGGGGACGACGCCGTGGGCCTTCCCCGGGCGCTCCGTCTTGATCTGTGTCCCCGCCGCGAGGAAGTCGTCGACGATGTGCATCGTCGCGGGGTGGACGCCGCCGGTCGCGAACCCGTGGTTGCGCGCGCGACCGTACCGCAGTCGGAACCCGCCGGCCTCGCTCGGATGTGTGAACACGGGGCGGCCCGCGATGAGGTCGCGGAGGAACTTCTGGGAGGGGTCGGCCCGGACCGGTCCGGCCGGCTCGTCCGCGTTCGAGCCGTCCCCCTCCGCGTCGTTCTCGGCGTCGCCGTCGCCGTCGCTCTCCGCGGACTCGTCCTCGGCGTCTTCCGCCGCGTCGCCGTCGCCGGCCCCGTCCTTCCCGATCGTCCCGTCGATCAGGTCCTGGAGCCACGGCCAGTCGACCTCCTCCAGATCGCGGGTATACCGCTGGATCTTCGGGGCCTTCAGCGCGATCCCCTCGGCGGCGACGAGGCACATCCCGCCGCGCGCGGAGTTGGTGTCGACGCGTTCCAGGTCGCGGAACCCGGAGACCTCCTCGTCGCTCGTCGCCTCCCCGTCGAGCATGATCGGGATGTGCTTCGCGATGAACTTCGACTCCTTGTCCTTCGGCGTGTACTGGAGCCCCGTCTCCTTGTCGTAGAGGGCGATCTCCTCGGCGTAGCGCTCGACCTCGGCGTCGCGGGGCTTGTACTCGTCGACGCCGAGCAGCGATCGGGCGTAGTCGGCGACGAGCACGGACAGCGCCTGCGCGGTCCCGCCCGCGGAGCGGATCGGGCCGGCGTAGTAGACGTTGACGAACTCGGTGCCGTCGTCGTTCTCCAACAGCTCGACGCGGTCAATCCCCTCGATCGGCGCGGCGACGACACCCTCGGTGAGCAGCGCGACCGCGGTCCGAACGGCCCCCTCGATCTTCCCCTCTCGGGAGTCGTAGTCGCCGACGCTGCCGTCGACGAAGTCGGTAACCAGCTCTAGGGCGGCCTCCTCGCGGGACATCTCTCCCTCCAAGTCGCGGACGCGCTCGGCGACCCCGTCGATCCCGAGGATGTTCTCGACGCGGTCGGCCATGTCGCGCGCGACCGGGATCTCGATCTCCGGCTCCGGGTCGTGGCCCTGCTCTTTGGCCGTTTCCGCGACTTCCCACGCCTCGTCGAGGCGCTCCTCGATCTGCGCGAAGTAGCGCTCGTCGTCCGGTCTCATCGGGCGTCGACCGCGGAGGCCGTGCGCGCGCTCCGGGTCACAGCCACAGGTCGAGGTCCGTGGCTTCGTCGTGCGAGCGTTCGAGCGGCTCGGCGAACGCGCGCAGGTGACACTCGCCGGCCCAGACCGTCGCCGAGTCGAGGTGCCCCGCGAGCGCCTGCCCGCTCGGCCGCGAGAGCACGACGTGGGTGTGCGCGAACACGTCGCCCTCCAGAAGTGAGACGTTGCCCACGCAGGCCGCGACCTCCAGCGGCTCGTCGAAGGTGACCGACCGGTACTCGGTGTCCTCCTGGTCGTAGAACCAGACGTCCGCGTCTTGGACCGCGCCGAGCGCCGTGAACCAGCCGGCCTCGACGTCCTCCTCGCGGGCCAGCGACTCGATCTCCTCGCGCCAGTCGGCACCCGTCTCGAACCGCGCGACGTACTCCGCCGTGGGTTCGACCTCGCGATGGTACATAGAGCGCCTCAACGAGTGCCGGGGGCAAAAAGGCTTCAGTCGGCCCCATCTCGATCGAGTCGTACATTCGATATAGCGAAATATGATTTACTCCGTCATCGATCGACGACAAGTCAGAATCGACCACGGCGACAGAAAATCGCCGAGAGGCAGACAAAAAGACCGATATTCGGCCGGTAGAGATGTGACTTAAAGCCTGAGAAAAGCGGAGAAGGGGCCGTCCGCGGTCGACCGGCTCAGAACGGGGCCTGCGGGCCTTCGTCGTCGCCGCCGTCGTCGGTCGTCTCCCCGGGGAAGGAGGGCGACATCCCGCCGCTGCTCGTTCCGCCGAGGTCGCCGTCGGCACCCGCGGCCGCGCCGGTGTCGGCGTGGACCGTCTCGATCTCGGGGATCTCTTTGACCATCCGGGACTTGATCGCCTGGATCGTCATCGGGGAGATACCGCAGCCGGAACAGGCTCCGCCGAGCTGGACCGTCACCTCGCCCTTCTCGCGGTCGAGGTGGGCGATGGCGGCGCTGCCGCCGTGCATCTGGATCTGCGGGAAGTTACGCCGCAGGAAGTTCGTGATCCGCTCGCGGAGGTCGTTGTCCGCGTCAGTCGCGTCCGTGCTCATGCCTACGAGTTGGCGGTCGGCGTGCTTATGCCTTTGGTTCGGGCGGATCCGGGTGGAGGACGCCGCCCGGCTCACTCGGGACGGTCGACGCCGAGAGTCCGGTACAGTTCGGACTCGATCCGCTCGACGTACTCGTCGAGCGTCTCCTCGAACGTCTCGTCGTCCACGGCGACGGCTCCGCGGATCCGCTCGCGCGGGTTCTCCGGGAGTTCGACGCGGAACTCGCCGTCCTCGTAGAACGGCTCTGACTCGTTGAGCACGGTCTGGTCGATACCGTGGATCAGCTCCGAGTCGTACCGGTCGTTCATCTGGTTGAACGCGTTCTTGTACGCGCGCTGAAGCTCGTTGAAGTAGTGCGCGTACTTGTCCTCGAACTTCTCTGGGTCGAACTCGTCGGCCATGTCGCGAGCGACGGTCTGGCGGGAAAAAAGCGGGTCGATCGCCACCGAGACGCCGAAACGGACGAAAACACGGGGCGTTCCGGACAAGGAGTTCAGCCCCGCGGCAGCTCAATAAATTGTATACCGCGATATAGAATATTGAGATCGCCTGCTGGGGGACCGACTGAAGTCGGACCGTAAGCCATCGAGGATAGCAAGCTCGGCGGGAGACTCGTGAGCAACGAGCGACGGAGGGGTATCTGTGGGCCAGACTCGGACGACTCGAAGGAGAAGAAACCGGACTGCGGGAGTGACCGCGTTAGTTCAGGTCGAACCGGTCGAGCTTCATGACCTCGCTCCAGGTCTCGGCGAAGTCCTCGACGAACTGCTCCTCGTCGCTCGCGTACACGTCCGCGATGGTGCGGAGCCGCGCGTTCGAGCCGAAGATCAGGTCAGCGCGCGTCGCCTCCCACGCGACCTCGCCGGTCTCGCGGTGGCGGATCTCGAAGACGTCCTCGTCTTCGGTGACCGCGTCCCACTCGTACTGCATGTCGAGCAGGTTCGCGAAGAAGTCGTTCGTGAGCGTGCCGGGCTGGTCCGTGAAGACCCCGCGGTCGGAGTCGCCGTAGGTCGCACCCAGCGCGCGCAGGCCGCCGGCCAGCACGGTCATCTCGCTGGCGGTCAGGTTCAGCAGGTCCGCCTTGTCGACCATGAGGTCCTCGACGTCCTCGTCGGTGTCGCCGAGGTAGTTGCGGAAGCCGTCGGCGTCGGGCTTTAGCGCCTCGAACGAGTCGACGTCGGTCTGCTCCTCGGTGGCGTCGACGCGGCCGGGTTCGAAGGGAACCTCGACGTCGTGGCCCGCGTCGGCCGCGGCCTGCTCGACGGCGGCGGTCCCGCCCAGCACGATGAGATCGGCGAGCGAGACGCGGACGTCGTCGGACCGCGACTCGTTGAAGTCGGCTTGGATCGATTCGAGCGTCGAGAGGACGTCGGCCAGCTGCTCCGGCTCGTTGGCCTCCCAGCTCCGCTGCGGTTCGAGGCGGATCCGCGCGCCGTTCGCGCCGCCGCGCTTGTCGCTGTCGCGGTAGGTGGACGCCGCCGCCCACGCGGTCTTGACCAGCTCGCCGACCGACAGCTCGGAGTCGAGCAGCTGGCCCTTGAGGTCGGAGATCTCCGCGTCGCCGACGGTCTCGTAGTCGGCGTCCGGCAGGGGGTCCTGCCAGATCATCGTCTCCTCCGGGACCTCGGGGCCGAGGAACCGCTCCGGCGGGCCCATGTCGCGGTGGAGGAGCTTGTACCACGCCTTCGCGAACGTGTCCTGGAACTCGTCGGGGTCGTCGCGGAACTCCTCTAAGACCGCCCGGAAGTCGTCGTCGTGCTTCAGGGCGACGTCCGTCGTGAGCATCATGATGTCCTCCTTGTCGGAGGGGTCCGCGACGCCGGGCGCGGCGTCGTCCAGCTCGTCGTTCTTCGTGGTCCACTGCCACGCGCCGCCGGGACCCTTCTCCGGCTCCCAGTCGTAGGAGAGCAGGTTGTTGACGTAGCTCATGTCCCAGACGGTGGGCGTGGCGTTCCACGGCCCCTCGATGCCGCTGGTGATCGCGTCGGGACCCTTCCCCTCGCCGAACTCATTGTCCCAGCCGAGACCCTGGAGGTCGATGGGGGCGTCCTCGGGTTCGGGACCGAGGTTGTCACCGGAGTCCGCGCCGTGGACCTTCCCGAACGTGTGGCCGCCGGCGATGAGCGCGACGGTCTCTTTGTCGTTCATCGCCATTCGGCTGAAGGACTGTCGGATGTTCTTCGCGGAGCCGTCGAGGTCCGGCTCGCCGTTCGGCCCCTCGGGGTTGACGTAGATGAGGCCCATCACGGTGTTACCGAGCGGCGGCTTCAGGTCGCCGTTCTCGTCGAAGCGCTCCTCGGAGGTGGTCTCCCACTCGCTTTCAGGACCCCAGTCGATGGAGTCGTCGCCTTTGAAATCGTCCGCGCGGCCGCCCGCGAAGCCGAACGTCTCGAAGCCCATCGACTCCAGCGCGACGTTGCCAGTGAGGACGATGAGGTCGGCCCACGAGAGCTTCTCGCCGTACTTCGTCTTGATCGGCTCCAGCAGCCGCCGGGCCTTGTCGAGGTTGACGTTGTCGGGCCAGCTGCTGATCGGCGGGAGCCGCTGGTGTCCGCCGGCCGCGCCGCCGCGGCCGTCGAGCGAGCGATACGTCCCGGCCGCGTGCCACGTCATGCGGATGAAAAGCGGGCCGTAGTGGCCGTAGTCGGCCGGCCACCAGTCTTTCGAGTCCGTCAGGACCTCCTCGATGTCCGCCTTGACCTCGTCGAGGTCGAGGTCCTCGAACGCCGCCGCGTAGTCGAACTCCTCGTCGTAGGGGCCGACATCGTAGCCGTTCTGATCGAGTAGCTCCAAGTCCAACTGGTCCGGCCACCAGTTTTGCGTATTACTAGCCATCAAGAAATGGTCGGTCCTCGCCGCTGATAATATTGTCTAATTCGTCGAGGGAAACATCGTTATAATAGAGGAATTATATCGAAATAATGAAGTTCTATTTGTGAATCTGCGAAGTAATCATCAGGAGGCGCGACCTCTTCCTTCAAGTGGATACACATTTCGGGGACGCCAGTCGAGAAGCAGACAGTTCTGATCTCCGACAGTTCGGGCGAAGAGTCGTTCGAGCGGAGGAGGTCCCGTATCACGAGCGAGAGTCGCGACCGCGACGCCGCGAGCGACGGTCTAAACTCGCTCCTCAACGGTTCAGCGTGTGGATCGCCTGCCCGCGCGCGTTCTCGGCCGCCTCCATCACGGCCTCCGCGAGCGTCGGGTGGGTGTGGACGGTCGCGGCCACGTCTTCGAGGGTCGCGCCCATCTCGACCGCGAGCGCGACCTCGGCGATCAGCTCGGAGGCCTCGGGACCGACGATCTGCGCGCCCAGCACGAAGCCGGTCTCGTCGTCGGCGACGATCCGAACGAACCCCTCGGTGTGACCGGTCGTCATCGCCCGGCCGGAGGCGTTAAACGGCATCTCGCCGACGACGGGCTCGAAGCCGTCGTCTTCGGCCTCGGCCTCGGTCATCCCCACCGTGCCGATCTCGGGGTCGGTGAAGACGGCCGCCGGGACCGCCTGCCGGTCGAGCGCCGCCGGCTCGCCGGCGATCACCTCGGCGGCGACGATCCCCTCGTTGGAGGCCGCGTGCGCGAGCATCGGATCACCGGCGACGTCGCCGACGGCGTGAACGCCCTCGACCGCGGTGCGGGTGCGGTCGTCCGTCTCGATGAAGCCGCGGTCGTCCGTCTCGATCCCGGCGTTCCCGACGTCG
>NZ_CBVY010000006.1:104668-106312 GCF_000513435.1 Halorubrum sp. AJ67 | reverse complement strand
ATCGTTGTCGACCGAGTACGACGACTCCTCGCCATCCTCGGTCTCCGTGTGAAGGAGGTACCCGCCGTCGGGTGCCTCCGACCACTCGCTCGCACCCTCGCCGAAGTGGAACTCGACGCCCAGCTCCTCGGCGCGTTTGCGGACGATCCGCTTCACGTCGTCCTCGTAGGGATCGAGGATGTCGTCGAGCATCTCGATCACCGTCACGTCGGCACCGAGCTTGGCGTACGTCGTCGCCAGCTCCATACCGATGTAGCCGCCGCCGACGATCCCGAGCCGGTCCGGGACGACCTCGGCGTCGAGCGCCTCCTCCGAACTCCAGACGTGGGGCTCGGAAAAGTCGAAGCCGGGGATCTGGATCGGCCGCGAGCCGGTGGCGATTATCGCGTGCTCGAACGAGAGCGTCTCGGAGCCCTGTCCGTCGCCGCCGTGCGCAACCCTGACGGTGTCCTCGTCGACGAACGACGCCTCCCCCTCGATCAGGTTCACGCCGTTCGCCTTACACAGCTTCTCGACGCCGCTCGTCAGGCGGTCGACGACGCCGTCTTTCCACTCGATCATCTTCCCCATGTCGACGGCGGGGTCCGCATGGACGCCCATGAACTCCGCGTTGCCCGCCTCGTGGGCGAGCCCGCTGCCCGTGATGAGCGCCTTCGAGGGGATACAGCCGCGGTTGAGACACGCGCCCCCGTAGGCGTCCTTCTCGACCAAGGTCGTGTTGAGTCCCTCCTGTGCGGCGCGGATGGCGGCGACGTAGCCGCCCGGTCCCGCGCCGATGACCAGTACCTCCGTTCCCGTGGTGACATCTCCGACGACCATTATTCGTTGAGTAGCAGCAGCGGGTTTTCTAAGTGTTCCATGACGGTGTTCGCGAACTCGGCCGCGATCGCGCCGTCGACGACCCGGTGGTCGATCGAAAGCGACAGCGGGAGCGTCGGCGCGGGGACGACCTCGCCCTCGCGCACAACGGGGCGCTCCTCGATGGCTCCCAGCCCTAAGATTGCGGTCTCGGGGTAGTTGATGATCGGGGTGGCGTACTCGCCCCCGATGGCACCGAAGTTGGTGATCGTGAACGTGCCGCCCTTCATCTCCGCGGGTTTGAGCTTCCGCTCGCGGGCGCGGGCGGCCAGGTCGTTGACCTCCTCGGCAAGCTCGAAGAGCCCCTTCTCGTCGACGTTCTCGACGACCGGGACCATCAGTCCGGCGTCGGTCGCGACCGCGATGCCGAGGTTGTAGTCGCCTTTCAAGACGATCTCCTCGTCGTCCTCGCGGAGCTCGCTGTTGAGGTACGGGTGCCGTTTCAGGCCGGCGACGATGGCCTTCATCACGAACGGCATGTAGGTGAGCTTCACGTCCTCCGCGGCCGCCGTCGGCTTCAGCTCCTCGCGCGCGTCGACGAGGGAGTCGACCTCGGCGGTGTCGTGGTGGGTGACGTGCGGCGCGGTGAACTTCGACCGCTCCATCTGCTTGCCGATGGTCCGCCTGACGCCCCGGTAGGGGACGGTCTCGTCGCCGGCGGCGGTCTCGCTCGGCGCGTCGGTCGAGGCGACGCCGGCGTCCCCGAGGTCGGCCGGTTCGGGGTCGCTCGGCTCGGATTCGGTTCCGGCGGGTTCGGCCGAGTCCGATTCGGCCGCCGACGTCGAC
>NZ_CBVY010000006.1:101049-104648 GCF_000513435.1 Halorubrum sp. AJ67 | reverse complement strand
TCGGACTCGTCTCCGGCGCTCGGTTCCGGTTCCGCCTCCTCGCCCGCGGAGGAGTCCGATTCACCGCCGCCCGCCTCCGCGTCGCCCGCCGCCGCGTCGACGGCTTCGCCGCCCTCCTCGTCGACGCGGAACGAGATGATCACGTCGCCGACCGGGACCATCTCGCCCTCCTCGACGAACAGCTCCTCGACGACGCCGTCGTAGCTCGACGGGACCTCGACGAGCGCCTTGTCGGTCTCGACCTCGGCGACGGGCTGGTCCTCCTCGACGCGGTCGCCGGGCGCGACCAGCCACGAGACCAGTTCGCCCTCCGCGACGCCCTCGCCGACGTCGGGTAGCTTGAACTCCTTGATCGTCATCTGTCGACCTCCTCGACGGTCATGGATGTATCTCCGGCGGTCATGTTAAAATTCGACCGCCTCCAGGATTCCCTCCTCGATGCGCGCCGCGGACGGGAGGTAGTAGTCCTCTAACGCGTACAGCGGGTACGGCACGTCGAACCCGGCGACGCGGCCGATCGGTGCCTCCTGATGTAACAGCGCCTCCTCCTGAAGGATCGCCGTTATCTCGCCGCCGAGGCCGCCAGTCTTGGGGGCCTCGTGGACGACGACCGCGCGGCCGGTCTTCTCGAACGCCTCGACGATCGCCTCGCGGTCGAGCGGCGAGATCGTCCGGAGGTCGACGACCTCGCACTCGATCCCCTCCTCGCCGAGCGTCTCGGCGGCCTCCAGCGTGGGGCGGGTCATCGCGCCGTAGGTGAACACGGCGACGTCGTCGCCCTCGCGGCGCGTCTTCGCCTCGCCGATCGGCACCGTGTACGGCTCGTCCGGCACCTCCTCGCGGAACGCCCGGTAGATCAGCTTCGGTTCGAGGAAGATCACCGGGTCGGGGTCGCGGATCGACGCCGCGAGCAGCCCCTTCGCCTCGTAGGGCGTCGAGGGGACGACGACCTTCAGCCCGGCCTCGTGGGCGTAGAACGCCTCCTTCGACTCGGAGTGGTGTTCCGGCGCGCGGATGCCGCCGCCGTAGGGGGCGCGCAAGGTCATCGGGAGCGTGAACCGCCCCCGGCTTCGGGTGCGGAACCGCGCCATGTGCGAGACGATCTGGTCGAATCCGGGGTACATGAACCCCGAGAACTGGATCTCGGGGACCGGTCGCATCCCCATCGCGGCCATGCCGACCGCGGTGCCGACGATTCCCGACTCGGCGAGCGGGGTGTCGATCACGCGGTCGCCGCCGAACTCGTCGAACAGCCCCTCCGTCGCGCGGAAGACGCCGCCGTTCTTCCCGACGTCTTGGCCCATCACGACGACGTCGTCGTCCTCGCGCAGTTCGGTGTGTAGTCCGTCCCGTACCGCCTGTACCAGGGTGAGATTCTGTGTGTCGGTCATTCAGTCCTCCAGGAACGCCGCGTCGCCGCGGTCGTCGCGGAGCGCGGCGAGCGACTCGTACTGCCGCTCCAGTTCGGGCGGAAGCTCCGCGTATGCGTGTTCGAACAGCTCTCGCAGGTCGGGCCGCGCCATCGACTCCGCCTCGTCGATGGCGTCCGCGACCTGCGCCTCGACCGACGACTCGATCTCCGCGACGCGCTCGTCGTCGAGGACCCCCTCGTCGCGGAGGTACGACTCCAGCCGGTCGATCGGGTCCTTCCGCTTCCAGCGCTCGACCTCGTCGTCGTCGCGGTACACCGTCGGGTCGTCGGCGGTCGTGTGCGCGCCGAAGCGGTACTGGACCGCCTCGATGAGCGTCGGTCGCGGTCGGTCGGTGTCGGGGTCGCGCGCCTTCTCCAAGGCGGCCGCCGTGACGCTGTACACCGCGAGCGGGTCCATCCCGTCGACCTGAACGCCGTCGATGCCGTACGCCTCCGCCTTCTGTGCCAGCGTCGCGCTCCGGGTCTGTCGCTCGCGGGGGACGGAGATCGCCCACTGGTTGTTGTTACAGAAGAAGACGGTGGGCGTGTCGAACACGCCCGCGAAGTTGACCCCCTCGTGGAAGTCGCCCTCGCTCGTCGCACCGTCGCCGAAGTAGCAGACGAACGCGTCGTTCTCGCCGCGGAGCTTCGAGGCCCACGCAGCGCCCGTGGCGTGGGGCACCTGCGACGCGATGGGGACGGCGACGGGGAAGACGTTGACGTCCGGCGGCGCGTTGTTGCCGTCCTCGTGGCCCATCCAGTAGAGCAGGGTCTGTTTCAGCGGGAGCCCGTGGACCAGCGCAGCGCCGTGTTCGCGGTACGACGGGACCATCCAGTCGTCGTCGTCGAGCGCGTACGCCGAGCCGATCTGAGCACCCTCCTGCCCGGAGAGCGGGGGGTACGTCCCCATCCGGCCCTGTCGCTGGAGGCTCACCGCGCGGCCGTCGAAGTGACGCGCCAACCGCATGTGCCTGTACATCTCGACGAGCGAGTCGTCGTCGAGGTCGGGAACGTCGCCGACGACCTCCCCGTCCTCGTCGAGGACGCGAACCGTATCGTCGTACGCCCTGTCGAACACGGTCACGGTCGAACCCACCTTCGCATATCCGATACGTCCACCGCCCGGGTAATATCGTTTTCGTAAATAATTTAGTATAATTAGAAATAGCGGCCTCGGGATGAGAAACCGTCCATCAGACGGGGAGAGAACCGGACGTTTCTGAACAAACTACGAGCGATTTGGCAATATTTTCGCCAACATGTGCGTTTCGCGGGTCAGTAACGGACGAACAGGAAGGTTTTCGCGACCGGTCGCCGGCGAAAGGGAAGGCCGCGAGTCGCGGCACCGTGGCTCGACGGTTTGAACGCGGAACGAGAGTACGCACGAGAGAGGCGTACGCACGGGAGGGGTGCGTCACGGCCGACAAGAGGCGGTAGCCGATAGGAGTCGTCGGGCGACAGGGGGCGTTAGCCGAGTCGGAAGGAGGGTTCGTCCGGCTCGCCGTCGAGGTCCTCCAAGTGGATCACCTCGTCGTCGCCCTCCTCCAGCTGCTCGCGGAGGTAGTTGACGTACCGCTTGTGCTCATCGAGCTGCTCGCGGAGGTGTTCGGCCTCCAACTCCAGCCGTTCGTGTTCGCGGACGAAGCTCTTCGGGACCTCGATCTTCGGGGGGAACGACTCGCCGTCGTCGCCCATGCCCTCCAGTTCGGACTCCGGGACGACTCGGACCTGACCGTCGTGGGCAACGAGCGCGTCCACGTAGTCCCGGAAGACCGCCGACAGCGAGATGTCCCGCTCCTCCGCGATGTCGCGGAGGGCCTCGAACGCGCCCTCGTTGACGCGGAACGAGATCGTCTTGTTCTTGTTGCCCATTACCGGGAATTTGGTCTCGCGTCTCACTTAAGCGTTTGTCAGACGATCGCACGAACAAAAATCGCGTTCGACGGTCGGTCGCGGCGACTACCGCGGATCTCCGCGGCGGGCCGACCGCCTCAGGGCTCCGACGTACCGACTATCTCAGGGCTCCGGCGTGCCGGCCGGGTCCGTCTCGTCCGGGGCGGCGTCGTCGGGCGCGGTATCGTCGGCGGCGGACTCGTCGCCCGCGAGCTCGTCGCCGCTCTCGTCGAGGTCGTTCGAGCGCCGACAGCGCGGCGGCCTTCGTACGTCTCGGGTAGTCGAGGTCGTACCG
>NZ_CBVY010000006.1:94392-97146 GCF_000513435.1 Halorubrum sp. AJ67 | reverse complement strand
GCGACCGAGCGGCACAACCTCTGACGCCGCTGGCAGCGGCGGCCGAGGAGCGGATCGCGCGAGCAACCCCCGTTACCGGCGTTTTCTGCCGAGGTATTTCGGTTCGAAGGAAACCTATTTGCCCGCCTACCCGATACGACTGGGTGATGAGTGGCGTCGACTGGGAAGAAGACGATCCCTTCGAGGAGCAGCGGGACAAGATCGAGAATCCGATGAAGCGGCTGTTCGTTGAGTACGGCCGCGACTACGTCCCGCAGGTGACGGTGGGAATCTTCGCGAGCGTCTTCGCGCGGCTGCTCGATCTCCTCCCGCCGCTCATGCTCGGGATCGCCGTCGACGCCATCTTCTACACCGACTCGCAGTTGGAAGCCGGCGAAGTCCCCGCGTTCAGCGAGCAGATCCCGCTCGTCCTCCTGCCCGACGCGTGGCTGCCGACGGCCCAGACGGGACAGTTCTGGTTCACCATCGCCGTCATCGGCGGGGCGTTCGGGATCGGGGCCGGGTTCCACTGGATCCGCAACTGGGGGTTCAACGCCTTCGCCCAGAACATCCAGCACGACGTGCGGACGGACACCTACGACAAGATGCAGCGGCTCAACATGGAGTTCTTCTCGGACAAGCAGACCGGGGAGATGATGTCCATCCTCTCGAACGACGTGAACCGGCTCGAACGGTTCTTAAACGACGGGATGAACTCCCTGTTTCGGCTGTCGGTGATGGTCGTCGGCATCGGCGTCCTCCTCTTCTGGATCAACTGGCAGCTCGCTCTGGTCGCGCTGCTTCCCGTCCCGATCATCGGCGGGTTCACGTACCTGTTCATCCGGATCATCCAGCCGAAGTACGCCGAGGTGCGCTCGTCGGTCGGGAAGATGAACTCCCGGCTGGAGAACAACCTCGGCGGCATCCAGGTGATCAAGTCGTCGAACACGGAGCCGTACGAGTCCGACCGCGTCGACGACGTGTCGATGGACTACTTCGACGCCAACTGGGACGCGATCACGACGCGGATCAAGTTCTTCCCGGCGCTCCGCGTGCTCGCCGGTATCGGCTTCGTACTCACGTTCGTCGTCGGCGGCCTGTGGGTGTTCCAGGACACGCCGCCGGGACCGTTCACCGGCGACCTCTCGGTCGGGATGTTCGTCGTCTTCATCCTCTACACCCAGCGGTTCATCTGGCCGATGGCGCAGTTCGGCCAGATCATCAACATGTACCAGCGCGCCCGCGCCTCCTCCGCGCGGATATTCGGCCTGATGGACGAGCCGTCGCGGCTCGCCGAGGAGCCGGACGCCGAGGATCTGGTCGTCGGCGACGGCGACGTGGTCTACGACGACGTCTCCTTCGGCTACGACGAGGAGACGATAATCGAGGACGTCGACTTCTCCGTCGAGGGCGGCGAGACGCTCGCCTTAGTCGGGCCGACCGGTGCCGGGAAGTCGACCGTCCTCAAGCTCCTGCTCCGCATGTACGACATCGACGAGGGAGCGATCGAGATCGACGGACAGAACGTCCGCGACGTGACGCTCAAGTCGCTCCGCCGGTCGATCGGCTACGTCGGGCAGTCCTCGTACCTGTTCTACGGCACCGTCCGCGAGAACATCACCTACGGCACCTTCGACGCGACCGACGAGGAGGTCAAGGAGGCGGCGGAGGCCGCCGAGGCCCACGACTTCATCGAGAACCTCCCCGACGGCTACGACACGATGGTCGGCGAGCGCGGCGTGAAGCTCTCCGGCGGCCAGCGCCAGCGCGTCACCATCGCCCGGGCCGTGTTAAAGGATCCCGACATCCTCATCCTCGACGAGGCGACCTCGGACGTCGACACAGAGACGGAGATGCTGATCCAGCGCTCGCTCGACCGACTCACCGCCGACCGCACGACGTTCGCGATCGCCCACCGGCTCTCGACGATCAAGGACGCGGACACCATCCTCGTGTTGGAGGGCGGAAAGATCGCGGAGCGAGGCACCCACGAGGAACTGCTCGAAAACGACGGGCTGTACGCGCACCTCTGGGGCGTTCAGGCGGGCGAGATCGACGAGCTCCCGCAGGAGTTCATCGACCGCGCACAGGAGCGCACCGCGCGGATCGTCGAGGACGCCGAGAGCGACGACGACTGATCGGGAGCGCCGCCGAGTCGGCCATCGGGGGCCTAACCGCGCCGTTACCGTGGGAGGGAGGTCCAGTCGTCCGACGGCCTCTCCGGGGACGCGTCGGCGTAGCCGAGCGCGTCGAGGACCGCCCCGCGGACGTCCGACGGGTCGCGGAACTGCGTCTCCTCGCAGTCTTCGAGCAGCCCGCCGAACCGCTCGGTCGCCGTCGGCGTCTCCAGTTCGGCGGCCCCGTACTGCTCTATCAGCTCCGCGGCCGTCACCGGATACCGATGCTCGCGGAGCGCCCGCTTCAACGGGCCGAACGACACGTCGGGACCCGGACCGCGTTCCCCAGTTTCGTGTTTCACGTTGTCGCTCCCCATGCGAGCGCGATCCGCGGGGACCGGCATAATTCCCCGGGAGGATTGGGACCGTCGTACCCCCCCGAAGGCGGCCGGCGGGCCGTGACCGTCGGGTATACGACGGCGGGTGCCGACGTGTCGGTATGCGCCTCAGCGAGGTCACGTGGACCGACGCCCGCGACGCCGATGTCGACGTCGCGTTCCTCCCGGTCGGCAGCACGGAACAGCACGGACCGCACGCGCCGCTCGGCACGGACACGCTGAACGCCGTCGCCGTCGCCGACGCCGGGGCCGACGCGTAC
>NZ_CBVY010000006.1:91144-94372 GCF_000513435.1 Halorubrum sp. AJ67 | reverse complement strand
CGTTGCCCTCGTCGTCGAAACGCGGCGACGCGNTCGACGGTGCGGCGGGCGGTCTCCGGCGACCCAGCGGTCGCGAGTGGCGGCGTCGACCTCGGTGATCGACTCGGGCGGACGGAGACCCGGACCGTGCCGTCGTCGGTCTCGTAGGTCCGGGGCTTCCCCACGACTGCGACGTAGGCCGGGGACTCCAGGTCCCGGAGTTTGGAAGCGGCTTCCGGCTGGTACTGGCCGGCGTACACGAAGAACGTGCCCGTCGGGTCGACGATGCGGCCGCGCCAGTACTCGCTGTCGTCGCCGACGTCCTCCTTCTCGGTGAGCGTGCCCACGAAGAACACGCGGTTCGAGGACTCGCCGGTCGGTAACAGCGCGTAGACGGGGGCGCGCTCGTCGTCGGACTCGGTGAACGTGTAGCCGGCGTCGTTGAACTCGCTCGCGAACACGCGCCGGGCGACCTCTCGGGTGGGTGCGGATTGGCTCATTTAAATCGACCTCGCTTCGATCAGCGCACTTTCAACGTCGACAGCGCCCGGGGTCCTCCATCTCGTCGACCAGGACGTACCGCCCGAAGGTGGGACCGGTGACGCGGTAGTAGCGCCCGAGCACGTCCTCGCCCATCTCCTCTGCGACGACCGTGGTGTCGAGCGCGTCCATCGCCATGTTCTTGGCCTCTTCGAGGGTCATCCCGGTGAGGTCCTCGGTGGCCTCGCGGTCGAAGATGACCTCGGTGACGGTCTCGCCGTCGTCGAGGACGCCCTTGATCCGCAGGTCGAACTCGCCCTCGACCTGCCCGTGTTCGGAGCAGCGGCCGTTCTGGAGGACGCGCGTACAGTCCTCCTCGGGGCAGCGCTTGATCAGCCCGGAACCGGACTGGATGTCGACGAGCGCGCCCTCGACCGTGTCGGCGTTGTCGCCGACCTCGATCTCCTCGTCGATCTCGGTGATGCCGGTCGTCCGGTTGAGCTTCACCGAGTAGCTGCCCTCGTACTCGTCGGTGACGACGTTCGTCAGCTCGTACGCCTGTCCCTCCGTCAGCTCGGGGAGGTCGGAGGTCTCGAAGGCGACGAACTTGATCGTGCCCGACTCGTCGCCGAGGAGGCCGACCTGCGAGATGGAGTCGCTGCGCGGCTCCCACAGGTCGACCAGCTCGACGCGTAAGTCGACCCACTGTTCGTCCTCGTCGATGTCGTTGACGAGGACCTCCTCGCTGCCGCCGCGGCCGAGTTCGTCGCGCTCCATCCCGGCGTCTTCGAGGTAGCTGTTGGTGACGCTCCGGCGCGCCTCGTCGAGGGGCACGCGGTACTCGTCGACGAGCGTCGCCAGCCGTTCCTCGACGTCGTCGGGATCGACGTCGGTGTGGTCCGAGAACTGTTCCGCTATCGCTTCCGCTTCCTGTCGCAGTTCGCTCATGGGGTGTCTCCGCCTCCGGTCTTGTTTCGGTGGGAGGCGTACGAGGGTTGGTTCCAGATGGTATTAAAGCGTACGTGACCGCGGTGAAAGTGAACAGGAAACGGCTTCTGAGTGCTTCTGAGCGGGTTTCTCTCGATTCGTGGAGATCAGCCAACAGAATGATCCCGACCGCGTCAGACGCTCGTCAGCCACGCGCGGGCTTCGTTTCAAGTGGAACGATCACATGGATCGCTGTCACATGGGGTAGGATCCGACGAGGTCGACGACACGAAGCGGTGGCGCGCGCCTCCGAGGCCGCATCGCGGCCGAGGAGCGTCGCGCGAGGGAGTCGGTCGCCGGAGTAACGCGGAGGCGACCGACGAGGCTGGGGAGGCGTGAGGCTGTGCGGGGCGGGACTCGAAGGGGCAGTCGCGAGGACGGCACAGGCGACGTAAGCACCGCAGGAGCGAACGCAGTGAGCGACGAGGAGCACAACGAGCGTGTGCCGTCCTCGCGACTGGGGCTTCGGCGGTCTCGGTCCAGATGTCGATCACGACTGGTGCGGTCATGTACAACCGAGCAGCTGGGGCTTCGGTGGTGTTCGTGTCGATCAGCGATTTATAAACGGGACCAACGTAGTACAGCCGAGCGACTAGGGATTTGGCGGTCTCGGCCACGATGTCGGTCGTCGAACGTCGGTTCGCCCCTACGTACTCGCCGTCAACGTCTCAGTCCGCGTCGGGGAACGGGACCTCGATCAGGTCGCCGTCGTCGGGGAGCAGGCACTCGCCGTCGAACGCCTCGCGGGCCTCCTCGCGGATCGGTCGCGGGTCCCCGGCGTACCGCGAGGAGATGTGGACCAGAGCGAGCCGCTTCGCGCCGGCACGATCCGCAACTGACCCCGCCTCGCGGCCGGTCGAGTGCGCCGTGTCGCGGGCGCGGTCGGCCATGTCGTCGGCGAAGGTGGCGTCGTGAATCAGCAGGTCGGCGTCTGCGGCGGCTTCGACCGTGGACTCCCGCGGGCGCGTGTCCGCGGTGTACACCAGTTTACGCCCCGGACGCGGCGGCCCGACCACCTGCTCCGGGTCGACGACCGTGCCGTCCTCGGCTTCGACCGACTCGCCCTCGTGGAGCCGGCCGAACTTCGGGCCGACGGGAACGCCGAGTTCCTCCGCCTTCGGGCGGTCGAACCGACCGGGGCGGTCGGCCTCCGCCAAGACGTACCCCTGCGACTTCGTCCGGTGTTCCGTCTCGAAGGCGCGCACGGCGTACTCGTCGGTCTCGTAGGCGACCTCGCCGGGGGCGACGGGGTCGATCCGGACGGGGAACGCCGGGTCGTGGCCGACCGCGCGGACGAGGTCGCGGAGGTGGTCGGCGGTCCCCGGCGGACAGTGGATCGTCAGCGGGTCGGTGCGGTCGTTGAACCCGAGCGTCTGGACGAGTCCGGGGATCCCGAGGACGTGGTCGCCGTGGAGGTGCGAGACGAAGATTCGGTCGACGGCGAAGCCGGTCCCGCTGCGCATCATCTCGCGCTGGGTGCCCTCGCCGCAGTCGAAGAGGAAGCGGTCGCCCTCGCGGTTGACGAAGACGGCGCTCGCCGCGCGCTCGACGGTCGGGACGGCACCGCCCGTCCCGAGGAAGGTGACGCGAAGAGACATGGCGATCCGTCCGGGCGGCGGTTGTAAACCGGTGTCGATGCGGACGCGGACGAAATGCGTGGCGTCCGGGCCGTCCGCGGGCGACACTCACATGAGGCCGGCGGCCCGAACGCGGCCATGCGCGAGCCGATCGCCGCCTTGGTCCGACAGGAGGGGTGGCGCGCCGAGGGCGCGGCCGCCCGCG
>NZ_CBVY010000006.1:84060-87195 GCF_000513435.1 Halorubrum sp. AJ67 | reverse complement strand
GCGGCGAGATCCTGCTCGACCGCGCGAGCACGGGGCTCGCGGAGCTGGCGGCAGCCGTGGTTGACCGGGACGCCGCGCAGGAGGGAGCTTGACCGCGGTTACTCGTCGTCGTCGGCCGCGTCCTGGAGTGCCCCGCGGATCGCGGGGATGGTACCGGTGAGGGAGGCCACCTCGTCGGCGGCGCTCTCGATGTCGCCGACGAGCGATTCGAGCTCCTCGATCTCGGCTTCCAGATCGTCGGCGTCCTCGAAGGCGTCGGCGCGCTCGCCGAGGACGTACGCCTTCTTCGCCGAGCGCACGCTGTCGATCGCGTCGCCGGCGTCGAGCGCGGACTTCAGTCCGTTGAGCGCGCCGAGCACGTTGTCCGCGTCCGTCTCCCACACCGCGTCCGGGTCGGGGAGCTGCTCGCGCGCCGCGGCGAGGTGTTCCTCGACCTCGGCTCGGGTCTCCTCGGCCGCCTCGCCGAACAGGTCGTCGTCGTCGAACGTGGACTGGGCCATGTGCGGAGTGTCGTGCCCGCACCTTTTAAAAACGCGCCCGGAAGCGGAAGTGAAACCGGCGGCGAGGGCGGACTTGGTCCCCGGATCGGGACGATTCCGCGTTCAGTTTCGGTCCGCCAACCGGGACGGCGGGAGAGCCGGAGCGGGCCGCGGGGCAGCCGGACCGGGCTGCGGTACAGCCGGACCAAGCGGCGGCGCGAGTCAGATCCGGACGAGCAGTTCCACCGCGATCAGCGTCAGGAGGAGACCGAGGAAACCGGCGAGGAGAGCGAGCGTCCGGAGGCGCTCGAACACCGTGTCGGCGTCCGGCGTCGCCGCGAGGAGGGCCGGGCGGTCGCGGGGATTCGACTCGCCGTCGGGGGCGGGACCGACGTCCGCGGTGGGACGGGTCTCGGGGATGGGACCAGCGTCGGTTTCCGGGTTCGGGTCCGGCACGGCCGATCGTTCGGCCGGGGGATCCGTTAAACCGACTATGAGGGGACAATACCGGTATTGAGCGCTCCCGAGGTCAGGCCCGGTTCCACGGGGCCTCCTCGAAGTCGACGACGCGTTCGCCGCGGTCGAGCGCGTCGATCCGGGCGATCTCCTCATCGGTCAGCTCGATCTCGCGGGCGGCCCAGTTGTCCGCAACGTGCCCGAAGTCGGCCGCCTTCGGGATCGGCGCGACGCGCTCCTTCGAGAGCAGCCACGCGAGGCTCACCTGCGCGGGCGTCGCGTCGTGGCTCGCGGCGATCTCCCGGAGCGCGTCGACATCGGCGACGCGGTTGCGCGCGATCGGCGAGTAGGCGACGAGCCAGTGGCCGTCGTCGACGGCGTACTCGCGGAGCGTCTCCTGCTGGAGGAAGGGGTGACACTCGACCTGATGGGCGAACACGTCGTGGTCGAGGCGGTCGATCGCCTCGTCGAGCTGGTCCGGCTCGAAGTTCGAGAGGCCGATCCGGTCGATCACGCCGTCGTCGACGAGGTCGTCGAGCGCGGGCAGCGTCTCCGCGGGGTCGTAGCTGTTGATCGGCCAGTGGACGTACAGCAGGTCGATCGAGTCGACGCCGAGGCGGTCGCGGCTGGCCTGCGCGGTCTCGACCGCGTCGTCGTACGAGAGGTTGTCCGTCGAGAGCTTCGTGGCGACGAACAGGTCCTCGCGGTCGACATCACTTCGGTCGATCCCGTCGCCGACTGAGGCCTCGTTGTCGTACCCCTGCGCGGTGTCGACGTGGCGGTAGCCGGTGTCGATCGCGTGAGCGACCCCGGCGGCGCACTCCTCGCCGGCCGCCAGCTTGTACGTCCCGTAGCCGAGTCGGTCGAATGCGTCGGTCATGTCCGACCGTTCCCCCGGCGACCGGAAAAGTCCGACCGTCTCGGCGGCCGAACTTGATTATCACGAGTGAGTACTGGCGGGGAGCGATTATACCGATCGCGAGGTTTCGAACGGGTACAACATGGACAAGGGACCGATCGAAAGGATCCGGTCCAGCTACGGCACACGGCTCGCGCTGTCGCTGGTCGCGGTCACGGGGGTTTCGGTGGCGTACGGGGCGATCGTGTATCTCAGGGCGACGGAGCTCGGCCCGGCCGGAGCGGAGGTCCGCTCTGGTCTCGTCGGCATGTCGCTTCTGACGGTGATCGGGCTGGCGCTCATCGGCGTTACCGTCGGTTCGAACACTGTCATCGCGCTCCGGCAGCTCACCGGGAAGGCCGAGCGGATGGCCGACGGCGACCTCACGGTCGAGTTGGAGTCCGGTCGGTCCGACGAGATTGGCCGTCTGTTCGGCGCGTTCGACGAGATGCGCGGCTCGCTGCGCGCGGAGATCGACGACGCGGAACGGGCGCGCGAGGAGGCGGAGCAGGCCCGGCGAGAGGCCGACGCGCGCGCCGAGACGGTCGAGCGGAAGGCGTCCGAGTACGAGACCGCTATGCGCGCACTCGCCGACGGCGACCTGACGCGACGGGTCGAGCCGGCGAGCGACAACGAGGCGATGGCACGGGTCGGGACCGCGTTCAACGAGATGGCCGAAGAGCTTGAGGGCACCGTCGCCTCGGTCGCGACCGTCGCGGAGGACACCGCGGACGTCGCCGGGCGGGTCGACGACCGCACCGACAGCCTGCGGGCGACGACCGGGACCGTCTCCGAGGCGGTCACGGAGATCGCGGAGGGCGCGCGCACCCAGCGCGACGACCTCCGGGCGGCGACCGACGAGGCCGAGAGCCTCGCCTCCTCCGCGGAGGAAGTGGCCTCGACGGTCACCGACGTCGCGGAGACCGCCGAACACGCGGCCGCGGTCGGCGAAGAGGGTCGCGAGGCGGCCGAGGAGGCGCTCGCCGAGATGGACGCCGTCGAGGAGACGACCGCGGAGACGACCGCCGAGGTCGAGGCGCTCGCGGCGGAGGTCGAGGAGATCGGCCAGGTGGTCGACACCATCTCGGAGATCGCGGAACAGACGAACCTGCTGGCCCTGAACGCGTCGATCGAGGCGGCCCGGTCGGGTGCGGACGGAGCCGGCTTCGCGGTCGTCGCCGAGGAGGTGAAGTCGCTCGCGGAGGAGACACAGGAGTCCGCGGGCGAGATCGAGGCCCGGATCCACGCGGTTCAGGAGCGCGCCGAGACGGGCGCGGCAGCGATGGCTCGCACCGAAGAGCG
>NZ_CBVY010000006.1:82169-84040 GCF_000513435.1 Halorubrum sp. AJ67 | reverse complement strand
TCTCGACGAGGCGGACGCCGCGGCGGCGTTCGAGTCGTCCGGCGCGGCCGTCGCGGACCCGAGCGACGACTGAACGGAACCCGCGGTCGAGGTTTGAACTCCCCGACTTTGTTGAAATCAGCAACAGTTGCTAGTTTCATGGCCTCGATCGCTCAGTACAGGTGACGTAGTGATTGATCTGCTGAACTTAGTGCGGTGGCGCGTGCCTCCGAGCGGTCGCCCTCGGCGACCGCGAGGAGCACCGCGCGAGGGAGTCGCCGGCGGTCGAGCGAAGCGAAGACCGCCAGCGACGAGGCTGGGGAGGCGTGAGGTGCGGTTGCGGTGTGGGGCGGGACTCGAAGGGGCAGTCGCGAGGGCGAAGACGCGCGACGTAAGGACTGTAGGAGCGAGCAACGCGAGCGACGAGGACCGCAGCGAGCGCATCGAGTCCTCGCGACTGGGGCTTCGGCGGTCTCAGTTGTGAAGCCGTCTTCGACAAAAACAGTCAGGTGTAGCCGAGCGCCTGGGGCTTCGGAAGTGTTCACCGCGCCAGCATCGATGCTATTTTCATCATCAACATCAGGCACGAGATAACCGTCATATAAGCACCGTCATCACCCGACCGTTTCAGGCGACAAAGTATCTGAAAAGTAGGATGTCAACGGAGCCAGTTCCCCCTATTCCGCGTCGGCGACGAGGTCCTTGTAGCGCGCGCCGGTCTGTTTCAGCGTCTCCGTCGAGTAGAGCCGCTCGTGGTCGAAGGGGAGGTGGTCGGCCGCCAGCTCGTCGATCTTCGCGTCGACCGCGTCCGCCTCGCGGCCGTGGATCATCGTGAACAGGTTGTACTTCCACCCCTGATCGGAGCGGCGCGGTCGGTGGTAACAGAGGGTGACGTACGGCAGGCTCCCGACGACCTCGCCGCGCTCGTCGAGTTCGTCGTCGGGCACGTCCCAGACCACCATACAGTTGTTCGTGAAGCCGGTGACGACGTGGTTGACGATACAGCCGATCCGCTTGATACAGCCGTCCGCGAGCAGTCGCTCGACCGCCGCGAGCACGTCGTCAACGTCGGCGTCGACCTCGCTCGCCACGTCGGCGTAGGGAGTCGCGGACAGCGGGAAGCCGTCCTGAATCGCGAAGAGGAGGTCGGCCTCCAGCGCGCTCAGGTCGCCGCGGGCGTTCTCGGAGATGCGGGTGGCCGACACGTCGGTCTCGTCCAGCGATTCTCTGGCAAACCGGTCGCCGTTGACGACGGGGAACTCAAGATCGATGTAGTAGTCCGTGAGCATCGGGAGCGCCAGCACCTCGCAGCCGGTCCGCTCCTCGATCTCGGCGAGGATCGCGTCGCGCCGCTCCCGCGAGCCGGCGGTAACGACGAACCACTGGTTCCACTCGTGGTCGCGCCGGTAGTTGTGGTTCACCTGCCGGTAGCCGTTGATTACCTCGGCGACCTCGTCGAAGCGGTCCTCGGGCGCTCGCACCGCCGCGAGCGTCGAGGAGCCGATGACAGGGGGGTTGAGAACCGCGCCGAACCGCCGGAACACGCCGCGCTCGCGGAGGTCGCGGACGCGATCGAGGACCGCGTCGGCGTCGAGGTCGACGCCCGTCTCGGCTGCGATCTCGCGGGCGACCCGCTCGAACGGGCGCGACTCGACGGGGAAGCCGCTCTGGTACTCGTCGATGAGGGCCGCGTCGACCGCGTCGATCTCGGCCCGCCAGTCCGCGTCCAGACTCATTACCTACGTTTGGAGCCGGGCGTACGTACTGTTTTCGGAGCGCGTCGGAGAACAGCAGACCGCGGGGTTCGGAGCGCGTCGAGGCGATAGGGCCGATCGCCAGCGGGGCGGAGAGGTCGGCGGGGCGGGGGAGGTCGGCGGGGCGGGGAGGGTCGT
>NZ_CBVY010000006.1:75414-81299 GCF_000513435.1 Halorubrum sp. AJ67 | reverse complement strand
GATCGGTCGCCGTCGAGTTCGAGGAGTCAGTCGTCGCCGAGAGTCTCGCTCGGCGTCGGCGCGAACGCCCGGGCGCTCTCCTCAAGCTGGGCCGTCGAGCAGCCGCCGACGGTCGCCGCCTGTTCGAGGGTCAGTGTGCGGGAACGGTACAGCGTGAGCGCCGTGGACACGGATTTGGACGTCATCGGGTACGATCGCCTACTAGATGGACGTACATATAACTCTGACGCTGTTTGAGGCTAGTTATGGAATGCGAGAGACACAAAATAACCTAGAAATACAATTCCAACCGCTAGAAAGATACGTACGTGCGTTTCTACTTTGAGAACAGTTACCACGGACGCCGCGAGAACAGTCCCGCAGTCCGGATCCGCCGCTCGCGCGCGCCGCAGGCGGTAAGCGTCAGCCCTCTTGCTCGTAGCGCGCGACGGTGACTCGGTCCTCGCCGCCGTCGAGACGGTGGTTCACCGTGAGATCCCGGAGCGGGAAGCCGAACGCGACCTCGCCCTCGTACTCGACGGCCGCAGGGCCTTTACAGCCGTTTCTGGTCTCCGTGACCGCGACTTCCACGATGGCGATACCCTCCTCCGGCGACGACGTGAACGTGTTCACGTCGAGGGCGACACACTCGACCGGTGCGGCGAACCG
The DNA here is from genome assembly GCF_000513435.1 of Halorubrum sp. AJ67. NCBI lineage: Archaea > Methanobacteriati > Methanobacteriota > Halobacteria > Halobacteriales > Haloferacaceae > Halorubrum > Halorubrum sp. AJ67. The sequence goes on along the minus strand of NZ_CBVY010000006.1, from coordinate 80,651 downwards.
TCCGTCGATCCGCGCGGTCTCATCGTCCACCTCGACGCTCGCGTCGTGTTCGGGATCGTCGACCGGCTCGGTCGAGCGCGCCGACACGGCCGCCGTCGGTGACTCGTCGCGGAACGCGCCGCCGAGACACCCCGAGAGGCCGCCCGCCGTAAGCGCGGAGCCGACGAGGACGGCTCGTCTCGTCGGTCGACGCCGTCGCTCGGCAGAGCGCGTTCGACTCTCGGCGTTCGAAGCTCGATCGCTCACGGTCCGTCCCGCGGCGGGGTCGGGTAAATATCTTCCGTGGCCCCGTCTCGGCCTCCCTTCCCAGCGCTCGGGAGCCGAGCGGGGGACTTTTCGTCGGGAAGGCCGAACGGAGCGTATGGCTCAGGCGACTCAGGAGTTCGGCGACTGGCCCCTCAAACGGCTGATGACCGAGGTCTGCGGCTCCGGCCACAAGTCGGCCGACGACCTCACGCGCGCGCAGGCGACCGAGGCGTTCGAGCGCATCCTCGCGGGCGAGCCGGACCCGACGACGCTCGGAGCGTTCTGGCTCGCGAACCGGTGGAAGCGGAACACGGCGGAGGAGCTGGGCGCGTACGTCGACGTGATGTGCGAGCGCGTCGAGTACGCCGAACCCGACGCCGACCCCGTCGACTGCGGCGCGAACTACGACGGGAAGGGCCGGACCGCGATCCTCGGCGTCGCGGCCGGTGCCGTCGCGGCCGCGGCGGGCACCCCCGTCGTCGTCCACTCGGGGGACCGCGTCCCCACGCAGAAGCAGGACGCGTACAAGCACGTCCTCGACGAACTCGGCGTCCACACCGAGCTGACGCCCTCCGATTCGGCCGACATGGTCGACGAGACCGGCTTCGGCTTCTACTACCAGCCCGCGTTCAACCCCGCCGTCGACGACCTGTTCGACCGGCGCGACCAAGTGGGCGTTCGGTCGTTCGTCAACACCATCGAGACGCTGGCGAACCCGGCCGGGGCGTCGACCCACCTCGGCTCCTTCTATCACCTCGCGTTCGCGAAGAAGGTGGTCGACACGTTCGTCGAGAGCGAGTTCCACGACCTCGACCGCGTCCTGATGTTCCAGGGGATGGAGGGGTACGACGACGTGCGCCCCGGCTACACGAAGGTCGCCGAGTGGGACGCCGCGGGTGACGAGGCCGGCTCCGAGGGAGCGAGCTTCACCGACTTCGAGATCGAGACCGCGGAGTACGGGATGGACCTCGAAGAGGAGGACCTCGCGGTCGACGACGTCGCGGCCGACTCCGCCGAGATCACCGAGGCGGTGCTGGCCGGCGAGCGCGACGACGCCTTCGCGGACGCGGTTGCCGTCAACGCCGCGCTCCGTATCTACGCCGGCGAGGACGCCGACTCCATCGAGGAGGGACTGGAACTGGCCCGCGAGGCGATCGACGACGGCTCGGCCGCGGCGGTCCTCGACGACCTCCGCGAGTTCTGATCGGCGGGAGTCACCCGTCCACCGCGGCGGCCGAATATCGTCTTTTCGACGCCTCTCAATCGGATTTGGGTGAGATTTTGGTCGAAGTTTGAAAAGTTCACTTAGGGGTGGAGACCCGAGTGTGAGTTACGGAGTCAACCTATGATACCCGCCCACACGCCACATGAGGTGTTCGCTTCAGATGCCCACGTGTGAACACTGCGAGACGCACGTCTCCGAACGGTTCGTCCGGGTGTTCTCGGACGCACGCGGCCGAGTACACGCGTGCCCGAACTGCTCCGCGAACGCCGGGATCGCGGAGGTCGCCAAGGAGCGAGCGCCGGACGCCTGAGTTCCGGCCGCCGCCGACTCCCGTCGCCGCCGAGCCTCAGACACCGTCGAATCTCGACCGCCATCGAGTCCCACCTCCCGCCGAGGACGGTGTCGGTTCGTTTCGGCCCTCTCCGTGATCCCCGCGGACCCCTACTGATCGGGCGCGGGCGGCATCGCCCGCTTGTGGGCGCTGCGCTCGTGGAGGTCGACGACGCGGTCGACCGCCTCCTCGGGGACGTCCAGCTCGCGGACCGTCGCCGAACGCGAGAGGCCGCCGTCGACGTGGACCGCGAGGATGGCGTCGACGGTGTCGTAGTCGAGCCCCATCTCCGCGGCGTCGGTCTGGCCCTCCCACATGCCCGCGGTCGGCTCCTGCATCACCAGTTCGCGCGGCACGCCGACGTGGGCGGCCAGCTGGCGCACCTGCTGTTTGTAGAGGTTCCCGATTGGGTTGCAGTCGACCGCCTGATCGCCGTACTTCGTGTAGTAACCGGTCATCGCCTCGGCGCGGTTCCCGGTCCCGAGGACGACCCGGTCTTCCGCGTTCGCGACGAAGTAGTTCAACACGGCGCGGGTGCGGACGTACACGTTCCCGGCGGCCGTGCGGTCGTCGGCCGCGTCCGGGAACGCGTCGAAGAACGCCTCAGCGATGGGCTGGATCTCGACCACGTCGTACTCGATACCGAGGTCGTCAGCGACGCGCTCCGCGTCGCTCATCACGTCCGCGTCGTTCACCGCCGAGGGCATCGTGAGGCCGTGGAGACCGTCCTCGCCGAGCGCCTCGACCGCGAGGTGCGCGGTGAGCGTCGAGTCGATGCCGCCCGAGAGACCGAGGACCGCGCCCTCAGCGCCCGCGTCGTCGACGACATCCGAGACGAACGAAACGATGCGCTCGCGGGTCGCCTCCAGTTCCGACTCCGACAGGCGGAGGTCGAGCGGGGGGTCGTCCGACAGCAACACCGACTGCTCCGAGGTCTGGCTCATAGGCAGAGTCAGGGACCGAGACGACTAATATCCACGTGTCACCCGCGGAGACTGGACGTTCGTCGGGTTTCTCTGGTAGAGTGTCGCCCGATCGATTGCGGTGGCGTCGCCGGCTACAGCACCGCAACGAGGGATCGAAGCTCTCTCGTCATCGTCAGAAATTGGGTATTTCTGGCTAGCAGTCAGAACGCTCTGCGTTCTGACGACATCACGAAAGGCGCTCCGCGCCTTTCGAACGACGGCGAACGTCCGTCCGCCTCGCGGCTGGGGCTTCGGTGGTCTCGGTCACGGAGTTGCTCTCGGCGAAAGTACCGTATAGCCGAGCGGCTGGGGCTTTGACGGTGTTTGTGTCGGTCAGTGGCTTATGAGAGATTAAGCAACAATGATTCTGTCAACTATCGTCTAGGACCTCCTGTAGTTCCTGGTGTAGTGCCTCTACGTCGACAACGAGATCTGTCCCAGAATCATCACATAGACAACAAGAATAGTTCAGGTTGAGTTTATTTGCTAAGTCGAAAAAGTGCCTACGGGGATCCGACTTTGGTAGCAATTCAAGAATATTCGTATCTTCGGGGCAGTGAAGAATGTTGGTTAATCCGGCTCCATGCGGTCCCACGACTACTTCGGCATTCTTCATCGTTCGTATCTGGTCACGTACTGTATGATTTCCTGGAACAAATTTATCAAACCCATACTGGGAGAGACATGCCATCACTTCTTCCTCATTTAGGACTCGGCGTCTGTCCGCGTCCGAGCGAGAAACGTAAATACGACTATTGCTGGGTTGATCTACATTTGTTATATCGAGTGATTGGCGAAGCCATCTGACAGAGTCAGGTCGGGGTCGTTGATTCGTAACTACCACTAATTCCTCAACTGTCCCGAGTGGTGGCTCCCATCGGACAAGGTCATCCTCGTCGTACCCCATTATTTCAAGAGATTCCTGTTGCCAGTCCGATAAATCCGGGGGAACGATGAGTTTTGGCCTCCGACCGGTTGTGGACTCGAATGCTTCTAATCCCCGTAGCTGTATCAAATTATCAAAGTGCCAATGGAAGTACCCGGAAGACCAGTAATCATACATGAGGAAACCTAGGTCGACGTCGAAACTATTCTTGCTTAGATACGAGCGCGCTTCTCCGGGAATTGATTTTAATGAGAACAGAAGATTCAGATTGAAGGTGTCCTCTGTACCGATAGCATCAAGCGGACATCTATGAGAATTTGTGAGAGGAATTGGATACGAACCGACTAACTTTGCATCATCTATAACACAGGTAAACGGTCGTGGGAAGGTTTGTGGACCTCTTGTACCACAATGCTTCACAATCCATTCGTGGCGGCCAAGATCTGGTTGATACTGCTCTCGTTTCCCGAAACGAATGATAGATTCCTTTGAGGCCACCTGTTTCAACTTGCTCTGTCGTATCAACTTCTGGTGGACAACTGATTTCAGCGGGTGTTGTATCGTTTGATATATTTTCCCATATATCTCTTTTTTCTTTTTGTACAGCTTTCTGGACACATTTGTGGACATCATTTATCACTACCTAACAGTTGGATATGTCCCCGTTCCATAATTATTAGCTTCATAATATGGGTAGTGTTTGGATACGGATTGAAGACTGAGGCGGTACATTTTCAAAGTGATATATATCCGAAGACGAGCCCCTCAGCGGCTGCTTAGACGAAGTAAACGTAGGGGGTGGAGCGAGAAGCAACACCGCGGCTGTTGATGAAACTCAGTATTCAGCTCCAGCTGGCAGGATTATTTCTTGAGGTACTTGGTGTTGATCAGATTCGAGCGACCGTCCATAACCGGGGTCCAAGGCCGATCTACAGCCGGAAACGGAGTACAACATGGACCGCGACAAGCGGGAAACGATGCCCCCAGCCGCCGACCACCTACAACAATCCCTCGCGCTCCGCAAGCAGCAGCCCCTCCAGCGTCGCGTCGTTCGTGGGCGGTTCCCCCGCGATCTCCAGCGCCTCCTCGACCGGGACCGCCCGCGGCGCGAGGAACTCGTTGCTGTCGTGGTCGACGTCGACCGGGGTCAGCCCCTCCGCGAACACGTAGCCGCGCGTGTGACGCAACACGCCCGTCGAGCACCACACCTCCTGAAGCAACGCGGTCGAGTCCGGCTCGAACCCGGTCTCCTCGGCGAGTTCACGCGCGCCGGCCTCGGTGTAGGACTCGCCCGATTCGACGATCCCCGCCGGGAGCTCCAGTTGGGTGTTCCGCACCGTCGGACGGTACTGCTCGACGAACAGCACCCGGTCGTCGGCGACCGCGACGATCACCGTCGCGGGCGACAGCTCCGCCCAGTAGTACTTCTTTTCGGTCCCGTCCGGCTGCTCGACGCGGTCGTAGCCGCCAACGAACCAGCCCTCGTCGTACTCGACGACGACCTCCTTCACCGGCCACTCCGGCTCGCCCGGCAGCGAGTGGTTCCGGCCGTCCGAGAACGCGGGAAGGTCGCGGAGGTCGGCG
>NZ_CBVY010000006.1:56096-73381 GCF_000513435.1 Halorubrum sp. AJ67 | reverse complement strand
GTTTCCCCGGTATGGACGAGATCGAAGACGTCTTCGTGGCGCGACTGATGTCGACGGACCTCCACACGGTGACGCCGGACACCTTGGTAGAGGATGCGGCCGCCGTGCTGCTCGAGAACGATATCAGCTCCGTCCTCGTCGTCGAGGAAGACGACGGGGCGCTCGTGGGGATCCTCACCTCGACGGACTTCGTCGACATCGTCGCGAAGAGCCAGCCGAAGGCCGAGACGACGGTCGAGCGGTACATGACGGCGGACCCGATCACGGCGAGTGCGCAGGACGACGTGTCGGCGGTCGCCGCGACGATGCTCGAACACGGCTTCCACCACGTGCCGGTCGTCGACGGGGACACGCCCATCGGCATCATCACCACCTCCGACTTCGCCGCGTACGTCTCCTCGCCGGAGTCGGTCTCGGCGTAGTCGATCGAGGCCGGAGACGCCGGACTCGACGGTCGTCGATGACCTCAACCGTCCGCGACCGCGACAAGTGACGCCACTTTCTGTGGTCGTATTACCCCGAAGCGCGTACGAGCACCCGTGTCCGATCACCTACATCTCAACCTCTTCACCATGACCTCGGTCGAGCACGTCTCGCCCGGGTCGTGGCGGTACCCCGGCGACCGGTCGGCGGACTACACCGACCGCGAGTACTGGACGGAGGTCGCGCGCACCGCCGAGCGAGGCGGCTTCGACGCCGTGTTCTTCGCGGACGTGCGCGGGGTCTACGACGTGTACGGCGACGACCGCGAGGTCGCCGTCGAGAAGGCGGTCCAGACGCCCGCGAACGACCCGCAGCTCGTCGTGCCCGCGATGGCGGAGGTCACCGACGACCTCGGATTCGCGGTGACGCGCTCGACGACGTACAACCACCCCTACCAGCTCGCGCGGGAGTTCTCGACGCTCGATCACCTCACCGACGGCCGGATCGCGCTCAACGTCGTCACCTCCTACCTGGAGTCGGCCGCGGAGAATCTCGGACTCGACGAGCGGATGGACAAGGAGACCCGGTACGACCGCGCCGACGAGTTCCTCGACGTCTGTTACAAGCTGTGGGAGGAGTCGTGGGACGACGACGCGGTCGAGGTCGACCGGGAGTCCGGCCGGTACAGCGACCCGGAGAAGGTACACGCGATCGACCACGAGGGCGACCACTTCTCGGTGCCCGGCCCGCACGGCTCCGAGCCGTCGCCCCAGCGCACACCGGTCGTCTATCAGGCCGGCTCCTCGGACTACGGGCGCGACTTCGCCGCGCGCAACGCCGAGGCCGTCTTCGCCAGCCAGCCGACCGAGGCGGGCGTCCGCGAGTACGTGGACGACGTGAAATCGCGCGCGGCCGACGCCGGCCGCGACCCCGAGAGCCTGAAGTTCTTCATCGGCGTCGTGCCGGTCGTCGGCGAGACGGAGGCGCTCGCGGAGGCGAAGTACGAGGAGTACAAGCGCCACGTCGACGTCGAGGCGACGCTCGCGCTGTTGTCCGGGTTCCTCGACATGGACCTCTCGGAGCTGGACCCCGACCAGAAGGTCGAACACATCGAGACGGACGCGATTCAGGGGACGATAAACGCGTTCACGAAGGCCCAGCCCGACCGGGAGTGGACGGTCCGCGAGGTCGCGGAGTTCTGCGGGCTCGGCACGACCTCGCCGAAGGTCGTCGGGACGCCCGAACAGGTCGCCGACGAGCTCCAGTACTGGCACGAGGAGGTGGGCATCCACGGGTTCAACGTCAAGGAAGTCGTCCGGCCCGACTCGCTCGTCGACTTCGTCGACCTCGTCGTCCCGGAACTCCGCGAGCGCGGCCTCGTTCCCCCGGCGGACGCGGAACCCGCGGGCGAGACGCTCCGCGAGCGGCTCCTCGGCGAGGGGCAGTCGCGGCTCCGCGCGGACCACCCCGCCCGACAGTAGCGCGAGCGAGACGCGGTCGTCCGACGGGACAGCCGGCAGGTCGTCTTTCGACCCCTTGTTGGCGAACTGTTGTGAACGGCTCGCCGTCAGCTAATACGACGGTCCTGCCGGCCCCGGCACGCTTAAGTGTCTACCACCGCTTGTCTCAGGTGACGCTTCGCTTGGAGGGCCGAAGCGTCAGCGGGGACCTACAGAACGACACGCTCGTGCCACCTTTTCCCGGCACGGGCGTGCCGTTCGTTCCTTTACATCCAGAGTGGCTCACACGTGCGGCGTCGTATCTGTGCGTCGCCAGCGTCGCGTCTGTAGTCGGACTGTTAGAGCCGTTCGCCCTGATACGCGCCGTCGTAGGTCCCGTCGTGGTCGGCCTCGGCGAACACCAGCTGTGCGATCCGCGCGCCCGGTTCGATCTCGATCGCGTGCCCCACGTCGAGCCGCCCCTCGCCGACGCCCTCGTAGCCCGCGTCCCAGACGGCGGTGTCGAGGGTACAGGCGTTCCGGAGGAGCGTCGAGCGCGGGAGGACGAAGCCGATGCGCTCCTCGGGGATCCGCACCGGCTCGCCGTATCGGACGACGTAGGTGCCCCGGTCGAGCCGGTAGCGGCCGTCCTCCGGCTCCAGTTCGCGTCGCTCGGCCACGCGCTTCCCGTCGCGCCCGACGAACCCCGGTTCCGTCGGTTCGAACACGGCGTCGACGGTGAGGTCGACGCCGTTCGGCTGTCGCTGCGCGTCGTCGAGGTCGGCACCGGCCGCGGATAGCGCCGCCGCGACCGCGGCTCCCGAGTCGAACATGCGCGTTCGGAACCACGGGGGAGCCTAAACGGTGTCGCCCGCGCTCCGGCGCAATCGCGGCCGAAGCGGCGGGTATCTCCGGAACCGCTGAAGCGGTCGAATTTTGCCGTTTCAGGCATTTAATGACCTAAAAGGGTCACCACGGATACGTATTTCACGGTGAATGGTACCACGCGGAGATTACAGCGATCGTTGCCGCATCAGGGGATCTAACACGGTCGATCTTCGGGAAACTCGCGGGTTTTATATCCACGGGAGAGCCATCTTCGCGTGATATGGGACAAACGATTACGGAGAAGATCCTCGATGACCATCTCGTCGAGGGCGAGCTGACGCCCGGCGAGGAGATCGGTATCGAGATCGATCAGGTGCTGACGCAGGACACGACGGGGACGATGGTGTGGCTCCAGTTCGAGGCCCTCGATCTGGACGAGGTCCAGACGGAGCTGGCCGCGCAGTACTGCGACCACCAGACGTACCAGTTCGACTTCAAGAACACCGACGACCACCGGTTCCTCCGCTCGGCGGCGGGCACGTACGGCGCGTACTTCTCCCGCCCCGGCAACGGGATCTGCCACCAGGTCCACAAGGAGAACTTCGCCGCGCCCGGCAAGACGCTGCTCGGCTCCGACTCGCACACGCCGACGCCCGGCGGCCTCGGCCAACTCGCGATCGGCGCGGGCGGGCTCGACATCGCCGTCGCGATGGGCGGCGGCCCCTACTACGTCGAGATGCCGGAAGTCGTCAACGTCCACCTCGAAGGCGAGCTCCCCGAGTGGGCGACCGCCAAGGACGTCGCGCTCCACCTCCTCGGCGAGCTGACCGTCAAGGGCGGCGTGGGCAAGATCTTCGAGTACACCGGACCGGGAGCCGAGAAGCTCTCGATCCCCGAGCGCACCACGATCACGAACCTCGGCACCGAGCTCGGCGCGACCTCTTCGATCTTCGCGACCGACGAGAAGACGAAAGACTGGCTCGCGCGTCAGGACCGCGAGGAGGAGTACGTCGACCTCCAGCCCGACGACGACGCGGAGTACGCCGAGACGGTCGAGGTCGACTTGAACGAGCTCGAACCGCTCGTGGCCGCGCCCTCGATGCCCGACAACGTCGCCCCCGTCAGCGAGTACGAGGGGACCGACGTCGAGCAGGTCATCGTCGGCTCCTGTACCAACGGTGCCTACGAGGACATCCTCCCCAGCGCGAAGATGCTGGAGGACCGCGAGGTCGCGAAGCAGACCGAGATGATCGTCGCGCCCGGCTCGAAGCAGGCCTCCGAGATGCTGGCCCGCGAGGGCTGGACCGCGGAGATGATGGCGGCCGGCGTCAACTTCTCCGAGGCGACCTGCGGCGCGTGTATCGGTATCGGCCACGTGCCCGCCTCCGACTCCGTCTCGCTGCGTACCTTCAACCGCAACTTCGAGGGGCGTTCCGGCATCGAGGACGACTCCGTCTTCCTCTGCTCGCCCGAGGTCGCCACCGCGGCGGCCATCACCGGCGAGATCGTCGACCCCCGCGACCTCGCGGACGAGCTCGGCGACCTCGAAGCGCCCGGCCTAGAGATGGGGACGAAGTACGGTCCCGGGATGGGGAAGGACGACTCCGACATCATCTCGCCCGACGAGGCGATCGACGACGGGCTCGTCAAGGGGCCGAACATCGGCGACGTGCCGCTGAAAGACGACATCGACGTGGACGGCGGTGAGGCCCTCCTCAAGATGGAGGACAACATCACCACCGACCACATCATCCCGGCGACGGCGGACATCCTGAAGTTCCGCTCGAACATCGAGAAGCTCTCCGAGTTCACGCTCTCGCGCGTCGACGACACGTTCGCCGAGCGCGCGCTCGCCGCCGACGGCGGCGTCCTCGTGGCCGGCGAGAACTACGGCCAGGGCTCCTCGCGCGAACACGCCGCCCTCTGTCCGATGTACCTCGGCATCGAGGCGGTCTTCGCGCAGAGCTTCGCCCGCATCCACAAGGCGAACCTGTTCAACTTCGGGATCGTCCCGCTGGCGATCGACGCGGAGACGTACGAGCGGATCGATCAGGGCGACGACCTCCACATCGTCGACGACGTGCCCGCGGGCGTCTCCTCCGGGCAGGAGGAGTTCACCGTGAGCGTCAACGGCGAGTGGGAGTTCACCGCCGACCTCGACGCCTCCGAGCGCGAGCGCGAGATCCTCTCGGCGGGCGGCAAGCTCTCGTGGGTCAAACAGCAGCACGTCGACGACGGCTCCGGCGCGACGCCGGCCGACGACTGAGCGCACAGTCGACGCCGACCGCCCGAGCGAAAGACCGATTTCTCGTTTTTTCAGTCGTCGCCAGCGGCGACGCCGGGGTCACCGCTCTCGCCGACCCACGCGCCCCGCGAGAAGTCGACGGCGTCGTTCCACTTCGCGACGACCGTCGTCACCGCGAGGTCGCCGCTGATGTTCGTCATCGTCCGCAGCCGGTCCAGTATCGGGTCCACGCCGGCGACGAACCCGACGACTTCGAGCGGAAGTCCAAGCTGCGTCAACACGAGCGTCAGCATGATGAGTCCGGTCCCCGGGACGCCGGCCGCGCCGACGCTCGCCAGCACGGCGACGAGCACGACCGTCGCCTGCTCGGCGATGGTGAGCTGGACGCCGACGAGGTTCGCGGCGAACACCGCAGCCACGCCCTGATACAGCGCGGTACCGTCCATGTTGATCGTCGCGCCGAGCGGCAGGGAGAAGCTGTACACCCCCTCGTCGATGTGGAAGTTGTCGTCGGCGTTCGCCATCGTCACGGGCAGCGTCCCGGACGAGGAGCGGATCGACAGGGCGGTGATGAGCGCGTCGCGACCGCCCGAGAGGAACGCGACCGGCGACTGTCCGGCGAGCAGCCGCACGAGGACGGCGAGGTGAACGACCGCGATGTGAGCGACCACGGCGATCGCGAGCGCCGCGATGAGCAGCGCGAACGGGACGATGGCGTCGACGCCCGCCCGCCCGAACACAGCCGCCATCAGGGCGAACACGCCGACGACGCCGTACTCCATCACGCCCCAGACCACCTTGAACATCGCCTCGGCCCCGGCCTCCGCGAGGTCGTAGAACGACTCGACCCCGTTTCGGATGTCCGGCGAGTCGGTGGACTGCTCGACGAGCGCCAAGGCGATGCCGAACACGATGACGAAGAAAATGGTCGGGAGGATGTCACCCGAGGCCATCGCGCCGATGGGGTTCTGGGGGACGATCCCAAGAATCACCTCGACGATGTCGGGCGCTTCCGCGGTCTGTGCCTCCGCGTCACCCAATTCGAGGTTGACCCCGGGGTCGATGAGGTTCGCGACCAGCAGTCCGAAGCCGACCGCCGCGGCCGAGGTGAGGGCGTACAGCCCGACCACCTGCCCGCCGATCTTACCGAGGTTGCTCGGCGAGAGCCGGCGCGCCCCCATCAGGAGGGTGAACACGACGATGGGGACGATCAGCATGCTCAGGAGGTTCACGAACAGGTCGCCGAGCGGCTGGAGCGCCGTCGCGGGCTGCCCCACCGCGAGTCCGACGAGCGAGCCGAGCGCGAAGGCCAGCCCGATCCGGTAGACGATCGGTACCGCGCGATACCGGTTCCACGACCGCGTGAGTGTGTTCGCCATACCCATGGGTGTCATTAGACCAGCGGTAAGTAGGTGTCGCAGCCGTGAAACGTTCGCCGCGACCGGTGACGCGAGCGGTCGTCAAGCGCGGCCCTCGGGACGTGTCGACGGACCCGCCGGTAGTCGGCGTAGCGAGTCGGAGAGAAACGGCCCGTCGGTCGGTCCGACGTCAGCGGGCCGCAGCGGCGACGCGTTCGCGCTCTTCCTTCTGCGAGATGGAGTAGGAGGCCTCGACGTCGTAGTCGGCGGCGGAGATCAGTTCGTTCGCGAGCGCCTCGGCGGCCGAGGTCGTCGACTTGTACGTCGCGCTGGCGACGCCGTCAGAGATGAAAAGCAGCGCCTGGTCGACGCGGCGCTGGGGCGCGACGTCGACGGCCTTCGGGACGGAGATGCCGCCGTACTTCAGGCGGACGGTCTCCTCGCGAGGCGCGGCGTTCTCGACGGCCGTCACGAGGATCTGGACCGGGTTCTCCTCGGTCCGCTCGTGAACGATATCGAAGGCGTCACGGACGATCCGCGTCGCCTGCTGTTTCTTCCCCGTGTTCTCGTCGGTCTGCATCAGGCGGTTGATCAGCCGCTCGACGAGGGAAATTTCGGACTTCTTGAACTGCTTGGACGCGTGGCGACCCATCGTGTGCGCGATGGGCGTCACCGTCATGTACCGCTTCGTCGAGGGGTCCTCGTAGGCGATCTCGGTGACATCCCAGACGCCGAACAGCTTGGCGTTCTCGTTTGCGGCCTCGCTGGACGCGGGCGCGTCCGGATCCGGCTCGTCGGCGGCGACGTCCTCGCCGGACGCCGCCTCGGTCTCCTCACCGCTCATCTGACCGGTTTCTCCGCGTTCCCGCGAACCAGTTCGATCATCGACACGCCGTTGACCTTCTCGACCTTGTAGTTGACGCCAGAGAGGTCGCCCATCGCGCGACCCTTCGCGCCGCCGATCCCGGCAATCGTGACCTCGTCGTGTTCGTCGATGAAGGAAATCGCGCCGTCACCGGGACAGAACGCGGTGACCTGTTTCCCGTTTTTGATGAGCTGAACCCGGACGCACTTTCGGATCGCCGAGTTCGGCTGCTTTGCCTCGATGCCGACCTTTTCCAAGACGATGCCGCGCGCCTGCGGGGCACCCTCAAGCGGGTCGGACTTCTTTTTGAGCCCGCGCTCGCGCCGAGCGTACTCGGAGTCGGACCAGCGACGCTTCTGCCGGTCCTTTTTGAGCTTACGGGCCGCGTACTTGCCGTTCGCCATCGTACATCCACTTCCGAACGGAGCTACTTAAGCGTCGTCTTTCTCCGACGCGAAACGCCCTCAGATCCGTCGAGAGGTATCGCTCGGAGGATCTGAGGGCGTCTCACGGATCGAACGACGGACGCAAAACAACGTTGAGCCGATAAGCCGGCGCGAGACGTCGTCGTTCGTGCGATCAGTCAGGGCGACCGACCCCCGAACGTTCGCCGCCCTCGCAGGCGAAACGAGAGCGGGACGCGTCAGGTCAGCTGTACGTCGTCGACGTCGTAGTGCCGCTCCGCGAGCCGGCGCGCGGTCTCGATGTTCGCCCCGTCCGCGCCGATGGCGACGCCGCGGTCCGCCTCGGGGACCTCGACGTACGCCACGCGATCGGTCTGCTCTGAGATGGTGACGGCGTTGACGGCCGCCGGCGCGAGCGTGCTCGCGACGAACGCCTCGGCGGTGTCCGCGTCCTCGACCAGTTCGATCGACTTCGCGAGCCGGCGTTCGGCCTCCGCGACGGTCTCGCCGCCCTGTCCGATCGCGGCCGCCATCTCGCCCGCGGGCACCACGAACACGAGGCGGTCGCCCTCCACGAGGCAGTCGGTCGGCGTGACGCCGGTCAGCTCGTCGAACCGACCGATGTAGCGCCGCGCCTCGTCGGAGAGCTCGCGCATCAGTCGTCGCTCACGACACGCGACCCCATCCGGAGGTCGACGTCGCCGGTCCCCATCGAGATGGGCTTACCGGCGATGACGTTCTCGATGACGCCGTCGAGCTCGTCGTACTCGCCGTGGATCGCGGCGTCGAGCAGGTGGTTCACCGTCACCTCGAACGCCGCGCGCGCGAGGACCGAGTCCTTGTTGCCGGAGATACCGTGCCGGCCGATCGACTCGATCTCGCCGTTGTTCGTCATGATGTCCGCGACGAGCATGAGGTGCCGGACGTTCACGTCGTCGAGCCCCTGCTCTTCGAGCGTGTTCTTCGTCTCGTCGATGATGGTCTCGCGGGCCGCCTCGACGCCGAGGTTCCGGTAGATCTCGTGGATGTTGTTACACGTCGACCGGGAGGCGTCGACGCCCTCGATCGCGAGGGTGTCGCCGAACGCCGACCCCTCGGTGTAGAGGACGAACTCCTCGCCGCCGTCGATCTCCTCTTTGCGGATGACGACGCGTTCGATCTCCTCGATCCCCTTGAAGACGATCTCGCGGAGCCGCTCGACGAGCTGGAGCAGCTCGCGGTAGCTCGGCTCGTTGGGACCGAACTCGACCACGGTGCCCGACTGCCGGGCGTTCACGCCGAGCGCGTCCTCGATCGTCTCCGCGATGATCTCCGCGATCTCAGCGGGGTTCGAGTGGGTCGGCCACCGCTCTAAGAGCGTGTCGTCGTTCAGGTCGATCCGGACCAGCATGTCCGCGACGTTCGTCGACACGTCGCCGAGCGCGAGGATGCGCGTCGCCTCGATCGACCAGACGACCTCGTGAGCCTTCTCGCGGTCGGTCGCGTACTCCTCTTCGAGATACACCGTCATCATCGGCGTGTCCGGCGTCTTCCGGGCGTCCACTAGCTCGATGAGCCGCGGCAGCCCCTGCGTGACGTCGATCTCGGCGACGCCGGCGTAGTGGAACGTGTTCATCGTCATCTGCGTCCCGGGCTCGCCGATCGACTGCGCCGAGACGGTGCCCACCGGATCCAAGGGGTCGACCCGCGTCTGCTCGTAGCGGTTCTCGACGCCCTCGACGACGTCCGTCGCCTGCTCGATGGTGACCTCGCCGGTCTCCTCGGCCTTGCGGTCGAGCGCCTCGTACACCTTCGTCTTGAGCCGGCGGGGGAGCTCGGTCGCCTCGACGACCGCCTCCATGTCGTCGGTGACGTGGTCGTATTCAGTCATCCGACTCCACCTCCAGTTCGGCGGCCTTGTTCAGGCCCGGTCCGGCGTGCTCCGAGAGGTTCGTCGGCGGCTCGCGCTCGCCGAGGAACCGCTCTTTCTCCTCGCTGGACTCGAACTCGGCGTCGACGACGCGGTCGACGATGCCGTCGACGTCGATGCCGTCCTCCTCGCCGGAAGAGACCTTCACCGGCGAGGTGCCGTCCTCGCCGAACTCGAACTGGACGATCCGGCCCGAGGTGTCCCGGACCGTGCCGTCGTACTGCGCCTCCAGCTCGGAGAGCGCGTTGATGAGCCGACGCTGGAGGTAGCCGGACTTGGAGGTCCGGACCGCCGTGTCGACCAGCCCCTCGCGGCCGCCCATCGCGTGGAAGAAGAACTCCTCGGGGGTGAGCCCGCCGCGGTAGGAATTCTCCACGAAGCCGTGCGCCTCCGAAGAGAGGTCGTTCGGCCGGTAGTGAGAGAGCGTCCGGTCCTCGTAGCCGCGGTTGATCCGCTCGCCGCGGACCGCCTGCTGGCCGACGGAACCGGCCATCTGCGTCAGGTTCAGCATCGAGCCACGCGCACCCGAGCGGGCCATCACGACCGCCGGGTTGTCGTCGCCGAAGTGCTGGTCGGCGATCTCCCCGGCCGAGTCGCGGGCCTTCCCGAGCGTCTGCATGATCTTCATCTCCAGCGTCTCGTCGACGCCGCGCCCGGGAAGCGACTCAAGCTCGCCGGCCTCGTAGGTCGCGATCAGTTCCTGAACGCGGTCGTAGGCGCTCTCGATCGCGTCGTCGACCTGCTCTTCGGCCTCCGGCGGGATCGACTCGTCGTCGATCCCGATCGAGAACCCGAAGTTCATGATCGCGCGCATCGCCAGCGACGCGATCTCGTTGATGAACACGCGCGAGCGCGTCTCGCCGTACTCCTTCGTGAGCGTGTCGACGACTTCGCCGCCGAACGCGCCGACCGCGTCCTCGTCGATGGTGCCCTCGATCAGCTGGCCGTCCTCGATGACGACGTCGTCGCCCGCCGACGACGTGAACGACAGGTCCAGATCGTCGGGGAGCAGCTCCGAGAACAGCGTCCGACCGGTCCAGTACTCGCGGCCCTCGTCGTCGACGCCGTCCGCCTCGGGCAGCTCGTCGACGCGAGTCGCGCGCAGCAGGTCGAGCGCCTGCGTCTCCGTGAACTCGGGGTTCGAGTGCGTGAGCAGATACGTCCCGGAGATGTGGTCTTGGATCGCGCCGATGATGTTCCCGCCGAAGCGGGGGCTCAGGATCTGCTCTTGGACGCGCATGAGGACGCGCGCCTCGGCGCGAGCCTCCTCGTTTTGCAGCGCGTGCATGTTCATCTCGTCGCCGTCGAAGTCGGCGTTGTACGGCGGACAGACGACGGTGTTGAGCCGGAACGTCTTGTACGGCATCACCACGACCTCGTGGGCCATGATGGACATCCGGTGGAGCGACGGCTGCCGGTTGAAGATCACGATGTCGCCGTCCACGAGGTGGCGGTTCACCTCCCAGTCGGGCTCGACCTTCTCGGCGAGCTCCTCGCAGTTCTTCTCGGTTACCTTCAGCCGGCGACCGTCGGGGCGGCGCACGTAGTTGGCTCCGGGGTGGGCCTCCGGCCCGTTCCGGACGTACTGGCGCGCCTCCTCGACGTTGCGCTCGGTGACGTTGAGCGTCTGGGTCATCTCCATGGCGACCCGGTCCGGAACGCCGACCTCGTTCAGCGAGAGCGTCGGGTCGGGCGAGATGACGGTCCGGGCGGAGAAGTTGACGCGTTTCCCCGAAAGCGAGCCGCGGAAGCGGCCCTCCTTCCCCTTCAGCCGCTGGCTGAGGGTCTTGAGGGGACGACCGGAGCGGTGTCGCGCCGGCGGCGTCCCGCTGATCTCGTTGTCGACGAACGTGGTGACGTGGTACTGGAGGAGTTCCCAGAGGTCCTCGATGATCAGCTGCGGCGCGCCCGCCTCGCGGTTCTCCATGAACCGCTGGTTGATCCGGATAATGTCGACCAGCTTGTGGGTGAGGTCGTCCTCGGAGCGCTGGCCGTTGTCCAGCGTGATCGAGGGTCGGGTGGTGACCGGCGGGACCGGCAGCACCGTCAGGATCATCCACTCCGGGCGGGAGTGCTCGGAGTCGATGCCGAGGACCTCCAGATCCTCGTCCGGGATGTCCTCGAACCAGTCGCGGATGTCCGAGGGCATCAGCTTGTTCATGTCCTCCTCGGTCAGATCGACGTCGAGCGCCTTCTCGATGGCGCGGCGGTCATCCTTGCGCGGGCGGAACTCGCCGGCCATGATCTCGTTGATCCGGTCGAGGGCGATGTCCGTCTCCTCGGCCAGCTCCTGCGGCGAGGTGCCCGGGTCGTCCTCCTCCTCGTCGGGCTGCATCGCGGCCGCGATGCGCTCGGAGTAGTCGCCCGAGAGAACGTCTTGGACCTCGTAGTAGGTGGTCGGCTTCTCGTGTTTGATGTCCGCCTGCGGCTCGCCACAGAACGGACAGGTGGACGCCTTTCGGGCCTGCCGGACGGCCGCCTTCAGCACGTCGTGTTCGTCGTCGCCGAGCTCCTTCGCCCGCTCGTAGCGGTCGCGGAACTCGTCGCGCTGCGCCTCGTCCAAGGCGAGCTTCCCGCACTCGCGACACGTCGAGCGGAGCAGCCGCCGGATGAGCTTGGTAAAGCCGACGTGGATGACCGGCGCGGCCAGCTCGATGTGGCCGAAGTGGCCGTTACAGGAGCCGGAGTGCGAGCCGCAGGTCCGACACTCCAGTCCGGGGTCGATAACGCCCAGTCGCGGGTCCATCAGCCCCATGTCGATCGGATAGCCGTCGTCGTCGTACGTGTCGGCCGTGATCACTTTCGTCGCGGACATGTCCCGGTACGTCTCCGGGTCCATGAGTCCGAAGTCGATCCCGCCGAGCACTTTCGGTGTTTGCATTGACATCTAAATCGCGTCCTCCAGTTCGAGTTTCGGTCGGATGCCGAGGGCGATCATCTCGTCGAGCAGCAGCTTGAACGCGTAGCTGACCTCCAGCTCGTGGATGTCGTCCTCGTCGCCCGTGACCGGGTCGTACACGCGGCGCTGCTCGCGGTCCTCGACCGCGACGAGCCCCGTCTCCGCGGAGACGTGGACCGTCTCGGCGTCCGAGGACTCCAGCAGCCGCTCGTTGAGCACCATCGACGCGCCGTGGCCGATGATCGTGTCGCGCTCCATCTCTCCGACGCGCAGCCCGCCCTCGCGGGCGCGCCCCTCGGTCGGCTGGCGCGTGAGCACCTGAACCGGCCCGCGCGAGCGGGCGTGGAGCTTGTTCGACACCATGTGGTACAGCTTGTGGTAGAAGATCGTCCCGACGAAGATCTCGGCGTCGATCTTCTCGCCGGTGACGCCGGAGTACATGACCTCCTTGCCGGAGGACTTGAACCCGTGGTCCTCCAGTCCGTCGCGGAGCTCCTCCTCGTCTTCGCCCTGGAACGGCGTCCCGTCGACCCGCGAGCCCCGGAGCGAACCGACCTTCCCGCCGAGCATCTCCAGCACGTGGCCGACCGTCATCCGCGACGGCAGCGCGTGCGGGTTCATCACGAGGTCGGGGACGACCCCCTCCTCGGTGAACGGCATGTCCTCTTGGGGCGCGAGGTGGCCGACGACGCCCTTCTGGCCGTGTCGGGACGCGAACTTGTCGCCCAGTTCGGGGACGCGCTGGTCGCGCACCTTCACCTTCGAGAGCTTAGAGCCGTCCTCGCCCTCCATCAGCGTCACCGTGTCGACGACGCCGGACTCGCCCGAGCGCATCGTGACCGAGGTCTCGCGACGCTTCTGTGGGGAGAGTCCGCCCATGTCGTCCGGCTCTTCGAGGAAGCGCGGCGGACTGGTCTTGCCGAGCAGGACCGAGGACTCGTCGACTTTCGTCTCGGGGTTGACGAGGCCGTCCTCGTCGAGGTGGGTGTAGGCGTCCTCGCCGCGCGCGCCGCGAACGTCCTGATCGGGGATCTCGAAGCGGTCCTCCTGCCCGCCGGGGTATCGCCGCTCCTCGCCCTCGTAGGTCCGGAAGAAGTGCGAGCGGGTGAGCGCGCGGTCGACCGACCCCTGGTTCATCACCAAGGCGTCCTCGATGTTGAACCCCTCGTAGGACATCACGGCCACGACGAAGTTCTGCGCCGCCGGCCGCTTGTCGAAGCTGATCTGGTCAGACGTCTGCGTCTTCACCATCGCCAGCTGCGGGTAGTGCAGGAGGTGCTGACGCGTGTCCGGCCGGATCCGGTAGTTGGCAGAGGGGAGCCCGAGCGACTGCTTCATCATCCCCGCGCCCATCGTAATCCGGGGGCTCGCGTTGTGTTCGGGGTACGGGATCATCCCCGCGCCGATGCCGAACACCAGTTGCGGGTCGATCTCGAGGTGCGTGTGGTCCTCGGACACGTCCTCCTCGTCGACGGCGACGAGGATGTCCTCCTCCTCCTCGGCGTCGATAAACTCGACGTAGCCGCGCTCGACGAGGTCCTCGAACTCGACATCGCCGCGTTCGAGCGCCTCGATCTCCTCGTCGCCGAGGAGCGGTTCGCCGTTCTCGACGACGATGAGCGGACGTCGCGCCCGCCCCGCATCCGCGTTGACGATGACCTCTCGGGTCCGGTCTTTCACGGAGACGTTCACCATCTCGCTCACGTCGCCGCGGCGGCGCGCCTCGCGAATCTGTTCTGCGAGCTCGTCCGGGTTCTCGTGGGTGCCCACGAGGCTCCCGTTGACGTACACCTTCGCTTCGCGTTCTGCTTGTGCCATATTAGTCGTCCGCCGTCTGTCGTTCGACGCCCTCGATGCCGGGGATCCCCTCGACACCCATCGACGCCAGTTCTCGTTTCAGCCCCTGTTCGTCCTCGACGGTCTGTGACAGCTCCATCGCCTGCGCGAAGTTCTTCACCAGCCCGCAGTTCGGTCCCTCCGGGGTCTCGGAGGGGCAGATGCGACCCCACTGGGTCGCGTGGAGGTCCCGCGCCTCGAAGTGCGGCTGCGACCGCGACAGCGGCGACCGAAGCCGCCGGAGGTGCGAGAGCACGCCCATGTAGTCCGTCCGGTCGACGAGCTGGGAGACCCCAGAGCGCCCGCCGACCCAGTTGCCCGTCGCGATCGGGTGTTCGAGCCGCTCGGTCAGCACGTCCGAGCGGACCACCGTGTTGACGGTGAGCTGCCGGTTCCGCATGTTCGCGCGTTCGAGCTGGTACTTCACGTCGCGCGCCAGCTTGTTGAGCGCGGTGCGGAACAGGTCGCGCATGAGGTCGCCGGAGACCTTCAGGCGCTTGTTCGCGTAGTGGTCCTTGTCGTCGGCCTCGCGGCGGTCCAAGGCGAGTTCGAAACACGCCTCGGCCATCCGGCAGAGGTAGTACGCCTTGTTGATCCGCACGTCCTCCTCGTCGACGCCCTCCTCGTGGAGGTGCGGGAGGAGGTAGCGGTCGATGACGTAGTTCGCCCGCTTGAGCTGGTAGTTCTTCCCCTGCCCGGAGGCGACGCGCTCGCCGAGGGTCTCGATGGCCTCCTCGGTCGTCTGGACCGAGGCCTCCTCTAAGTTCTCCAGCATGAACTTCACGATCTCGGGGTCGTCCGAGACGCGGTGGACGATCTCCTCGTCCGACTCTAAGCCGAGCGCGCGGACGAGCGTCACGAAGTCGATCGACCCCGAGACGGACGGGAACGACACTTCGAGCAGCCCCTCGCGGTTGCGCTCGCACAGCACCAGCGCGCGGTACCCGCGGCGCTGGGAGAACGTCTTCGCGACCTGGATCTCGTCGCCGTACTTCGAGTCGTACTCGGCGAGGATCTTGTTCGGGGCGAGGTCCTCCGATGTCATCAGCACGCGCTCGGAGCCGTTGACGATGAAGTAGCCGCCGGGGTCGACGGGGTCCTCGCCGATGTCGATGAGCTCCTCGTCGGAGAAGCCCGCCATGTTACACTTGTTTGAGCCGACCATGATCGGCATCCGACCGACCTTAGTCTCGGTCGTGTCGACGACCTGCTCCGGCTCGTCCTCGCCGCCGCGAATGACGGACATCTCCATGAAGACCGGCGCGGAGTAGGTGATGTTGCGCAGCCGGGCTTCCTGCGGGTACAGCAATTCCTCCGACCCGTCGGCCTCGCGGACGCGGGGGGTCGCCATCCGCACGTCACCGAGCTCGACGTACACCGGCTCCTGGCCCTCCTTGTCGCCGATGTCCGTCTCGATCGTCTCCTTCTCGTCGACGACCTCCTGCATGCCGCGGTCCAGGAAGTTGTTGAACGAGCGGAAGTGGTGTTCGGCGAGCCGTTCGTCTGAGAAGTATTCGCGTGAAACCACGCGTCGATCTTGCCTGTTCATGAGACGACCAGTCGGTACACGACCGCCTCGTCGGTCGTGCGAGAGTTTCGAACGATCTTCACCACGTCGCCGACCTCGGCCTCGTCGGGGATCGCGGGATCGGTACGTTTGATCTTCGGTAAGTGGGTCTTCTTCACGTCGTACTCCGCCAGGACCGATTCGACCTCCTCGGGGTCGTCGAGGAGGACGTGGTCCGGGACGAGTTCGTGTTGGCTTACGTCTACCATGGGTGCTGGTGGTGGGGAGAAGCTATCACGAGATACTACAGATGTGTACACGCGCCAGCGGCATAAGACTTACCAAGCGCCGCTGCGCACCGCTCACGAGTCGGGGGCGTTCGACACTCACACGCACGCGAGGTTCCCACAAAAGGATACCGGATAAGACGGGTATCGCGAGCCGTCGACCCCTTCGCCGTCCCCACCGACAGGCCAAAAGTTCCTGTCACCGACCCCCACCCTCGTCGGGGATGACAAGCCTTATTTGCCAGACAGGGGTACGAACTGATGCGACAAGCCCGGATGGTGTAGTGGCCCATCATACGACCCTGTCACGGTCGTGACGCGGGTTCAAATCCCGCTCCGGGCGTCCCCAGTTTCGGGGCGCTGTCGCTGTTTGCCCGGATGGTGTAGTGGCCCATCATACGACCCTGTCACGGTCGTGACGCGGGTTCAAATCCCGCTCCGGGCGTCTTTCGCTGTCGCAACAACGAACAAGAAGCGAAGCGACGAGTGAGTTCTGCGACAGCAAAGCGCCAGAGGATTTGAACCCTATCAGTCGCGCGCAGCGACCGACGGGAGCGAGCACGTCTGATTCCGGTTCAAATCCCGCTCCGGGCGTTTTGTCGACGCCGATTACGAGCAAAGAGCGGCGGCGACGAGCGATTCCGGCATCGACGAACCAACGAGCGGTAAGCATCGCGAATCGCGAGTCTGACGACTCGTTTCCGAGCTACAGATCCAGTTCCGATCGGAGGTCGGCGACAAGCGACTCCGTCTTCTCGTCCGGCTCCTCGTCGGTGGCGACGGGGGTCCGTCCGTCGTACGTCTCGTGGACCATCGAGACGCCCTCGGCGAGCGTGTCGAGTCCGTATCCGCCTTCGAGGACGTACGCGTCGGCGGCGTCGACGTCGCTCGCGAGCGTCCGGATCCGGTCGGTCAACAGCGCGTACCCTTCGGAGGAGACGCGCATCCGCGAGATGGGGTCGTGGCGGTGCGCGTCGAAGCCCGCGGAGACGAGCAACAGGTCGGGGTCGAACCGGTCGACGGCCGGTGCGATCGCCTCGTCAACGGCGTACAGGTAGTCGGCATCGCCCGCGCCGGCCGCCAGCGGGAGGTTCGCGGTCGTCCCCGCCCCGTCCCCCTCGCCGGTCTCGTCGAGCGCGCCCGTGTCCGGGTAGAGGCCATCCTCGTGGATCGAGGCGTAGAAGACGTCGCCGCGATCGTAGAAGATGTCCTGCGTGCCGTTCCCGTGGTGGACGTCCCAGTCGAAGATCGCGACGCGGTCCGCGAGGCCCCGTCGAGGACGGTC
>NZ_CBVY010000006.1:55312-56076 GCF_000513435.1 Halorubrum sp. AJ67 | reverse complement strand
GTCGGGGTCGTGGACGGCCGTGACGGCCGCCTTCTCGGCCGGGTCCGCCTCGACGTACTCGACGCCGTGTCGCTTCGTGAGCCCGCGGCGGATCGCGCGGAGTCGGTCCGGGTTCTCCGGGTGTCGCTCGCCGGTGTCGTGTTCGAGACACCGCTCGCTGTAGCCGAACCGCATCTACTCGAACAGCGCGAAGTACGTCTCGATGTCCTCGGCCTGTACCGTTCGTCGGTCCGCGTGGCGAGCCAGCGTCGCCGCCGCGCTCGCGACGTTGTTCGCGTAGTCCTCTAAGATGTCGGCCAGCGCGACGCGCGCGTCGACGCCGACGCGATATCGGTCGTCGATCCGGAGGCGAGCGATCCGGTCGATGGGCGCGACCGGCAGCGTGAGGTCCTCGCGGCTGACGACCTGCTCGACGCCGAAGTCCGCCGCCATCAGCGTTTTCCGACCGTCCGCGGTCGCGCGCTCGGCCGCGTCGACGGCCAGTTCAGCGCCGTGCGACTGGATCCGACGGGCCAGCTCCTCGGCGGCGTCCGCGCTGACGCGGAGTTCCCCCGCGTTCCGCCGGATTATGCCGTCGACCGGCGCGAACGGCAACTCGACACTCATACACACAGACGCGTCCGTGTGTCGTATAACGCTTTCCGTTAGCCGCATCCCCGCCGGATCCCGAACGAGCGGCGTCAGAAGACGTCGTCCGCGTCGATGGTGCCGTCGCGCTCGGGACCGCGGACCGTTATCTCCTCGCCGAGCCGAAGGCTCGCGTC
>NZ_CBVY010000006.1:52015-53729 GCF_000513435.1 Halorubrum sp. AJ67 | reverse complement strand
TTTCCCCGTCGAGGACTGAGACGGTCGAGCGCCAGTTCGCGGACGCCTCTAAGTCGTCCTGCCAGCCGTCCTGGATCTCGACGTCGGTGAAGACGACGCGGTCGGCGAGGTCGATGTCGCGGTCGGCCTTGTCGCCCCACAGCGCGACGCGGATCTCGCCCGTCTCGTCTTTGATCCGGACGTTGCGGACCTGCCCCTCGCTGCCGTCGTCGCGGTCGAACGTCCGCTTCGGATCCGTCTCGATGACGCCGCCGGCGATATCGACCGTCTGGTCGATTTCGAGGTCGGCGATGTCGGTCGTCTCCGGGACGTACTCGACGTCCTCGTCGACGCGCTCGACGGTGCCGCGGTCGCCGACGTGAAGCTCCAAGTCGCCGTCGCGCTCTCGGACGTAGCCGTCGCCGACCTCGACGACCTCGCCGGCCTCGAACTCCTCGGCGAGGTCCGCCTTGTCGTCCCACAGCGTGACGCGGACGCGACCCGTCTCGTCGCCGACGGTGAGGTTGGCGACCCGGCCTTCGCTGCCGTCGTCGCGGTCGAACGTCCGGATCGAGTCGGTGTCGAGCACCTGCCCGACGAGGTCGACGTCGGACGCGCCGAGCGTGAGGTCCTCGACCTGGTAGGTGTCGAGCACCTGAACGTCCACCTCGGCGTCCTCGTCGGGTTCGACCTTGTCGGCGCTCACTTCGAGGCCGCTGTACCCCTCCTTGGGGCGGCCCATCACCCTGAGGACCTGTCCGACTTCCAGTTCCTCCTCCGCGGCCGCGGCCATGTCGTCCCACAGCGCGACCCGGACGGAGCCGGAGGCGTCCGCGACATCGACGTTACAGACGCGTCCCTCCTCGGCCTCCTCGTCGTCGCGCTCGAAGGTCCGGATCTCGCCGATGGCGGTCACCTTCCCGAGGAACTTCACCTCGTTCATTCCCGGTTCGATGTCGGCGATGGTGTCGGCCTCCTCGTCGCGCAGCTCGTGCGCGATGAGCATCGCGGCGGTCTCCTCGTCCGCCAGCCCGCCCATCTGCTCGACCTTGTCCTCGACCGCGGCCTCGAACGCCTCGAACTCGACGTCGGTGTCGAGGTCCTCGTACACCTCCTCTATGGCTCCCATACGCGTACCTCCGTGGTCGGCGAGTTCGCGGATAAGCGTTGCCGTTGACCGGGATTCGTGCCGGGTCCCGGGCGGCCGGCGGAGCGACCGGCTCGGGCGGCGGTCGCGGCTCGAAGGCGTCTCATGGGCGTTCATGGGGTCCCCTCGGTACAAAAGGTGTTCATCCCGCGCCGGCGGATGCGTGCGGACCGCAGGCACGCGGCCGCCGGACCGTAACCGTCTTAAGTTCTACCGCGATACGTAGAGATGAGTCCTGGTAGGGTAGTGGACTATCCTCTTGGCTTGCGGAGCCAGGGACCGGAGTTCAAATCTCCGTCAGGACGTTTCTTTCAGTACAACGCTGCGAGCGTAGCGAGCAGCACGTACTGAAAGAAACGCCACGGAGATTTGAGCAGGAAAGTCGCAGCGGCCGAGCGAA
Organism: Halorubrum sp. AJ67; assembly: GCF_000513435.1. Classification (NCBI taxonomy): domain Archaea; kingdom Methanobacteriati; phylum Methanobacteriota; class Halobacteria; order Halobacteriales; family Haloferacaceae; genus Halorubrum; species Halorubrum sp. AJ67. The sequence goes on along the minus strand of NZ_CBVY010000006.1, from coordinate 52,203 downwards.
GCGAGGCCGACCGTCTTTCCGAGTTCAAATCTCCGTCAGGACGTGCCCTACGCTCGCGGCTTCGCCGCTCGCGTAGGACTCCGTCAGGACGTTTTCGGACACACCAAGCTCTGAACAGCACGAGCCGTGGGATTGTCGGGAAAGACGGTGTCGGGTCCCCGATGCGGGTACAGACATGAGTCTTTAAG
>NZ_CBVY010000006.1:47082-49897 GCF_000513435.1 Halorubrum sp. AJ67 | reverse complement strand
CGGGTACAGACATGAGTCTTTAAGAATCGGTGGCGCGCCGGTGAGCGGGTGCGATAGCACCCGCGAACCGCCCGCGAGGGAGTCAATCGCCGGAGCGAAGCGGTGGCGACTGACGAGGCTGGGGAGGCGTGAGGTGCTGTGCTGGGCGGTGCGGGGCGGGACTCGAAGGGGCAGTCGCGAGGCGGGCGCAGGCGACGCAAGGACCGCAGGAACGAGCAGCGCGAGTGACGAGGACCGCAGCGAGCGTGCGCCCGCCTCGCGACTGGGGCTTCAGCGGTCTCGATGATCGGCACTGTGCGAAAACCAGCTACGTACAGCCGAGCGACTGGGGCTTCAGCGACCGTTACGTCGTCAACGGCTAGTTAGAAACGGACGGGCCAGACCACCCGAGCGACGTCTTAATCGTGCGGGTGGAACCGGTCCATCGCCCGACGGACCGCGTCGGTGTCGCCGATGAACGTCACGTGGTCGCCGATTTCGAGGACGCTGTCGGCGGTGGGGACGTGGTTCTCGCCGTCGCGGCTCACGACGGCGACGAAGGTCCCGTCGGGGATCTGCGCGTTGAGGTCTCGGATGGTCTTGCCCGCGAGTTTCTGAGAGGTCACCTCGACCTCCTGAACGTCGTGGTTGTCGCCGAGCTCGTTCATCCAGTGGGTGAGCGCCGGCCGCTCGATCTCGTCGTCGATGGCCACCGCGGTCGCCGTCGAGGCGTCGATGCCCTTGACGCCGATGCTGTCGAAGGCGTCGACGTTGTCCGGGTCGTTCACCCGCGAATAGACGGATTCGACATCGAACTTTGTGATCGCGAGCTGACACGCGAGGAGGTTGATGTCGTCGTCGGTCGTCGTGGTGACGAACCGCTTCGCGTCCTCGATGTTGACGCCGCGGAGCGTCTCCGTGTCACTGCCGTCGCCCTCGTAGACGGTGAACCCCTCCGAGCGCGCCCGCTCGACGGCCTCCGGGTCCGACTCGACGACCACGACGTACTCGCCTCTGTTCTCCAGTCGCGTGGCGAGCGCCTGGCCGACCCGGCCCCCGCCGATGATTATCGTGCGCATTGGTGACACTCCGAGGAACTCGCCGATCTGCCGCGCGAGCCCCGCCTCGATCAGGACCGTCGCGAAGATGACCGCGAACACCGTACCGACGAGCAGTTCGCCGGCCGCGACGCTGCCCGCGAGCTCCAGCTCGATGGCGAACAGCGTCGCCACGCTCGCCGGGATGATCCCCCGCGGTCCGACGCTCGCGATGAACAGCCGCTCGGGCCGGGTGAACCGCTCGACGCCGAGGGTCGCGACGAACGCCCCCAGCGGCCGCAAGACGAGCATGATGACGGCGACGATCGCGATCACGCCGACGCCGAGTCCGGCGATCGCCTCGACGTCGATCAGCGCGGCCAGCGAGATGAACACGAACGAGAGGACGATCGTGGTCGTGTTCTGTGCGAAGCTCTCTATCTCCTCGCGGTTGTCCAGCCCGAGGTTCCCGAGGAGGATTCCGCTCGTCGCCGCCGCCGCGATTCCCGCCTCGGCGGCGACCGCCTCGGCGGCCGCGAACGACCCGATCGCGGCCGCCAGCACGAGGAACTGTGACGCCTGTACGTCGCGTTCGGGGACGAGGTCGCTGTCCAAGAGCACGTAGATGACGACGGTGGCGAGCAGCCCCGCAGCGATCCCGACGCCGAACCGCTGGAGGAAGGAGAACACCGTCGCGGGGACGCCGAGGTCGTCGAGCAGCAGCGTCTCGAATATCACGACCGCGACGATCGCGGCGGTCACGTCGTTGACGATCCCCTCAGTCTCTAACGCGGTCGCAACGTGATCCCGCACCCGGACCACGTTGAGGATCGGGGTGATAACGGTCGGCCCGGTCGCCACGAGCAGCGCGCCGATGAGCAGCGATATCTCCCACGTGCCGCCGGCGAAGACGCGGACCGCCGCCGCGGTGCCGAGGAACATCACGAGGGCGCTTATCGTCACCAAGCGGAGCGACACCGTCGACGCGCGCCGGATCCGGTCGATCTGAAGCGCGAACGCCCCCTCGAAGACGATGATGGCGACACTGAGTCCGACGATTATCTCCAGTCCGTCGCCGAACGTCTCCAGCGTGACGAGTCCCAGCACCTCCGGGCCTAACACCACGCCGATCGCGAGGTAGAAGATGACGCTCGGCACCCGCAGCCGGTGAGCGAGCAGCTGTACCGCGAGCCCCGACACGAGTATCGCCGCGATCACCGGCAGCAGGCTACTAGACACGTCTAGTATGGATACAGACTCCGCCTCCGTTAGTGTACTGGTGCGGTCGAGGGATCGACGCGGCGGCTCGCTTGTGGGACGGACCGACGCGGCGGCTCGCCTGCGACGGATCGACGCGGCGAGCCGATCACGCCATTGATCCGCACACACGAGAAACGATTAATTCGGTTCCGGTACTCGGTGAACTCACGCCCGGCCGGTACCCACCGCCGGGACGAACCCATGACCGTCCGCGACCCCATTCCGACGTTCGCCCCACGCCGGAGCGTCGGGAGACGGATCCGCGGGGCGGTCACCGCTCGCCTCGGTGCCGTCGCCGCGTGACCCCCGCGCGGGGACGGCCGGCTCGACCGCCGAGGCGACCCCGTCTTCTGCCGGTCCCCTTTCCCGGCGTCGCTCCGCCGCCGTGACCCACGAGATGCCGTTCTCGGCGGCCGAAATGCTCCCTCTATAGCGCTACCCCCCGCGCTGGCGATCCGCTACCGACGATGACGACAGACCACGACCCCTCCAGACGCAGAGTCCGCCCCGACCCGTACGCGAACCCGCATCCGGCTACG
>NZ_CBVY010000006.1:45117-47062 GCF_000513435.1 Halorubrum sp. AJ67 | reverse complement strand
CGGCTCGCAGCTCCGGCGCTGGCGAGGACGGGCGAGCCGGGCGACGCCGAGGCGCTCGCGGTCGCGGCCGACCTCGCTGAAACGGAGCGGGGGACGGGGCGGAGTCGCTTTGCGGAACTCTTGTTCGCCTACCTCTACACGCCGGACACCCGGCCGCAGGTGGCCGCGCGGCTGGCCGATCACGTGGCGATCGAGGAGCGGAAGCGGCGCGACGTCGACGGACTGTTTTAACGAGTCGGAGCGGGACCGCGGGCGACGACCGACCGAGTCGGTCAGGCGTCGTCGCTCGGCGCGTCTGGGTCGGCGGGGAAATTCGGCTCGGCGGGCGCGTCGTCCGCCGTCACGTCGGGGTCGTCGACGGACTCCCGGTCGGTGTCGGAGTCGGGGTCCGGTTTGGGTTCGCCCTCGAACGTGTAGTCGGCGGAGTTGTCGGCCGGATCGTAGCCGAGCGCCTCGCGGGCGCGTTCGATCGAGTAGTAGCGGCGGTCGTTGTCCGAGATGCCGTACACGACCTCGTAGCCGTAGTCGGCCCGGAGACAGCGGTCGAACAGGTGCGCGCAGTCGCGGTGCGAGAGCCACATCGCCTGTCCGCGCTCGTACTCGCGCGGCGGGTGGTTCTTGGTGAGGTTGCCGATGCGGACGCAGACGACGCTCATCCCGTACTCGTCGTGGTAGAAGCGCCCGAGCGACTCGCCGGCCGCCTTCGAGACGCCGTAGAGGTTGCCGGGGCGGGGGAGTTCCGTGCCGTCAAGCCGGTAGTCGTCGTCCTCGCGGTACAGGTTCGGGGTCCGCTCGTCGGTCTCGTAGCCGCCGACGGCGTGGTTCGAGGAGGCGAAAACGAACTTCTCGACGCCGGCCTCGGCGGCGGCGCGCATCACGACCTGTGCGCCGTCGATGTTGTTTCTGAGGACGGAGTCCCACGGCGCTGTCTTCCGGGGGTCGCCCGCGAGGTGGATCACCGCGCCGACGTCGGCGACCGCCTCGCGGACGGCGCGCTCGTCGGTGATGTCAGCGACGTGTAGATCGGCGTCAGTAACGTCGGCGGGCACCTTCGCGGCCGGGAGCGGTTCCCGGTCGAGGAGCCGCCACTCGTAGTCGTCGCCGATGCCGCGGAGGATGGCCTGTCCCACCGTCCCCCGGCACCCGTCAACAGGACCGGCTCGTCCATTCGACTCTACGTGGGCGGGAGAACGCCATATATGACACGGTTCGGCCGGTGCGCCCGGATCCGGCCGGAAAGCCGGGACGGCGGAAAGACAAACGGAGGTGGTCGCGGGAAGGCGGTGCTTACAGCTTCTGCCGCGAGACCTTGACGCCCGTGGGGGTGACGATGATCTGGTCGTCGCCCTTCTGGACGATGTCGCCGTCGACCTCCTGTACCACCTGCCGGAGTTCGTCGTAGACGTGTTCTATCGTCCGGTCCGACGTGGAGTGGCGGGTGATGTCGGCGATGACGAAGTCCCCGTCGTAGACGGCGTCTTTGATCGGGATGACGTCGCTCTGGTCGCCGATCTCGGCGAAGTGTACCTGTGTGCCCGTCTCCGCGTGCGCGTCGGCGAAGTCGTCCGTGTCGAGCTCGACGTAGTCGTCGACGGAGCGGCTCCCACCCCCGCCGAGGATCTTGCTCATGATGCCCATACACACCACACGACGAGGTCAGACATTAGTTCTTACGTCAGACGCAGCCTCATTCCAGCCGCTCCTGCCACTCCTGAACCCGCGAAAGCAGTTCCACCGGGGGCGTCTCCGCGACATCGACATCGCCCAGTTCCTCGATCACGGCGCGTGTCTCAGGGTCAAGCCGATCGCTTTCCGCGGCCGCCGCGGTCTCCACGGCCGCGCCGGAACCGCCCGACTGCGACTCCGGAGCCACCCCGTCGGGGCTCCCCTCCGAGACCGCCGCGTCGCCAGCCGGCGTTCCGGCGTTATTCGCCGTCATCCCGGC
>NZ_CBVY010000006.1:38467-41203 GCF_000513435.1 Halorubrum sp. AJ67 | reverse complement strand
AGCTCCGAGAGCGGCACGCCCGCCATCGGGTACGACGAGCCGTGCGAGGACTTCTGCGAGATCGAGAGATCCAGCTCGTCGGCGACCAGTTCGGCGTCGTCCGCGAAGAACTCGTAGAAGTCGCCGCACTGCATCGCGAGAACGTCCGCGTCCGTCTCCGCCTTGAGATCGAGGAACTCCCCGACGATCCCCGTTGCCATATGTCCGTACTCCCGCCGTGTGAGGGTAAAACCCTGCGGGTCGACGGACGGAGCGTGGCAGCGGTCGCGTCGCCGCGAAAAGGGAGAGGGGGATCCGCGTCTCAGCCGTCAGCTCAGCCTACTGGTCGGCCAGCCACTCCTTCGCCTTCTCGTTGCTCGCGAACGCACGGAACTCGAAGTCTGGGTCGAGCGCGCTGAGCTGCTCTTCGACCTCCTCCATCTCCATGCTGGCGATGGCGGAGTCGGGGTAGACGCCGGCACCGCGCCGGACGCCCTCGTCGATCAGGTTCGGGACCCACTCCTCGGCCAGCCACCGCTTGTCGGCGTCGTCGTGGGCGGTCACGCCCTCCGTGTTGACGATGTACGTGTCCGCGCCGCGCTCCGCGACGAACTCCTCCCAGCGCCGCGCGTTCTCCCGGAACGTCTCGCCCGCGACGTAGTCGTTCCACGTGAACACGGGGACGCCGACTTCGTCGTCCCACTCGATGGTCTGAACGTCGGTGTCCTCGATTACTGTCGTCGATCGTGGCATGTAATCACGTACTTCGTTCTTGCTGAAAAGACTACGCCCCCAGATATCAGTTAGAGTAATCTACGGGGCATTCAGGAAATTGAATCCACTTACCGCCGTTTTACTGTTTCCTACAGGTGTTTCCTCTCTAGTGCGGTCAGGACAGTTATCTCTTCTAGTAATTTCAGCGCCAAGTTAACAATCGTCTTGTGAAAGTTTTTCGCATGGCTACGAGTTCGGAAGACCCCGGACCGGACGGACGGATCGGATCGGACGTTCAGGCGGAGATCGCCGAGACCGTCGAACAGCTCCTGCGGATCTCGCAGATCGTCTCGAAGGGGTCCGACGAGGTGACCGACCTGACCAACGAACAGTCCGCGTCGATGCGGGAGATCTCCGAAGAGGTGTCGGACCTGTCGGCGACCGTCGAGGAGATCGCCGCCACCGCCGACGAGGTCAAGTCGGTGAGCGACGACGCGCGGGCGCTGGCCGACGAGGGCTGTGACGTCGCAGAGGAGGCCATCGACGCGATGGAGACGGTCGAGTCGGCGACCGACGGCGTCTCGGAGACCGTCTCCGGGCTCGAAGAGCGCGTCGGGCAGATCGACCAGATCGTCGACGTGATCGACGACATCGCCGACCAGACGAACATGCTCGCGCTGAACGCGTCGATCGAGGCCGCGCGCGCCGGGGAGGCGGGCGACGGCTTCGCGGTCGTCGCCGAGGAGGTGAAGAGCCTCGCCGAGGAGTCCCAGCGGAACGCCGAGGACATCGAGGAGCTCGTCGACGAGATCAAGTCGGACACCCACGAGACGAGCGACCGGATCGACGCCGCGAGCGAGGAGATCCGGACGGGCATCGATCGCGTCGACGAGACCGTCGAGATGCTCCACGACATCGACGACGCCGTCACCGAGGCGAGCCACGGCGTCAGCGAGGTCGCGGAGGCGACCGACCAGCAGGCCGCCTCCACCGAGGAGGTGTCGGCGATGATCGACGACGCGGCCGACACCGCCGACGAGGTGGCCACCGAGGCGGAGCGGATTCAGGCGGCGAACGACGAACAGACCAAGAAGATCCGGGATCTGGACGGGCTCGTCGACTGACCGCCGCGCCGGGCGGAACCGGGACGCCCCCGCGGCCGGACATCGCTACGGTCGGGGGTTCTCAGGATGGGACGCTGCCCGCCGGGGTTATGTGCGACACCGCCGAACTCTCACGCGACCGATGGTCGCGCTCGACGCCTACCTCTTCGTCTTCGTCGCCGGGCTGATCACGGCGCTGGCGACGGGCGTCGGCGCGCTGCCGTTCTTCTTCTTCGAGACGATCAGCGACCGCGGGAACGTGGCGCTGTGGGGGTTCGCGTCGGGGATCATGATCTCCGCGTCGCTGTTCGGTCTCGTTCAGGAGGGGCTGGCGGAGGGAACGCCGGTGGAGATCGCGGTCGGGATGCTCGCGGGCGTCGTCCTCGTCGTCGTGGCACACGACGTGCTGACCGACGCCGAGATCGACCCGCAGGAGTACGCCGAGGCGGACTTCAAGAAGCTAATCTTGATCCTCGGCGTATTAACGGTCCACAGCTTCCCGGAGGGGATCGCGGTCGGCGTCTCCTTCGCGGACCTCGGACTGGAGGGCGGGACGGTGCTGTTCGGCTTCACGGTACCGCTGTTGGCGGTGTTCATGACCCTCGCCATCTCGATCCACAACGTCCCCGAGGGGACCGCAATCTCGATCCCGCTGCGGGCGATGGGCGTCTCGAAGTGGAAGATGGTGTGGTGGGCCGTCTTCTCCAGCCTGCCGCAGCCGATCGGGGCCGTGGTCGCGTTCGCGTTCGTGCGGTACGCCCGCGCGTTCCTCCCGTACGGTTTCGGTTTCGCCGCCGGAGCGATGATCTACCTCGTCCTCTCGGAGTTCGTCCCCGAGGCGCTCGAAACCGGTGCCGACCTCCCACGCGGCGGGAAGCCGATCCTCGTCGGCGGGATGGCGCTCGGCGTCGCGCTCATGGTCCCGCTGGCATATTTATAA
>NZ_CBVY010000006.1:3484-38087 GCF_000513435.1 Halorubrum sp. AJ67 | reverse complement strand
CGTCGGCGTTCGGCGTCACGAGCGTCGCGGCCGCGATCAGGTCCCCGTAGGCCGCCTCGGCGGCGGGCGAGAGCAGTCGGTCGCCGGTCGCCGCGACCATCACGGGGTCGACGACGAGCGGGACGCCGCCGTCCGCGACCGAGTCGGTCACCGTCTCGACGATCTCGGCGGTCGCCAACATTCCCGTCTTGATCGCGCCGACGTCGAAGTCGTCGGCGACCGCCGCGTACTGGCTCGCGACGTGGTCAGGAGGGACGGGGTGAACGTCCTCGACGCCGCGGGTGTTCTGCGCGGTCGTCGCCGTCACCACCGCGGTCCCGAAGACGCCGTGCGCGGTCATCGCGGACAGGTCGGCCTGAATTCCCGCCCCGCCGCCGCTGTCGCTGCCGGCGATCGTCAGCGCGATCGGCGGGTCGACCGGGTCGTAGTCGGGCATAGGCGGTTGTACAATGCGGTTGTATTAATTGGTGGTGATTCGGCGGGAGACCCGACGAGTCGCGTCTCGCGGATCGGCCGGCCTCGCGGATCGGCCGGCCTCCCGCATCCCGGACCTTCCGTTGCCGAACGACCTTTTCGGCTCCGCGACGTAGCGCGGGCATGGCAACCGACTCCGACGCGGCATCCGGCACCGACGAACCCGACGCGATCACCGTCTACTCCGATTACGTCTGTCCGTTCTGTTACCTCGGTCGAAATGTACTAACACGATTCCTTGAAGATCGTGACAACGACATCGACTTTGACTGGCACCCGTTCGACCTCCGAGCCGGCAAGCGGAGTCCTGACGGATCCATCGACCACGACGCAGACGACGGCAAAGATGACGACTACTATGAACAGGCTCGTGAGAACGTTCGTCGCCTACAAGAAAAATACGACATCGACATGGCACAGGAACTCCGAACCGATGTTGACTCATGGAACGCTCAACAGGCGTCACTGTACGTCCGTGAAGAGCATCCCGGCAAATGGAGAGATTTTGATGAGGCACTCTTCGACGCCCTCTGGACGGAAGGTCATGATATTGGAGATCTGGAGGTCATCGAAAACCTTGCCGAGGATATTGGACTCGACCCGGTGGAGATCAGAGAGGCAATCAAGGACGAGGAATGGTCCAAGCGACTTGAGAACGCTCACCGTGAAGCCAAACAGAAAGGAGTCACTGGCGTTCCAACATTCGAGTACGGTGGGCACGCCGCTCGTGGTGCCGTCCCTCCGGAACATCTTGAACGTCTCGTTGAGGCAAAATAGCGACTTTGTTGAAATCTCGAATGGCGCACTATGTCGCACGCAAACCGACCGGCGCGTAACCCGGTTGTTGGCACGTGCTTCCAACCTAATTTACCCCTCTGTGGCTCTGTTGAAATCCCATTCTTCAGATACATTCTCGTCTGAAACAGCCGGTCGATGAGGGCTGCGTATCAATCGCTGAGTCTCTCTTCAAGCAATAGATTCTCTTTCGAGACCGCGAAAGATATACATAACATACCGCTTTACGGATGTTTCCTATTCATCTTGATCATCACTCGGGAAATCGAGCTTTTCCAACTTTTTTTCATTCTCTTTTGCTTGCTCTTTTCGTTCTCTAAACTCGTTACGAACGTCATCTTGGATCTCTTCTTTGAGTTCCTGTAGTTCCTCTTGAAGCGCCTCAAGACCTTCTTCGAGATGGTTGAGTGACTCCTCAATATCTCCTTGAGGATCATCCGAATCTAAATCATTCAAATCGAATGAGAACGTTAGGGTACCCGCTGTTACCCTTGCTGTCAGATTTTGGGGATCGTGGTTAGAGGGTGGGATTTCAAGAAGCTCCGCATCACCTTCGTAACTGAGCGGAATTTCGAGCTTTCGCTTACCACCTTCACCAGAAGTTCGCGGTTCCCAATCCTCAAAATCAATATCAGGAATCTCGATTTCTACCTCATTCATAACTTCCTGTACAAACTCCTCTTCAGTCGATTCCAGCAAGTCTTCCGCAGTCGTGCTTTCAAATACTTCTTCTACCTTTTCTTTGGCATCCATCTCAACCAAACTCAGGCGTCGGCTGCCGTTGAAGATCTGACTGTCAAGCACTGAACTCATATAACGATCTTGTACTTAACCCATTATAAACATTAATCCACAGATCTCATCTTGTTAATGCGTGAAATGAGATTCTTGGGTATTGTATTGAGCGATCTGTGAGTCCCCTGTATCGAGCGATCTGTAAGTCTCCTGTACTGACCGCAGGGAGAACCAAACATATCACTATCTGAGGATTTCAACAGAGCCATAGAGCCATATTTGAAGAATATAGCTCTATTAAAATCTTCCAAGACTAATACAAATGGCGTGCTGAATACAGCGCGCGAGCCTTGTTTAGACGCTCCCGACGGCTGTGGTTAGTTGCTCTGTTAGGTGAACCGAATCACTCCGAGAGTAGCTCTCTACCCGATCTCGTTCGTTGAACAACGACTGTAGAACACGATTTACACCGCGTCTAAACAAGGCCGAGTCGCGGAGATCTACAAAAATCACTGAGTGTTTTCAATCCAAGAGTGATGAAGCCTCAAATCCCAACTATACTTAAAGGCAACGTTATTTCGGCCTTATTTCTGAATATGTCTATTATTATTGACTGTATTTTTGCTACTATTTAAGTTATTATGCGCCCTGCGTGGTATTGCTCCGAAACATGAACGAAGTCACGTCCACCTCGCCGTCATCAACGCTTGGGCACAGCGATGATTCTGCCGAGATCCACGAGTCTGAATTGAATTTCAACAGCGACGACGAACCTCTCGGCACTTTTCTCTTCCTCGAACCCGACGAATTGGAAGAGGCTGGGATTTCTCCCACCCAGTATGAGACATTTCAGTACTGCGTCACCAACGGTGACATCAAACTGATCCCACCTGAGCGCGAGGTGAAAAATGGGTGAAAGCAAGCAGGTCACCGTCTACGTTCCAAAAGAGATGGTGGTGGGGTGGGACGAAGAACGCGCTGAACTCAACATGAGCAGAAGTGAGTATGTCCAGTCAATGGTCTGTGCAGGCCGCAAGAAATTCAGCTTAGACCACGAAGTGGACGAGACTAAACGAGAGCTTCGGCGCGAACGGAATGAACTCAAGAACAAGCTTGAGTCTGCTCGCGACGACATCAATGATCTTGAGGTCCGCGCTTATGGCGGCGAGCGTGAGGCCCTCATAGAAGTAATAGAGAGAGAACCTGGTATCACGTATGCAGATCTCGTCAGAGAACTCGGCAACGACCTTCCTGCACGAGTATCACAGCATCTTGATGACATTGTTGGCGAGCAAATAGAGCGCGAGAACAACTGCTTCTATCCTACAGACTTCTCAGAATGACTCTCTCAATAAACCCGAAAGACCGCATGGGTGTTTACAAATCGCTCGATCAAGTACCAGACAATCTGCGGCTCAAGAACTATAACTCACGGTACTCTGGGCGCGAGTCATGGGAGGAATTCCTCGACTATTACATGAACAGACGGAGCAGTTCTGAAAGCAAACGACGTCGCTCCGAGCGCGCCTGGGAATCTTGGTGTGACTTCACTGCCGACAATAACCCAGTTCTTGCCACTCCTGCTGCGGTTGAACGGTGGACCGAGTCACTAATCGACGAGTACCAAACGAGCTACGCCCTCAAGGGCTACTGGGCCATCATCGAACGCTTCTATACATGGATGATGATGCACGTCGATTACCCTCACACGTACCAGCCGTTCTGGATGGCAGCTACAGAGTACGAGGCAACGAAAAAAATCTGGGACCTGAAGCTATCTCGTGTTCGCGGAGGTAAGTTAGAATGACCTCGGGAACCGATGAGTTCGGCGAGGGGCTGTCAATGGATGATGTGAGTGAGTTCCGGGAGGGTCTCGCGTCTGATCTCAATCGCAATCTGGACCAGCTGAAAGACAAGGAAGACACTATCAGAAAAAGAGAGGAGAAGGTGGGCGTAGACAGCCTCATGATCTTCTGGACGAAGGGGTTGGAGGGAAATAGCGTTTCAGAAAGAACGAAGGAATCGTATCGAACTCTGTTCCGGCAGTGGCGCAACCATATGGAATCCGAAGGCCGCCACCTTGCCTGCCCAAGCGAAGAGAACGTGCGGAATTTCGTTCAGTACCTCTCTGAGGTGCGCGAGAATGGTGATAAGACAGTAAGTGAGAAACTGAAGCGGTTGAATGCCGTCTTTAAATTCTGGCAGGATGACGGTGCGTTCCCGCATAACAAAGACTTCAATCCCGTCAGTTCAGTGCTGAAATCCACTTCGTTCCACATCGAGAGCGAGAAACCGCCTCATCAGATCGAACTCGAAGAATTACGTGAGATTGTCGGGTCAATCAAGCATCAACGCGACTTAGCGATCGTTACATCTCTGCTGAAGTTAGGGGTCCGTGCTACGGCCCTATCGAACGTCAAATTACGAGACATCTCGCTTTCCGACCCGGACATTCAGGAAGTGTATCCGGAACTGGGGACAAGCCAACATGTACGACACCGAGAGAATGCAATCTATATTCCTCACGACCGGCAAGGGAACAAGTCGTACAATCCCCGTGTTATGCCACTTGACGATGAACTACGGCGGGCGATTCGCTCTTGGCTGCTGATTCGGTGGGACAATGATGAGCCGCATCTCTTCTTAGGAAAGGATTCGCACAGTAAGATGGGGAGAGACGGTATCAACAACGTCATGAAGAAATATTTCCCTGAGAAATACCTTCAGGACACTGAACTTCACACTGGCATCACGAGCAAGTACGGACGCCATCGATTCACAACTCATTGGAAAGTGCAGGAGAACATCAACGGTCAAAAACTGCTCTACATGCGGGGCGACGCGAAGGCAGGGAAAGATTTCACAAGTAGCGACGCAATCTCATCTTACCTCCATACTTACTACGACGACATTCGTGAGCCTTACCTCAGCAGGATCTACAAATTAGGCATCTGAAGGGCTAAACGACGCATATTTTCGCAGAGATTGGCACAACTCTGGGCTTTCTCCTCCTAACAAGGAATCGATTATACCGACCATCGTTAGTGGAAGCAATTCGTACTGATTTGATCGTCGTCTACGATCTCAGCATACTTTTCCCAAATACGCCGTCCAGTGACTTTCTCATCTTCACCCAGACGGTCAAGGAGGCTTTGGAGTGAATATTCCTCATCCTCGCTCTCAACTATTCGTCTGATGTGGCGCTCGAACAGATTCTCTGCATCACTGTATTCGCTTGTATCCCGGTTAGCTGAATGCCCACACTCGTCGTTAGAACACACCCAGATTTTCTTCGATTGAGTGGAGCGAGAATAACTTGGTTTCACTCAACGCTGCTGCGCTGAAGCTTCGAAGGTATCATCCTTCATCGGAGTCTGGCACTTCGGACAAATCTGCTTATATTCAACATCTGTATCTACTACCTTACCTCTGGAGAGTGCTGCTGTCCCTTTCCAAGCAATATCGTTCGTCTGAATGCAGCCTTCGATTGTATCGACTCGCTCAGCATCTGTCACTTCTGAATCGCCTCGAAGATACCATCCAAGCGTAAACCCGAGAGTGAGAATTCCGAATCGGAGCATCCAGGTGAGGATGAATTCAATGGGAAGTGACTCGGCGAAACCTGCAAAAAGTGGCGGATAGAATCCAGCGGCTGTTGGGATGCCGATGAGAAAGACTGTCGCAAGAAGAGAGAGGAGTGCGATTAGCGTAGTCCGATTCATCACAAGGGAAGAATAAGCCGTGTTTTATGTAACTACTGGACAGGCGGCTGGTCAGAACCCCGAACTGTGTATCTTGATTCGGAGGCCAACTGCTGCAAGTGTGAGACCTCCGTAAATCAGAATATCAAGTGTACTCAGTAACCCTGCTTCGAGGAAAATAGGGATAGCGAGATAGATTCCGATACAGACGCCTGCGAGGTAGCTGAACGACCAGTATCGGGACGCATCTACAGTCATTACCGCACTCACGATTGAAACAGGAATCACCCACCAGAAGATACCTGATGGGAGCATACCTTGCTCAACCAGCAAAGGAACGACTTCACTAATCAGGAGGGCAACAACGACGGTCTCGACAATCATCCCGAAACCTCGTTCAAGACCGTGATCCATACCTGGCATATCGTCAGAACAATATTGATGTATTAAATAAGTATTTTGCCAGTATTGACCGATCCGGGCAGGTGGTTTTCCGAAGAGATCCTGTGCGAGATACGCGCGCTGTATTCAGTACGGCGTCAAAAATATCAGAAACAAAGGATTTCAACAAAGCCCGCAACCAGAACGTCAATTTTACCCTGGGTTTAAGATCTGTTAGCACCACTCAAGACATGGGATTGGTACCCCATATGGGTTTCTGGTTGGTTCGGATTAGTGATCCGGGCCATCTTTCTCACGGTGGCTCAGGTTCAACTCACAAAGATTCTCTCGACTCACAAGGAAAACCACGGAATCACTGATTAATCTCGGTGACTGGCCGTTCACCGACGCCACAGCGAAATGCTGCTGATACCGGCCCGTGTAATCACGTGTACTGAGTCACTCTGTCAGTCACTGATCGACGGTCTCCGATATTAGGCCGCCCAGGCCCCAAAGATCGCTCCGTTACCAATGTCAACACATAAGCTTCGAGATGCGTCTGAGTGGCTATTTGTAGAAGGAACTACGCAGGAGCGAATCTACGATACTCGCTTGTGAGAGATCCTTGAGTTTCATTTCTGTGAGCTTCTCAGGAAGGTAATTATCACTGGTACGGCGGTAAACATAGAACTCTTCACCATTAGTCAATACACCCCATTCAGCTGAAAAGACACGCAGATAGTCGTACAACTGTTGTTCTTTTTGTTCAAGATCAGTTCCAATCTGTTTGGCCTCAATAATCACATCCGGAATATCTGATTCGGGACCAAATAGAGCATAATCGGGCCGGAGCGTCGTCTTCGAATCAGTATATTCGAGGCGCACCTCCATACTGTCGTACTTGTTCCACCCAAGTGCTTCAACGAACGGCGTGATCAGTTTTGCCTTTGTTTCTTCTTCGCGTGCATCTTCAGGGAGTGTACTAAGCGCAGTAGTGGCGAGTTCAGTATAGGTTTCGAGATCTGGAATCGACGTGTGTTGATTTCCACTCTTACCAGAGCTGTCCCGTTCAACTTGTTCAATCGACATACCGTCTAAATACGGGGTAAATGACGGGTTCGATTGAGAGTTCGAAGCATCTTGGTCAAGATGGAGGGTCCCAATAATACGAACTCTGTCACCGGTGACAGCCTTGCCTGCAAGGTCGTCTCGAATGACAATTTCAATTTCACGTGGAGCGGTTCCAGAAGATAGGTTTACAGCATTCTCAATCAACCAAACAGTTTGCGTGTCAGTGAACTCTGACTGATCTATATTAACACGGAAGGGACCCTTTCTTTCACAGCCTTGGCATTCATGAGGTTCCTGGTAGTCACTGTCACTTTGTGGGATATAGCTCATCGTCCCACAACGCTGACATTCAAATGCAGCTTCAGTGATTTTTAATTCCTCCTCTGTTGCTCTGCGGATAATCCCTTCAATAGCAACCAGCTTCCCGACCTGATCATTGTGGGCACTAATGTCTGAAGTCTGGATTGTGTCGGGGAGGTTCTCGATCCGCACATTGGCTCGTCCAAGGCTAACATCGGCTGGGAGGTCGTAGAGCCTGAGCGCCTCTTCTGCGTACTCGCGCATCTGCTCCGGCTTCGTGCGGAGGTCTACGGCGAGGTCTTGGTCGAATTGGTAGAGATCTTCGTAGTCGACATACAACGACCGCTGGTTATTCGGATAATTCTGCTCAAGAGTGCTGATCTCCTCACGGTAGTTGTTTCTATAGAATTGGATGAGACGTTCTGTGAGGTCTTGGTTTCCAGCTTGTGCCATAGAACTGAATGATGTTGTCTCGTGTTAAACTATCCGCGATTACTGCTTCGGCGAGAGCAGCCCCGGCGATGATGAAGACTGCTCAACGATGATTTTGATCACAGGAGATATGACCCCCTGAATACATCACACGGTTATGACGCTGTCACTCTCCGAACTCGATTCTCATCTGTTCAAGTGTGCGGATATAATCCGAGACGCCGTTGACCCGACCGACTACAAGGAATTCATCCTCCCGTTAGTCTACTACAAGGCCATCTCCGACGAGTTTGAGAAACAGTACGCAGATAACCTCGACAAGTACGGAGACGAAGACCTCGCACGACGACCGAATCTCTACGACGTTCCCGTTGTTCCCGAAGGCTACGGCTGGGAAGACCTCCGAGCAGTCAGCGACAACATCGACCAAGCCCTCAACGAAGCCTTCGACGCGGTCACAGACCAGAACCCCGAACTCCAAGGCGTCTTCCGGGCCGATTACATCGACGCCGACGCCCTCGACGACGATCGCCTCGGCAAACTCGTTGAACACCTCTCCACGCACGATCTTGACCGGAACAGCGTCCCTCCGGATATGCTCGGAGAGGCGTACATGGACCTCGTGCGTCAGTTCGCAGAGGAGGAGGGCAAGTCGGGCGGACAGTTCTTCACACCGCCGCAGATCGTCAACCTCTGTGTACGGCTCGTGGACGATTTTGAGGACGGTCAAACATTCCACGACCCAACGGTCGGCTCAGGTGGAATGCTCATTGAGGCGGCCCGGTACTACCGTGAGGAGCAAGGTGGCGACCCTGAGAAGCTGAAGTTCACGGGCCAAGAGATCAACCCGGACATTGCCGCGATCGCGAAGATGAACCTCTCGATCCACGGGCTGAATGGGGCTATCGAGCGAGAGGATTCCTTATCGAAACCAGCGTTCACCAATGAAGGCGAGAACGAGCTGACCCGGTTCGACCGAGTACTTGCGAACTTCCCGTTCTCGGTTGATTGGGCGAAAGACGAGCTTCAGGACGACCCCTACGAACGGTTCGATTGGCACGAGAAACTCCCACGTGCTGATCGGGGCGACTACGCATTCATTCAGCATATCGCGAAGCAATTGAAGTTGCCTGAGAGAGATGGAAACGGTGGTAAAGCGGCTATTGTCGTCCCACACGGCATTCTCTTCCGCAAAAACGAAAAACGCTATCGAAAAACAATGCTGGAGAGTAACCTTGTTGAGGCAATTATTGGCCTTCCAGAGAATTTATTCCAGAATGTTTCACTCCCTACTGCGATTCTCATTTTAAACACAAATAAAAGCAATAATCGTTCCGATGAGGTGTTGTTTGTTCATGCTGACGATCCTGACTTTTATGATGAAGTATCTAATCAGAATGTACTAACCGAACAAGGTATTGAAAACATATTCCAAATATATAGAAATTGGAAAGAACAAGCGCGAGTAAGTAGGCCAGTTTCGCTTAATGAGATTCAGGAGAAAGACTATAATCTCAATATCTCTCTATACATTGAAACAACTGAACCAGAAAAAGAGGTTGATCTACCATCAGAGATAAAAAAATTGAAGAATATGGAACAAAACCATCAAGAGTTAAAAAACAAAACGATGAGTAATTTTGACAAATTTAGCTTGGAATGATTATGTGTGACTATCCCAACCAAGATTCAATCAAGATAGTAAATATTGTAACATCTGGAGGTATTGATAGAGAAATCAATTTGGAAAAGGTAGCGAATGACATCAAAATATTTGATGTGAATTACGACCCGTCAAATTTCCCAGGTGTTGTAATTAAAACAGCCGAGAATGGATCTACCATATTGCTGTTTAGAAGTGGTAAATTTACTGTAACAGGATCTTCAACCCAAGACGAAGTAAAGGAATCAATAGACGTGTTTAGTGAATCACTACTTGATCTTGGTATTATTAATTCAGCTATTAACAGGGATCAATACGATATTGTTAATCTCGTTTGTTCAGCAGAAGTAGAAATTGATGAAGATCTCAATTCTATAGCGATTATATTAGGAATTGAGAATGTGGAATATGAGCCAGAGATTTCACCGTTTATTATATACCGCCCCCCAAATCATAATTGTGTAATGACCATCGCGGGAAGTGGACGAATAGTTGTTACTGGAATGACGTCGCTGGATACCGCTAAAGAAGCCGTCATTCATTTGGAAAAAATATTGAATCAGGCAAGAGAGAATAGCTAAGCATTATCCAAGACTCAATAATGAACAAAGACCTATCAGAATTCACCGAGAACGAAAACACTCAAGACAATTGGCAGTCAACCAAGCTAAGAAATTTATTGGAGAAAGATGAATCAGGCGTATGGGGAGACGATCCTGAAGGAGTAGAGGGAGTACCAGTTCTCCGTGCTACCAATTTCGCGTCAGACCATATAGACTTAGAAGATGTGGCATATCGAGATATTCCTGAATCAAAAAAACAAAATAAGCAATTACAATACGGAGATATAATATTAGAGCGTTCAGGAGGAAGCGCAGACCAACCTGTTGGTAGAGTCTTGTTTTTTGATCTAAAAGGAGAGTACTATCCTGGGAATTTTCTTCGGTTGTTAAGACCGGATGAAAA
Organism: Halorubrum sp. AJ67; assembly: GCF_000513435.1. Lineage (NCBI taxonomy): Archaea > Methanobacteriati > Methanobacteriota > Halobacteria > Halobacteriales > Haloferacaceae > Halorubrum > Halorubrum sp. AJ67. Next base: position 27,569 of record NZ_CBVY010000006.1, on the reverse strand, counting down.
CAAAGTATATTCTCACTATCTTTACTATCAGTTAGAATATATTTATCGTAGAGGTGGAACCGTTCCTATTCAAAGTAATACAACAAATATCCGCAATTTACAATTTAATTCATACATGAACCAAACAATTCCGCTACCTCCATTAGATAAACAAAAAGAGATAGCAGAAGCACTACGTGACATTGAAAAGAATATATTACAGCTCAAGGACTTGATCGAACAGTACGAAACAGTAGAATTTGGAGTAATGCAACAGCTACTTCGAGAAAAGCCAGATGAGATTTAACTCTCGTTTCTATGGTTAATGTACCTAATGAAGGCGGCGTCGAACGGTCCCTCCTCTCATGGCTCGACGCTGTCGGTTGGGAGACACACGGTATGGATGGCGGACGGGGCGCAGAAATTCTTGATTCGACCTACGACCGACGAAGCAACGAAGTCATTTACTGGAACCTACTGGCCGACAAACTCGTCCAACTCAACGATGAGATCACCGAGGATAACGTCGAGAAATTCCTCATCTCACTCCGCCGTGATCTTGACCACGACAATCTTCTTACGGGCAACCAAGAGTTCCACGAGCTACTCACGAAGGGGAAAACATTCACACTCGAGAACGGCCGCGCCGGACAGGAAACCGTCTACGTTGACCTGTTCGACTTCGACAACTTGGACGCAAACCGTTTCCACGCCGTCAACCAGTTTTCGGTCTCTCGGAGAACCACCATCCGACCGGACGTAACTCTATTCGTCAATGGGATTCCGCTCGTGACGATGGAACTCAAGAGTCTCGCACAGGACAACGATTACTACGACGCGATTAGCGATCTCCACGCATACGAGAACGACGTGCCACGGCTGTTCGTTCCCGGTCTGTTCAACATCGCCGCCGACACCATGGAACTCCGCTACGGGGCTGTGGGCGCTCCTACCGAGTTCTACGAACCGTGGAAAGATCCTCCCGAAGAATACGCAGACGAAGACAACGAGATGAAGCAGGCGGTCCAAGCCCTCTGTAACCCGGCGACTCTGATCGACGTACTCAAGAATTTCATCTTCTTCGAGGAGCGACCCGGTGGAGACGCCAAGATAGTTCCTCGATATATGCAGTACTACGCAGTGAATCGCATTCTCGATCGTGTCCGGAAAGGCGTCGATGACCGAGGACTCATTTGGCACACACAGGGGTCGGGCAAGTCGTTCACAATGCTGTACGCGGCCGAGAACCTCTTGTCTGGGAACGCCGTTCGAAATCCCCAGGTCTTCATTATCGTCGATACAGACAAGCTCAACAGCCAAATGCGGGACCAGCTGTCGAACCTCTCGATGGCACGCTGGACGGAAGCCGAATCCATCGCGCATCTCCAAGAACTGATTGAGGAAGGAAGCAGTCAGCTCGTCCTCACAACCATCCAGAAGTTCCAAGATGTGGAGCCGGACACCCAAGGGAACGACGAGGTGATCGTCATGTCCGACGAGGCCCACCGATTCATGGAGGCTGACCTTGGAAGCCGTCTCGACGCCGCCCTTCCCGACTGTACGCATTTCGGCTTCACTGGCACTCCCGTTCGAGAAGGTGAACGTCACGAGGATCGCAACACGTTCCGCGAGTTCAGTCCCGAAGGTGAGGACTACCTCCACCGCTACTCCGTCAAACAGGGGATCGACGACGGCCTGATCCTTCCCGTCTACTTCACGCTCCGACACGAGATGGAATGGGAGGTCTCTGAAGACGCGCTTGACGAGGAGTTTGAGCGAGAGTTCCGGACAATGACGACCGAGGAGAAACGAGACTTCATAACCGAAAATGTGACCAGCCGGACTATGGCCGAGCTGGAACCTCGCGTCGAGCGCGCCGTCGAAGAGATAGACAAACACTACTCGGAAAACGTCGCGCCCAATGGCTGGAAGGGAATGGTCGTCACCCCAAGTCGTCGGTCGGCGGCGATGTACGGTGAGCGGCTACAGAAGCGCCGTAGTGAGGACGCCGTCGAAGTACTGTACACATCAACCAAAGACGATCCGGACCTCATCCAGCAGTTCCACACGGACCCTGAGGAACGCGACAGCATTGTGAAGCGGTTCAAGGAACCGGACGAGAATCCGAGCCTCCTTGTGGTTCACAACATGCTCCTGACGGGCTTCGACGCTCCGATCCTGAAGACGATGTATCTCGATCGGAACCTGAAGAATCACAACCTTATGCAAGCGATTGCCCGGACTAACCGCCCCGCCGAGGGCAAAGAAAACGGCGAGATCGTAGACTTCCAGGGCGTCTTCGAGAACATAGATGAGGCGTTAGACTACGACGCCGAAACCAAGGCGTATGCCGCCCGCGACAAGGAGGAACTGTTCACCGACCTCAAAGCCCAGCTGGAGACTGTCATGGAGATCTTCGAGGGGATAGACAAAGATGACTCACAAGAGGCCGCAAACGCCGCCGTTTCACGGATCAGCAAACATCCCGAGCGCCGCGAATTCAAGCAGGGCTACCGTCGGCTTCAGAATCTGTACGAGGCAGTTGCTCCCGATCGCCGCCTCATCGAGGAAGGGATCCAAGACAAATACAAGTGGGTGAACCGCATTCAGGTGGCCTTCCAACGCACAACATCCGGGAAAGAGGCCCCTGAAGACGACATGCGAGAGAAGACTCGAAAGATTCTCAACGAGAACGTTGATGTGGGTGAGATCCGCGACGACTTTCCGACGTACAAACTCGGTGAGGAGTATCTCGAAGACGTAGAGGGACTGGATAATCCCGGCGTCAAGGCCTCACAAATCGCCCACGCCACACAGGATCACCTCCATCCACGAACGGGACAGAACCCCCGATACAAGCGCCTGAGTGAACGAGTGACTGAGATCGTCGAACGTTGGCAAGGTGGCGAGGTCTCCGATCCGGAAGCGGTGGAGGCGCTCAAGTCCGTCGAGAAGGAGGTTCTCGACGTTGAACAAGAAGCCGGTGACGATTCTGCTGAACGCGCCCGGTTTGCTATTCAAACACACTTGATCGAGGAGCTTGACGAAGAATTTGAATCGAGTGAGACGGCAAGACAAATTGCTACAACGATCGTGGAAACCTTTGAAAATCAAGTTGACTGCACGTACCCGGGGTGGGAGACGAACAAGGCTACCGAACAGGACATTGAAAGAGTGATTCTTGACGTGGTCGCTGTTGAGTACAAACGAGCCGATCTTATCGACGACACCTTGGTTGACGCCGTCCGAGACTATCTGATCAACAACTATGCCTGAGACGGCTTCTCGGACAGTGACTCTTCTTAACCGCGATATATCCTATGAGGTACGACACAGCGACGAGGCAACCCAACCACGGATTGACGTGGATATACACGGGGTTCGAGTCGTTCTTCCTAAGGACTCCACCACGGACTCAGAAGAGCTTCTCTTGGAGAACGCAGCGTGGGTAATCAAAAAGAAGCAAAAGTATGATACCTACCGTGAGCAGGTTCCTGATCGAGAATTTGAACCGGGTGAGACCTTTCCGTATCTTGGAGAGGAGTTTGAGGTCATTGTCGAACGACGTCCGTCATCTGAGATTGCCGAGAACGCTTTCCGGCTGGCAGAACACCACGTTGAACAGACTTCCATCCAGCGCGCCTTGGAAACACTGTATCGTCGGAAGGCACGTGAATACTTCGAGGACCGAGCTGATCAACTTGCCGACGAGATGGGCGTTGAATATGACAGGATCGAGATCCGGAATCAACGGACGAAATGGGGGAGTTGTTCGACGACAGGGACGCTTGGTCTTAATTGGAGATTGATGATGGCTCCACCAGATGTGGTTGAGTATATTCTAATCCATGAGTTGGCCCATCTCCGTGAACAGAACCATACTGACGATTTTTGGTCGATCGTCGCTGAATACGATCCTGAGTACGAAGACAATTCAGAATGGTTGGAGACAAATAGTGCGAATCTGATTTTCTCGGAGCAGGATCTTTAATCAGCGGCTCTGTTGAAATCCTTAGATGGTGCGACTTTAGCCAGCAAGTCTATCACATCAATTGTATTGATGATCTGAGCGAATGCGTAGGCCTTGGGAATGAGCGGCGCAGACCTCGTATGTCAGAATCGATGAGGCTGACAGTGTTCAATCCAGTCATCGAAAATCCAATCAGCATATTACAATTAGTACTTTGAGTTCGTCAAGTTGAGAAGCTTGTAACAGCAATTACAGAACCTAAGTGCGTCGTTGACGACACCACCCCGAGATGAACAGAGTTTCCAGCAGAAGGTTCTTTGAGAATACAGTCATGCTGTCAAGTTCAACTACTCTGTCTTCGTTCTCCGTGTACCCTCCAGCTATCGAGAGGGGCAAGCGGTTGACTCCATCTAAGGGATTAATGAGGTACTCAGGGATACTTCCCTGAGTTTGATTTTCAAGCTCGTCTGTCCGGTGATAGTACGGATTATCGACTAACATTTGTTCCTGCGCATTGGGATGGGCACTGATGTCCACGACTTGAGGATTACTAAGATGCTGTGGTCGACCAGAGATTGTTAGTAACTGTTGACCACTCTGTTGTTTGTATACGTCTGGTTGTCTACCAAACTCCGAGAAGAACGAGTGATACGGACTATCATTGAAAGGTAGATCGGTAAAGACGAAGCCACACCTTGTTCGCATGAATTGACTATCCCTCCACTGAGTTTCAAACCAGAATATGCCACCCGGACAACTCGCATAGGCAACCGCGATTGGTTTTGGGTCCTCTGGAACAGCATTTGACACAGGAATTTCGTCGTGTGATTTGGTTAATAGCTCAATCGTGTTCTCGATATTTTCGAGGTCTTCTACGAACCATCGGTGGTCACGACCCATCACTTGTCGCTCACCTAATTTAATTGCGTATCCCAATCTCGATGGGATAAGGTCCCCAATAACCGTTTGTTCAAGTACATCAAATACGCGGGATATTTCTTCAGGTGTAGTCGCGTTTATTCGCTCCTCGACGTGGTACAGAACTGATTTGCCAAAATCATGGGAAAGTCCTGGTTCACCGAATACAACCATTGACGGTCCTTCTGTCGTTGTAATCAGCCAATTTCGCGGAGATTCCAGAGAAGGTGTGTCTTCCTGTCTATCGACATCGAGACTACTTTCTATTCGCTGTTCGATCTCAGACGCGAATATACTGTATTTCTCCCGTTCACGAGTTTGAAAGAATGACAGCATCTGGTCGCGACTCATCCTGTCCATACCATCGCCAATTCGGATCCATGGGACGTAGTCGCCCCCATTTTTGTATTGAATGGGTTTCTCTCGGGCTTCGTCCACGTCAATCCGAAGAACATGTTTTCCAGAATATTCTACGAAATTGAGGTCAAGAAGCTTTGAGATAGGTGGATTGGTGTATTCAAGTGCGGTGTGCGTAATGTGTTGAATAACTTCTGAATCCACGGAGAATCCCTGAATCAACAAACTTTCGTCTGATTCTTTCCTAATTCCGACAATCACTGTCCCGCCGTTTTGGTTAGCCATTGCCGAAAGGACCTTCACGAGCTTCTCCCGGCCACTCGATCTTTCGACTAATTCTTTTGATTTACAATCGAATTCTTCAGACTCTACACCAGGCTGAGAAGCAAATTGCTCAATCATTTGCCTGGTATCTCGCTCAAGACGCATACTCGATTTGCTTGCCCCCAATTCATAAGAGCCTACCTCATGCTTCAATGGATCTTCTAACTGGAAAGTCAGTCTACTACCAAGTTTTTTCATGACACCGACAGAATCATGAACAAAGAATCCCGCTCATGGAACAATCACATCTCTTTGAGAGAAGTGTAAGCCCGATCTACGTCTACTACCGGGAGATACAGAACTCCGACCTCCACAACCGGACAATCACCGAATCAGAGCCGGTTCAGAACTTCAACGAAGTTCTTGATGGGTTCGAGGCACAGACTGGGGAACACCACTTCTCGGAGTTAGATATGGAACCTAACCCCGAAATGCTCATTGGAGCAATTTTCGATACTTATCCCGAGCATGCCGACCAGAGCTGTGCCATGCTGGTTAACGACTTTTGTAGCAATATGATGACCAGCGCCCGACAACAAGGGAAGTACGCTGTTCTCATCGTTACCGCCGATTCAATCTTTATTTGCCATACCGACTCGAAACAGAAGTCGATCACGAAGAACGTCGACGTGATCGAACGGCTACTTGATACCGACAACGTGAACAAATACGCCGAGTTCCGTCAGCATGACGAGGAACTCATTGTCCGACACTATGAGCGTCATCAGACTAAATCGCTCTCAGGCTGGCTCGGTATCAGTGACTCTCAGATAGCATACAGGGATGCTGGTGAAGTACAGATTTTCACCGAGATAGATGGTTCCACCTGTGCATTCCAATATACGAGAGATGAATTTGAGGAGAAATTCCTCCTACCCGAAGGAAATCACCAACTCATCGAGGGAGTACTACGAACGCCAAATAACGAGTATAGCGTGACACAGGTTAAGTTCGGAAATCAGATCTATGATGATACAGAGAAATTTCTACAGGACTTCCACAGCCTCTACTACGAAGTCAAATCCTATCGGGAACACTTCAATCAAGTTGCCAGCTCGATGGAGCCGTTTCAGTCGAAGTTATACGATAACAAAAACTGTGTCACAGAAGGTAAGAACGGACGAAACCTTGTTCTGAAAGAGCATGACGATTTCAATATTGCCTTCGCCAGCAATAAGATCGAGATCGCGGAATCGTGGCTTGTCGATCTCACCCGGCAGTTTAACGATGGAACTGAGACACAGGTATATCACGCAGGAAGGCCATTCTCTAAAGACGCATTCCGAGTTGGTAGCTTCCAGATATTCAACGAGACAGACGCTCAAGACCTGGAAAAGCTGAACCACGTCTACGGGCGAATGCAGAAGGCAGGGACCAGCGATCAGCTCACCAATATCCTCTCTTATGTTATTTTCTCCGTTGCTTCGGAATGGGTGGAATCGCCCCTCAGTCACTTCTTCAGCCAGTTAGCGGGGAAATACAGCAAAAGGTTGGACGCTGAAGGAGTCATTCTGCGCGACGAGGACACAGTCATCGAGTTCAAAGCACGCGACTGGTTTACCAGTGCAGATGATGAAGACCAAATTGCAGATCGGATCTCAAAGGAAATTCACGGAGATACGCGGTTGTTAGTCGGCGGTATAGATGAAGAACAACAGCAAATCAAGCCCATTGATGGGGGCCGGTTCGACTCAGAACGTAATCAACGGATCCGAGAGAAAGTTATGGAACGGAATGGGAATTTGGACCACATCCATCTTCAAAAGGTCAATCTCCATAACGGCGACTGTCTCCTATTCATCTTTAGTACCCAGACAAACGATTTCGGTGGCCTCGAAGAAATCGTATAGCTAAGTACTACACTTTAGACTTCCAGCGGGTAACTGCTTGCTCTGATCGTTCTCGATCCTCCTCACTTCTTTCTCCTCAGATCTCTGTTCTTTCTTCTCACCACATCTGCTTTCTCGCCCTCTATGAAGACTTTTCCAGTCTCCTGTTCACCGTGAACACCACGTCAACGGAAGGAGAATTGGCGGCTGCTGTTGAAGAAATTGATGCGGTAGAGATTGATGATGCCCAGTTCAGCCTCGGCGTGGAAGATGACCCTGGCGCTCCGCAGGATCTTGGGCGGCTTTCGCTCTACACCATCGATAAACTGACCGAAGTGAGTGAAAGAGGTATTGAAGATAGTGTCAAGCAACCTGTTTCACGTGAGGAGGGTGTCAAGAAGGTTGAAGAATGGGTACGGAGTAACGAGGAGCTGAAGTCGATGTGAATTGCCTGAGTCACTGAAGCGGTAGTAGCCAGTCGTTTTCTGGTAGCGGTTTCGCAAAACCTCATTCGGCTTTACTGCGGTTCTCACGGACCCCGAGACACGAGAGGAACTCTCGGAGTACAGACTCTGACTCAATTTCTCCCAAGTCAACCATTAGCGGGGTACCCTCTATCGGCACAGTGTACATCGCTTCCATCGTTTGCTCTTGGAACCCGAAATCTTGGAGATTGAGTACGCACTCGACTCGGTAGTCCGGATCGATCTCTAAGACCGCGAGACGTTTTCCGTGGGGTCCTTTGTCTCGTTCGGCGATGTACAGGCTTACAGCGTATCCTGCAGTAACCGCGTCCTTGATCTGTACGAGTGGTGGGATTTGGGCTTCAATTTGTGATGTCATCATATATTTATCCATGATCTTGTAATTTAAACCCTCGATAGAATATGCCGTTATTCACCAAGCTGGAAGTCACTGACTATCCCCAGTGACAATGAGACGCGATAATTGAACACGCCGACCAGTTACACACCTAGCCCAAGTTCGGCTCCAGTGACTACACCTGTGTGGATCCATCCGTCTAATCAGCGACGATCTGCTCAGCCATACTACCCTAATAAAATAACACGTTAGTGTCCAACCTGAACGATAACTCCAGATTGTTCCCACCCCACACCGCGACTCAACTCATACTAAAAACGAAGTACGCTCTTCTGTAGGAGATTGTTGATACTGCTGAGCTGTAGCTGCCGAGTCGAAGAGGACAAGGACACCGCGTCAGCGGTGTCCGACACGGATGATTCCGCTAGATGTGTTTGGGTCGGAATCGGTCGCAGCGGACCTGCTCCAACAGGTTCGCTGGCGTGACGGTGTTTCCTGTCCTCGCTGCCGTTCTGACCGAACGGTCAGAAACGGCAGCTATGGACACTTTCAACGGTATCTCTGTAAGGATTGCGACCGCACGTTCAACGATAAGACCGGCACGATCTTCGCTCATTCGAAGATTGCGCTCCGCAAATGGTTGTTCTCGATCTACGCGTTTTTGCGGTTTAACACGAGTCTCAGACAGTTACAGTGCGAAATCGAGGTCACCTACAAAACGATCCACAGGCGTGTCGAGCGCTTCACCGAAGCGCTCGACGCGCCGTCACTCGATCTCCGTGGCCCGGTTGAAATTGACGAGTTCTACGTCTCTGCCGGCCTAAAAGGCCGCGAGCGCGACCGCTGGTCGCGCTCTCGTGGCCTCTCTCGACGCGGGCGCGGGACGTATGAACAGGACAAACCGCCGGTGTTCGTCCTCGTGGATCGCGGCACCGAGCGGCGGTACATCGTGCCGGCGAAATCTGCAGACGAATCGACGATTCGGCTCCTGCTGGCTGACCGCCAGCAGGAGCCTCTCACCGTCTATACCGACGGATTTCGCGCGTACGATCCGCTTGAGGAAGACGAGAGCTTCGACCGGGAATACGTCGTTCACGGAGACGGTGAGTACGCCGCCGACACGGTCCACGTGAACACGTGCGAGAGCCACGCGTCGCTGGCGCGACGGTGGCTCTCGCCGCATCGAGGCATCTCAAAAGACCGTCTCACACAGTATTTCCGAGCGTTCCAACTCAGACGAGAACTCTACCGCAAACCCGGACGAGAAGCGCTCAAACATGCCGTCAAAGCCACTCTCTGAAATCAACAATGTGCTACACAAGAGCGAACGAAGTATTACCGGCCCATACCTATTACATATGAGCGATTCAGAAAACGGAACAACCGTCAACGTTACGAGCAAAGGGCAAGCGACAATCCCCAAAGAATTCCGCGACAAGCTCCACATTGACACGCCGGGACGCGTTCGGTTTGTCGAGGCTGACGGGGAGATCGTGGTCAAACCCGTGAAACGCCCCTCGGAGATACGCGGGGCGCTCGCAGCCGAAGAAACCGACGGAGAAACGTCGGCTACGAAGATGCTTCTGAAGGCACGGAAGCGAGATTCAGACGGTTAGCCGTGTACTCGGGGACAGGGTTTCAGTTACTCGGCAAGATGCAACCGACATGGCCAAGACCAAGCACACGGACACGTTCCACGCAATCCTCGACGCCGCCGCGCGTTCGTTCATGCGTGTGTTCGTGATGCCTTGAGGGGCGCTCTCTACGGTCGCTTCCGTCATCAATCAGCAATACAGCGATGACAGCTACAGCTTTTCTGGGGGTGATTGGTCTCTTCAGTCCAGACTTCTCCTCTTGTTTTTATTCTCCTATTCCCCTTCCGTGACCCCTTCTCTTCTTTCCGCTCTTGACTCTCCTCTCCTTCTTCTCTCCCACCTTTTTCTCCTCTCTTCTTCGTCTCCCTTTCACCTCTCCTCTTCTCGCTCTCGCTCTCTCTCGCCCCGTTTTCCTCTTGATCTCTGATCTTTCTCTCTGTCTTTCTCCTGATTTTCCTTTCCTCCCTCATTTCCCGCCTTAGTATACGAGGCGTTTTGTCGCGTTACGTGCGTCGGCTCGTGATCTATTGTAAATTGGTTGCGTTTTGCGATCGACGCGCAACACGCTACCGTTACGCGCAACCCGGTGAGTGTGTGAATGATATACTCTCCTGTTTTCTGATCGGTTCAATACGCGGTTCGCGTAGAATTCTGCCCAACTCTTATACCGACTTCTTCTACACACCCGAATATAGAATGAAACACAACGGAACAAATCTTGATGGAGATTCACTGCGTGTCTTAGATGCGCTGTACCGCCAAGACGACCACCGACTCAACACCAGCGAAGTCCGATCAGTCACGGGCATCGAAAGCAACGACCGCGCACGTCGACGGATCGAAAAACTCGGAGCTGCCGAACTCGCGGATATTGATAAGGACGAACGCGCGTCGACGCCGATTCCCCCGAAGCGGGCGACACTCACCGAGGAAGGCGTGGAAAAGGCTGAGGAATGGGATCTCGATCCGAATTCGACAGACATCCGTTCACCAGAAGCTCGGCTTCAGAGAGTTGAGCGCCGCCTCAACGATCTCGAAGAACGGTTCGATCAACTTGAGTCGGCTGCGACCCGAAATCCAGACCGGATTCCAGAGCTGTTAGAAACGCGGCGTTTGGTCGCCACACTAAGTGAGTATGTAGTGACGGAATTAGACGCAGATCTCGGAGTATATTACCCGCTCAAGGATAATCTTGAGCCGTGAGCTACGGGGTCTCTGGTTCTGTTGGAATTTCATTTCCCAAACAGAGGTCTGTATGAAGAAGCCAGCCAGTGTAAGTAGTAACTGAGTTAGATGGAGATCCCGCACGATATTTTTCAGCGGAGCGGGCGGAATGGACGGAGTAGGTAAAACAGGTGGAACACACTTGGCTCAATTCGAAAAGTCGGTATCTGAATTGAGTGACTAACGACCCTATCCTATTTTGTGACTTTCGTTTTTGGAGACTCCAGAGACACACATACATACACAAAACGTGCTACCAAACGGCAGAATTGTGAAAATAACTGGAATAATTTGGAAAATCTTTTTACGTATGTGTAGGTATGTGCGTGTATGGGTTCATCAAACTCTGACCCAGAAAAGATAGTAGAGCAGCAGCCGGTGCCCAAATGTATCGGGAAAAGATGGGAAGAAGCAGTCCGTAATTCATTGATTAGGGCAGGATACAAGGCCGAACGAACTGCGTGGTTATGGGGGTTTGAAGGCGACGTGATTGCGCGGTATCAAGGAGAAAACCAGCCACAGAAATTATACGTTCAGTGTAAATATACAGAGACTGACGAAAAAATCATGCCGAAGGATATGTGGAGGTTGATTGCATTTTCGTTCTCGCTACATGCGGAGCCGGTGTTAGCTACGAATATGTGCCTAACCGGGGATGCGGAGGAGATTGCTGAAAGCTGGAAGGTACGTATCCTAAGGCCATCGTCACTTGATCGACCCGACCGGATTAAACCACATAGTACCGAAAACAGATCCCGGAATCTCGACCAGTTCCCTGACTTGATGGAATCTGATGTTCCACTATCCGACGTCGTAGCTCCACGGTATTCTCATAGAGATTTGGTAGGTGACCGGGAGATCGTTTTCCAAAGAAAGAAAACGGATTTTCCAAGTGAACGCTGGTGGATGTGAGCAAAATCTCGGGAGTACAGGATTAAAGATTGTTTACTGCCCCTCCGAGCTTAGATGCCCCAAAGCTCATACATTGTTTGAATGTAAGTTTATTTGACTTCGTTTGGACATCGTACTACCCGTGATCACTGTAGGCGGATTATTCAGTGAGCAGTTCTAACAAGACCTCTGCTCGGGAATAGATGACCCGGTTAGCATCCCCAGATTTCATTCCATCAATGGGTCCCACGCCACTATCACCTGCGTGAATGCCGACGAGGCTCTCACCGAGAATGGGAGAACCGCTCAGCCCAGTGTATTCACCCTCAGCACCCGGATCTACTCCGGCTAATACAATCGTTGGCATCGGATCCGTTGAGTCAAGAGGATTCATCAAAGACAATTTTCGTGGGAGTCCCAGCTGGCGACGATAGATGTCAACATCGTGTTCCTGCTCCGGAGAGGGGAATGAGATACCATCATAACCTACAACATCAATCTCGTCCTCCGTGGGAGGCTCACTAATGATGTCGTCTTCAGTCCAGACGCAGTACCCGTATTCAGTGGGGTCAAAATCCACGAGAACACCGATAACATCAATATCCGGGGTCTGACGAACGTCTTCTGCTTCTCGGATGTCCGTCTGGAACACGTCCCAATCAGCGTCGTTTCGGAGATAGATCGTAATCTCGGGGAGTGTTCTCTCCGAAGTGAAAATTGTCTGAGACTGCCCATCCGGAAGCCTTTGCGAAAGTTCGGTCGGAAGTACGTTGTGACGTGCTGTGACAAGGAACGTCCCAGCGTCCGTCTTGAAAAAGAACCCAGTCGCACGATAGTAGTCGCCGCAGACGATGGGGCAACTGACTTTAGCATCGACTTCTGCACGCTCCGGCTGACCGCTTGAGAGAGAGCGACTCTTAGACATTACAAAAGGCGCTCTGGTTGTCTTGAATTTAAACCACAGGTAGAATTCACCTCTTCGTTGGAGGTTGGGGAGATCAGAACAAAAAGAGAGATATGGCAGCTGACCGCTTGCTTCAAGCCACAAGTCCGTAGTTCATCGACTGCGAGGAGTCTACTCATCAAATACCTGCTTCAGAATCAGCCAGTTGAGGACGCATTATGAGGTACTGACTCTGCTCCAGTTCAGTGACTGCAGCTACCCACATAATTCGGTGGTTCGATCAAAAGTCGCAGTCACTGCGTTAATCTGCACTGGAAACAGCAGGGTGATCAGCATCTAACCGCGTCAGGTACAATTCACGGTTGTCTCGTACTATTTTTCCGACACCACTCTTCGACACATCCTCGATTTCTTTGGCTATTCCACGGTATGACTCGCCCTGCTCGTGGAGTACAAAAACCTGCTCAATAGTCGACCACTCCTTTTGATCTTTTATCAGAAACTGACCATCATCGTCAAACTGGAGTCCGAACGGAGGCGCTCCCTGCCAATACCCTTTCTCAACTCGGTGTTCGACAGCTTGTTTTGCACGCTCTATCTCTTTGCGCTTCACACGAGATTCGACAGCACGCTGGATACTGAATGTCAATCGGTCCTGTGGCACGTCAACTACGAATTCGAGGTCACAAGCGCCTTCCAGAGCGGCGTGTTCGATGACGTGAAAATAATGGTCTCGGGCAATGCGCGTATCATCATGTGCGATCAGGTAGTCCCAGATCCCGCTGCGAAGATTCTCGATGAGTTCCTGTATGCGAGGATGATCGTCCAACCGGTCTTCTGATTCGTTCTTGTGGAACAAAGAGAACCCTGTACAGTTTCCGAGGTCGATTGTGTCGAGGTTAGTGTCGGGATCGATTCCAAGGTCGTCAGCGAGTTTTCGGGTCGATTCACGCTGCTGTTTGAGAGAGATGCTGTCTTCCGATCCCTGCGACTGCCGGATGATTCTGACAGCCCTGTTCATTCGTCTATCTTTGTGATACTGAGCTTCTTCGACGATTCAACCGACCACTCCACCTTTTTATCGGAGAGATCCATCGCGTCGCCCAGGGCTTTCGGAACTCGCAATCTGTAGTAGCCATCACTGTCTTGGACAACGGTAGTTTTCTTGGTTTCGGGCATAGTCGCTATTGTGTACAACTCTGTACCCATACTTGGATCTATTGGGTGTGGACTCGGGATTCCCCTACCGTGGACACATTAGTCGCGGTGCGCAGCACAGGTAGCTGGGATCATGTCATAGTATCACGTACCATCCCATTCCTAATCCGTGAAGCACACGAATGATACTTCATGACAAGCACCAACGAAATCAAGAACACCGTAACCTTCCAGAAGATTCTCGATGCCGCCAACCACCGAGACGACATCCGGGTATTCCGCCGAGAACACGGCGATGAAAAGCTCGCAGAAGCTCTCGAAGTGACGATTGGCTATTTGAACGCGGAGATGACGAGGAGAATGGCGGCTACAGAACTGGGAGTCAGCAATTACACAGGAATCACGATAACAAATGAAATCGAAGAGGTGGTGCGGGATATGTACCGGGAGGATCCGTGGCTTGACGATCAGCTCCGAAACGGAATCAACTAAAATCCCGTTAGAGTCACTGAAACCCACGATTAAACTCTTAAATCGGTGTCCTAAAGACTCCAGACGTTGGCAGCAACTTCCAACCCAGATACCACTTCGACTTGGAATCAGTAAACGGGAACGTGGCTCGGGTGCGTGTAGGAGGCAGCCCGGCTAAATCAGTGTCACACGTCCCCACCTACTCGTATATCTGATTGACATATAACCCACAGGAAGAATTCAGTCACGGGCTTTTGTTTTGCGAGTAATAGTCGATTGCGTCGGTGACCAGCGACAGTCGATATTCCACAAGCTCCGACTCTCGCCCGGATATGTCTTCGTCGTTGAGTTGAGAACGTAGCTCTGTTTTAGCTGAAGTAACTCCTCGTGAGTGTGATTTTCTAAGAGGTCACGGAGTGTTTTCATTCGGGTGTGGAGCAGGTCTGGCGAATAGACCGGTGTTCCATCTTGCTCCGATTTCAGAAGTACATTCAGATCACTGAGTCGATCCAGATACTCGCGCGCTGTTACCTCACAGACACAAGCCTCATCCGCAATATGTTGTACTGACCGAGGCTGAGAAACAGTACTGGAGATTAACCGTACCCGGTCGTATACAGTCGTCTGCTCCACCCACTTATGTATACCATCGGTGGATTCCATACACCGACCCAGTGACTCCGGGGAAATGAATTCAGCTCCCGGAAACACAGTGATTCAGCCCTGAATGGCTCTGTTTAAATCCTCTTTTTCAGACATATTCACATCTGAAACAGCCGTAAGATCTCCCCTGTATATTCAATGATGGGTTAGAAATTAGTGGTGATGAGATTAGAGTTCGTTAATGAACTTGACTCGGTCTCACTGGCTGATTGTTTTCGGGGTAGCAGTGTTCTTAACGGCTCTCCCTCTTGTCTTTCTTGAATTTGGCCGTATAGGATTGGAGGCTCTATCGATTGTTGCAAGCACTCTTCTCACATTGGGACTTGTAATATTGTACCAACAGCAGCACCGCGTTCTCCGGTATCAACAAATACCCCAACTGGAGATTAGCGAGTTCAATATGACGGACAATTTCGAATTCATCCAGGTAGATGTCTCAAATGTAGGAGGCGGCCCTGCAACATCAATGGATTTGAGAATCGACCTCTATGAACTAAGCGGGGAAGGACCAGTCCAGACCGCCCATGGAGGGTTACGTAGGATTGAGTCACTTGGTGATGGGACAGAGAAGAAGACAAGAGCATCCTCAATCCGCCCATCCGAGATTAACATCAGCTTTGAGGCGGAGTCTAAAGGAGTACTCGGTAGTGGGTCACGCACCCAGAACCAAGATTCGCTCGCCAGTATCGTAGCGTCCGAATTAGAGAAGGATAGAGATGTTATCTACGGGAAACTTTCCATCGAGTACATAAACAAATTTTCGGAGAATGATGCTTTCGAGGCAGATTTCTCGCTCAAGTTTACTCAACACAATGACCTGAAGTACGAAGTATTTGATTTCCAGCCGTGGGAAGACGACCACCAACATCCCGCACTGGGTGGTTGATTCACGACCTATACTGACCGCAGGGGGAGGCAAACATATTCTACAGAACTTTTAACTAAATCCTACAGAAACGCTGTATCAGATGGATACGTCCCACATCCACTCCGAAGTCATCCCTGAGATAGTTGAGTCGTACGATGGTGAACTCAATCAGGATGGTGACGTGCCAGTCCGTGCAGTACGGACTATCCTCGTCGATGAACACGGACTGACCGAGCAGGAGGCCTACGATGTGACGAACGTGAGTGGTCCGAATGGGATCGATATTGAGGTCACCAATACGGGCGGCGTGGTGCTTCTCGGATAACTACGACTATTCCCAACCTCGATGAATTCTCTTTAACTCTCTCTGTTGGTCTACGTGACGTACAAACCTCCTCCAATGCTCGCAAGCAGTATCATCAGGATTGTTGCCCGGAGAGACCAACGAAGATAGCCGTACTTTTTGTCCGCTACTTTAGCGAGCATATAGTTCTGCGTAACCACCTCTCCGTCAACATCTGACTCCGAGAAATTGTCGAATGCTGCTTGGAACTCCTCGGGTGAGTCGTGGGCCATAATATTCCCCCAGAAAATGAACCCCTTATCGGGACTCGGTGTTCGGGGATAAATGACGACGATGGCGAGACCGGCAGCAATGATACCCGCCACTGCCGTCCCAAGACTAAACCAGTACAGGGCGTCTCCGGTTGTATTGACTATACCTTTTGCGGCAGTGGCAGTAAGACCGAGGAAGGCAAGTTGGCCGGTGAGGAGAATTGACGCTTTTTGATCGGCTGCCGCGATATATTTATTTAAATGGTCCCGAGTTTGTACCGCCAGTTCAGCCTTGGTCATACCAGCCATCTTATTTTAGATTATCCCACTCTGTAGCGGCCCAACCACCTGTGAACGCATAGTAATGGGTGTCTTCCCACCCGCTTGAGTCGCTCCCCCACCGATAATTTCCGAACGACCCTTTATCGGTGAGGTATTCAGCCCATCCGCAGTCTGGACTAAGGGATTTGCGTAGCCCGTGACTCACGAAGTATTCATGACCATCGGCTTTGTCCTCCAATTTGGACGCAACATTAGCCACGGTTCCGACTGCAGTCCGTCTGTTAAGACTATGTACACCAATACGGGAGATATAGACTGTTCCGAAGGCTGCCCCTGCTTTAATCTGGATTGGCTCAATTCCATAGTCCTCAAGACACGGGTTCACATAGTTCGCCAACACCAGTTTCACGTCAGCAAGATACTCCAACACATCATGAGCGGTTTGAGCATCTTCTTGCCCGGCACCAAAATACACCAATATTCCGTCTCCTGTATTCTTCTCAAAGAATCCATCATTCTCCTTAACAGTCTCCATCATCTCAGGGACAAACATATTGAGCATGAAGAGAACGTCCTCGTAATCGTTGCTACTGGCGTATTCTGTGAACCCAGCAATATCGAGGAAGACTATGCCAAGACGGAATTCCTTGGCCGACCCGATTGTCATATCTTCTAAATCGGGCATACTGTAACTGTTAGGAATGTGGTCTAATCGGTCTTCGATGTCGTCAGCCCGGTCTTCAACACGCTCTTCTACGTCATCTCTGTCAATACCCATTAATTTCCGTTTGTAAGGAGACGTCCTAATGATTTGGATCGAATAAATGGCGGTGTTCAGGTAAGGATTGAAGGCTCTGTTGAAATCCCCTTCTTCAGATATATTCTCGCAGAAACAGTTAGTCAAGTGCCTGTGAATTGATTAGTTTGGGCCACTGGGGAGTCAAGAATCGCGCCACTTGTGGCCGCATTCGATACAGGTGAACAGCCGAACCTCGTAGGAGCCGCCCGGCTTCGGCATCACCCCGGAGGTGGCGCGGTCACTGTCGCAGCCGTCCGCAGGACAGGCTCCTACACCGTCTCGATGGAGTCCTGGGTCGCGTCGGCCACAACCGGTGCCCCATCGTCCCACTGTCCGTCTCGGATCGCCATCACCGCCTCCGCTTGCGAGTCCCGCGACTACTCGTTCCCACAGGAGCGGCACATCCACGTGTCACCCTCTGTGTACATCATCGTACCACACTCGCCACAGAATCGGATGTTAAGGAGGAATACACAGTTGTCGAATATATGTGTTAACTCCCAATCTGCCGTGGATTTCAGGTAACTGTTCATGCTAACTGTACTGATCAATTTGGGAATCCTCTGTACTGAGCGATTCATGAGTCCCCTGTACTGACCGGTTCGTGAGCCTCCCGTACTGAGAAATTGAGGGCATCTATTAATTGCGGAGGATTTCATCAGAGCTACGATTCTAAATGCCTGCCTCCAGTGCATTTCCAGTCGCAACGAAGGGGTACCAGAATTCATGTATTCACAAAGATTGGGTGTCCGAAACCATCCAATCTGTTCAATGACTGGTGTCGTTGCTCCAGGGGTTTAAGCCCGGAAAGGCGATGCCGGATGGTATGCCTAATTCAAAGGCTTCCGTGATTTGTGTTGCGATGCAGAAAGGTGGCGTCGGTAAATCCACTACTGCAATCAATCTCGCTGGTGCGCTTGCAGTCACCGGTTCGGACGTTCTCTTCGTAGATCTTGACCCGCAAGGAAATGCCTCGGAAACACTTGGCTTTCGGGAGGAGTACATGAGCGAGAGTCAGGGTATCTATGACGCCCTCGTCGGTTCCAGTGACGGTGATCCCGACATCAATAATCTCGTTCAAGAACATGACGAGATGGATGTGATCCCAGCTCACCGCCAGATGGTCATGGCACGTCAGGACATCACAGATCCGACGAACCTCAGAGCATGGATTCAGAGCCAAGGGGGGAACTGGGACCATGTTGTGATTGACACGCCTCCATCACTCGGGCCAGTGACTGACAGTGCCGTCCTCGCCGGAGATGAACTCGTGCCAGTTGCCCAGGCGCGATCATCGTCGAAGCGATCAATCACCCTCCTGTTGGATCAACTCGATGAACTTGAGGATCATTTTGGTGGGGTGCCTGAGGTATCCGCTGTTGTGTGTAATGCAATCCGCCCTGATAGCGAATCTAAGGAGATGGTTTCGTGGTTGGACGACCTTGGTGTTCCGGTCGTTGGTATTCGAACTCGGGTGGCCCTACAGCGTGCTGAATCGGCGGGTGTGTCGACATTCGTGCATTCGGAGACGAGTGGCATGGAATCAGAGTATCGCCGGCTTGCAGAGGCAGTCATCGGGGGTTGTCGCGATGTCTGATGGCGATGAGAGTTCTCAGCGGGGAAAACGCACGCCAACTGAGCGAATGGATCGGTATGTAAGTTCCTCCGGAGAGACACCAGAAGCAGAAGAGACATCGAAGACAGGAGAAGCGTCAGAAACGTTGGAAGCGTCAGAAACGTCAGAAACGGAGGAGATCGTAGATCAAAATGGCACTTTTGAACCACGGTTACAGTGGGTCGGTGGAACATCCGTTCGAGACCGAGCGAATCTCAATTTCTATCTCCCCGACGAGATCAAAGCCAAAATCGAAGCTACGTACTTACAGCTCAATATTGAGTACCAACAGCAGTATGGAGAGAAATTAAAGAAACATGAACAGTACTATCCACACCTGCTTGAGCAAGGATTGAATGAGGACGATCTCCGGGAACAACTCGGACTGATCTGACAACGCTGTAGGGGAGAGAACCGTGCGTCTCCACGCCTGAAACTATATCAAGCCCAGTAACTATAGTCATGTTCTCCCCCAGAATTTTCGGTGTTTTTAATATTAGTCACTTTACTTATACTTTCACCATGGGCATGGCTCACTCTTACCCACCAGATCACTGTACTGGATAGTGATGGCCCCCACTGAAACAGACACAAACACACTCCCCAAATCGCTGAGAATCCTCAGCAAATACAACTTCACAGACGAAGTCACAGTCACAGCTCAGTCCATGCCCAGTGACTTCTTCATTCGACTCAACACGCTTCCCGGTGACCTACTCGTCCCCGGACTCATCTTCTTCGCCATCCGCGACACCAACTCGGAGATTCTGAATATCGGCAACACGATCAGCGGCCCACCCGCAGTCACTGGCATCATCGACCGCGACCGACTCACATCCCCCAAAAAGAAAACCATAGACGACATCGCCGCTCTTCCACGCACACTGGACATCCACCGCACCGACGATGCAAACCTTACTGAACTCGAAGTTGTCCATGAACAGCGCCCTGGTACGAAACTCGTGGGTAGTACAATCGCACGCACGATTGACGCGACGGAGTACGAGATCGTGAACGTCCAGACTCACGATCACCGTCGCGGAGTGAGCATATATCTACACGACCCCACGCACTCCAGCGACCATGACATTAATGAAGAACGGAAAACGCTCGCTGACCTGCTCACACGGTAGTTACCGAGATTCCTGGCTCAGTACTACAGGATCACAGCACGCACTTTGCGTAGCACAGGTGATTCAGTAGATGTGGGGCGGAATGGATGCGATAACTGCGCTACATCTAACCTATATATTTTGTACATGCTTGCTGACAACTTCCGGGAGTGGTCCAGCTCCGGCAGATTGTGTATACTCCTTCACGTACTGTCTGGGCATATCTTCGCTATATTAGCCGCTCAGGAGACGAGACAGAGACAGAGGAGAGGCTCTGTTTCTACGAACGTCCATTTTTGGTGCTTAGGCTCCTACTCAAAGATTGAATATCCAAAACTGCCGAACCTGCGCCGGTTTTGTTAATCCAGTTATTTCAACACCCTGATCACTATTATCACTACAACCGCCCTTCCCAGGTACGATGGTACAACAGCCAACGAACCGATTCCCGGTTCATGACAAGATCGATGTAATTGACGGAGAAACGGTGTACAAGAACGATTCTTGGTGGAAGGCAGTAATCCTCTCGGAGGGGTTTCGCGGTAGGGAGGTGAACATCTACGTCTGGCTCAATGAGGACAATGGGTGGACGCGGAAACAGAAGTATTCTGTAAAATCACGAGACGACTGGGAGTCCGACCGGAACCTCGTTGATGAATTCGTGGAGGCCCTACCTGAACCATAGGTAGCTCATCCATTTCCGAGAGTGGGTCACTCCTGGAACACGGTCGTTCGAACCGCCCATCATTTGTTGGGTCTGAATTGACACGCTGAATACAGGGCGCGTACCGACTACCCTGTATTTATTTTATTTCTATATCTGAGTCACAGTGAGGACACTGCAACGAGTCTTTCGTTGCCCCTGCCACGTAAACCGCAGAGCCACCGAGTAATGCGCCGACTGCTGCTAAGGGCCAACTTGCACTGGCTGCCGTTCCCAGCGCAGCAACTCCTGCAGACCCACCTAATGAGTAACCACCTGCACCGAAGAGAGCAGGAACAACCGCACTCCCTACAGTCATATATTTTCCTTTGAATTGTATGAGAGCGATCTCATCTTCACATGATTCACAGTTGAACTCGTTAAGTATGGACACGTCGTCCTGATCTATTTCGGTCATACAGAATGTTTTTCAAATTTACATAAATAGGTTTGGTATCGCATGTCAGTCGTTTGGGATCGAAGGAATTCTGAGCTTACGCTCTGTATTTAACAACGGACTCTTGTAACCTACTGAGGATTTCAACAGAGCTTCCCATTCCTATCTCATCAATACTGGGACTGAATTCATACGTAGTTAGTAGTCCAAGAGATCAGCTGTTTCTTGACCGAAGCCAGAAAACCAGTGCAGAGCTGGAGGATCGATGTTAGCTTACTCGTCTCTTGCCCTGTTTCGACCGCAGCCTGCTCTTTCAACCATTCATCTCGTGAGGTGCTTAACCTATTCTCTTTTACAGAAATCTTCAACAGGTGATGGTCATCTGTGGTAGTTTCGTTGTCAATCCAGTCAGGGATAGGTTGAGACTGGGATGCTGCGTTCGCTCGGAGCCATCCATCTCGGTCAAGACCACGCACCGGTACTGAAGCGTCCCGTATATGATCCGGCACTGAATGAGGATCAGACGGTATCGAGATTTCCGGATCGCCTCGCAGGGACTGCGAAAGGAAATAGACCTGCGTTTCAACGGCCCACAAGAGAGCCAGTTTCCAGTGACTCTTCCCTGCTTTTGTAGCACTCAAAACGCTATCGTTGTCCTGTCCAACATCCAAAAGCAATCGCGGTACCTCCATGAAGTACTCACGAATCGGAGTCTCATGCTCGCCGAAAATCCACATACCAGCTTCATCACGAGGTCCTCGGTCAGGACACCACCATGCCCACTGAACCTCAACTTCCTTACCTTGCTCTGCCGTGGAAGCCCAATAATTCTCTACCCAGTCACCGGGAAAATCGGGGGGTGAAATCCCCGGAAAGAAGATATGTAAATGCGGCAAGCCAGAATCTGTGAGCTGTAGTACCCCAACACGGTCTGGTGCGCCGTCAAACATTGGTTTCCTCCTCATACTGTCGATCAATTTCTGATGTGAGGAACGCAGATTCTGAAACGCATCAACAAACGAACTGAAGTGTTTTGGTGCCGTAGTCAGAGTCACTACAGTACCCACTCGAAACCCGAGCCGTGTTGCATTTTCAATCCCCTCACTGATTTTCGCGTATGGCTTACCAGCCTGTCGCGCATCAGTATACTTACTTCTAAATTGACCATCTCCATCGTTCATCTGCTTCTTTTTCCACTCAATGTCCTTGTCCAACATCCTAGCGTACCCCTTGCGAACCGAATCAGACTCAATTTCGAGAACCTTTCCCCCCATTCTCTTCAGTTCGTCTTTGGGACGGTCCCAATCACGACACTCATCATAAAATTCTTTTTCGGGGTATCTGGCTCTGAACCACTCCGTATCCCGGAGTTCGGAAATTCCCTTACCGACGTCAAGTACGCGCGGCGGTGCCCGAATACTTCTTGACGGGACCCATTCAAACAGGAATGATTCGTCGCGCACATCACCCTTAGGATGGTATATTCGACTGAACTCATCCCCAGAAATGCCGATCTCGTTGATTACTAAATGAACCAAGAGCGGAGTCGGGTGAGCATACAACCGATCGTTCGCTTGTATGGACTTTACAACCGCTACGATACCCTTGTTGTCGTTAAAGAATCTTTTTGCAAAGTCCTGCTCAGTTTCAAAATCCTGCTGAGTATGAGAGAGAGCTTCAGCAGCTGCACCCGCTGTTGTAACCCCACCCGCAAGTACGACGAATTTCGCGAGTCGATCCTTGTCTTCGGCCCGGGGATCTCCGCTCCAAGGTCTGGGGTCTTCATCTGTGTAAGGATTATCTACGGAGTCATTGTCGGAGGCGCGAATCATCTATGAGTCTACCCATCCCGCACGGTACGGTTGAATTTAAACCGTGACCTGGACGATACGTACAGCCAGTGATTGCAACAAGATACTCCGCAGTCACTGGCTTGTCTTCTGATGCCGGTAAGCGACGTGCTACGAGATGCTGTTAACGCTACTGTGGTTTTCCCCACAACTTTGGAGAATCGTTGTGAGATGAACCTGAACTATACTGAAAATGTGCCCGGGACACTACCCCGGATTCAACCAGAAACTCATGGAGTCTACCTAACTCCATATCAGCAGTGACGATCTTGGATCTTAAACCCCCGGAAGAAGCGATAATTAGAGAATACGTGCGGGATACAAATATGTCTGAAGAAGAGGACTCTCACAGAGCCAAGTAATTGAAGTTGGTTTTCGATGTTACTCAATACTCCGGCAACAATTACATCTTGATTGTAGATCTCTACCCTTCTGTTACCTCGGGCGGCAGTCGCTCGCGCGGTATCAGGAGACGCGCGAGGAGCCGCTCGCGATCGACTGGCACCCGTTCGACCTCCGGGCGGGCAAGCGCGGTCCGGACGGCGAGATCGACCACGACGCCGACGACGGCAAAGACGACGAGTACTACGAGCAGGCGAGAGAGAACGTCCGCCGCCTACAGAAGGAGTACGACGCGGAGATGACCGAGGAGCTCCGCACGGACGTCGACTCGCTGCCCGCCCAGATCGTCTCGGTCCGCGTGCGCGAGACCGCGCCCGACGCGTGGCTCGCGTTCGACGAGGCCGTCTTCGACGCGCTCTGGATCGACGGGCGCGACATCGGCGACCGCGACGTGCTC
>NZ_CBVY010000006.1:0-1808 GCF_000513435.1 Halorubrum sp. AJ67 | reverse complement strand
CGCCCGCGCGTACCCGTCGAAGGCGTCGGCGACGAGCGCGGACTTGTCGATCAGCCGCGCGACGACCGACCGGAACCGGGGGTTCGACAGCGGGCTCCGCCGCACGTTGTAGCCGACGTGGTAGAACGCCGCTGACCGACCGCTCACGAGGCGAGCATCGGTCGAGCGGCCGATCAGGGGGACCGACGCCGGACCGAGGTTGGAGACGGTCGCGTCCGCGAGTCCGTCGGAGACCGACTCCACGGCCGAGATGTCCGACGGCAGCACCTCGATGCGGAGCCGGTCGAACGCCGGCTTCCCGCGGTAGCGGGGCGGCACTCCCGCCCGCGGGTCCGTCGTCTCGCCCGAATCCGCCGACTCGCCGTCCGACGCCGGGCGGACGAGGAAGTGGTCGGGGTTCCGTTCGAAGACGACCGACTCCCCGGCCTCCGCCTCGACGAAGCGCAGCGGACCGCTACCGACGGGGTCGGGGTTGTTCGAGACGATCGCCTCCGTCGTCTCGAAGTCGAGTTCGAAGCCGGCTATCGTCGCCGCGTCGGTCCGCTCCGACCAGACGTGTTTCGGGAGGATCGGCACCTGAAGCGCCCGCGCGGCGACCGTCTCGTTGACGTCGGGTACGGTGAGGCGGACCGTCGCGTCGTCGAGGGCCCGCTCGTCGCCGACGAGGGAGCTTCGGCCGCGAAACCGCGGGGTCGGGACCGGCGTCCCGACGCTCCCCAGCGACGTGTCGCGGAGGAACCGGTAGGTGAACGCGACGTCGGTCGCCGTCACCGGCTCGCCGTCGTGCCAGCGGGCGTCGCGGAGCGAAACGTCGAGAGTCTCGTCGTTGACGCGCTCCCAGTCGGCCGCCAGCCACGGGACGACGGACTCGTCGTCCGCGCGAACGAGCGGGTCGTACAACAGCCCGGTGAACGTGCCGTACTTCCGGTACTCCGCCGCGATCGGGTTCCAGTTCTCCGTGATGCGGTCGTCGGTCGTCACGAGCCGGAGGGTGCCGCCGTCCGGATCGGCCGCGTCCTCGGTCGTCGCGTTGGCGTCCGTCGAGCCGTTGGTCGCGGAGTCGGCGTCCGCCGAGCCGTCGGCGACGGCGTCGAGTTCGAGGAGACCGGTGACGGAGAGCGGCTGGCGGTCCTCCGTCCACCCCTCGAACCGATTCTCCCGGACGGCGGTGAGCGCGTCGGGAAACGCGACGACCGAGAAGGGCTGGAGTTCACACAGCGTCTCCTGAAGCGCCCCGACAGCGTCGGTCCGTTCGTCCCCGGAGACGCGGCGCTGTCGCTCCAGCGCGTCATCGACCGCGATCTCCGTGAGACCGTACGGGTTCTGCCAGCCGGACTCGGCGATGAACTTCGAGTGGGTCAGCCCGTACAGCGCGTCCGCGTCGAACGGCTCCGTCTCCACGAACTGCCCGACGTAAAGGTCGAAGTTCTGGTTGATGAGCACCTTCCGCCAGAGGTCCGTCTGGCCGACGGTGTTAAGTCGGACGTCGACGCCGACCGCGGTCAGGTGCTCTTCGAGCTGTCTCGCGATGCGGATCCCGTTGGGGCCGTCGTCCGCCGGCGTGGTGTTAATTTCGAGGGTCAGCTGCGAGTGGGGGTCGCGTCCCGCGATGTTCTCCGTACGACCGAGACAGCCGGCGCTGGCGGCCGCGAGGCCGAGTCCGGCAAGCGCCGCGCGTCGACTGATCGGTCGGGGCATTCGTTCGTTTCCGCTTATTTTCAGGCGTCCGGTATATCTCTTCTGTGCTGGCTCCGCGATCGGAGCGGGGCGTCGGCGCGGGCGAGCGGATCAGATCACGCTCATCAGCG
>NZ_CBVY010000005.1:245977-247210 GCF_000513435.1 Halorubrum sp. AJ67 | reverse complement strand
GCTTACACCGCTCGATTCGTCCGTCTCCGTCGCGTCCGCGTGTTCCGTTGCCATTCAGAGGTCACCCATGTTCTGCTGTCGACGCATCAGGTACAGGAAGTACGGCCCGCCGACCAGCCCGGTGACGATCCCGACCGGGACCTGCGCGTCCGCGCCGGTCAGTACGCTCATCCCGAGGCGCGCCCCGACGTCGGCACCGACCATCAGCGCCGGGCCGACGAACAGGCAGCCGACGATCACCCGCTTGTAGTCGCTACCGACGAGGTTCCGAACCACGTGGGGGACGATGAGCCCAACGAAGCTCACGATGCCTGCCACCGCGATGCTGGCGGCGGCCGCCAGCACGGCGACGCCGGAGAGCGCGAACCGCACCCGCTCTATCGACATCCCCAGCGACTTCGCCGTCTGCTCGCCGAGGAGGAGGAGGTTCAGCTGCCGCGAGCCCGCGAGCGACAGGGTCACCGCCACGAGCGTCCACGGGAGCGCCATCCTGACCTGTTCCCAGTCGGTCCCCGTCAGCGAGCCGGTGGTCCACTGGATCGCCGACTGGACGACGCCGATGTCGTCGGCGAAGAAGAACAGCCCCGTCTGGAGGCTGTTGAAGACCGTCCCGACGATGACGCCCGCGAGCACGAGCCGCACGGGGCTGGTCCCGTTCTTCCACGCGATGGCGTAGACGACGAGGAACGCCACGGAGCCGCCCAGAGCCGCGATGATCGGGAGAAACGCCGAGAGGCCGCCGAACACGACGAGCGTGAGCAGGATCATCAGCCCCGCGCCCGAGGAGACGCCGAGGATGAACGGGCTGGCCAGCTCGTTCCGCGTCACCGCCTGAAAGATCGCGCCCGAGACGGCGAGGTTCATCCCGACGACGACGGCGACGAGCACCCGCGGGAGCCGGATGTTCCAGACGACGAGCGTCTCGCGCGCGAGCTGCGGTAGTTCGCCCTGAAATCCCGTGACCGCCCGCATCAGCTCCTCGCCGAGGAGGAAGTTGAGGAACCACCGCGGATCGAGCAGGACGGCGGGGTCGAGGACGGCCCGCCACGCCTGCCCGACCGTCATCGAGTACGTGCCGAAGCTCACCTGGACGAGTCCCGCAACGACGACGAGGGCGAGGCTCCCCGCGATCACCGCAGCGAGGCGAGGCTCGAACAGCCACCCGAGCCGGTCCCCCTCGACCGGTCGCCGGGGGGAGCCGCCGCCGATCGCCCGACCCTCACCGTCGGCGAC
>NZ_CBVY010000005.1:241737-243788 GCF_000513435.1 Halorubrum sp. AJ67 | reverse complement strand
CGCTCGGCGTCGACTCGGTGCCGCTACACCCGGCGAGCAGTCCCGCGCCGGCGACGGCCCCGCAGTACCTGATCGCGTCGCGTCGCGTGCCAGCGAGCCGGTCCGCGTCTCGTTCCATGCGGTTTAGGCCACCCTAAAGGATTAAAGCGGTTTCGAATCTTAGGCGAACCTAAACGGTTACTGCGTTCGTCGATTCCGTGCGAACTCCGGTACGAAGGCGAGCCGTACGGTCTCAACGGGTGGATCTGGTGTGTGCGTTCCGTCGGCGACTTACCGCGACGCGTCCCCGACGAGAACAGATTTTGTATATCGGTATTTAGTTTATCTGCCGCCGAACGCCCGAACCGTCTCGAACGAGCCGTCGGCGATAGCGGCGGCGATCCCGTCGGTATCGGCGTCTCGGGGCACCTCGTGGGGATACTTCCGGGCGAAGTACCGGAGGAGGTTCTCGACGTCGCGTTCGAGGAACTCCCGGGCGTTCTCGTGGTCGACCGACACCGCCTGCGGCCAGTCGAAGATCGTGACGCCGCTCTCCGCGACCGCGACGTTGTGTTCGGAGGCGTCGGCGTGGACCCAGCCCAGGTCGTGGGCGGTCGCGAGTTCGCGTAAGATTAGATCGAGGACGCCGACCGCCTGCTCGGGGTCGAGCGACGCGCGCGACAGCTCGACGCCCGCGAACTTCTCCATCACGATGGCGTGGCGGTTGTGGTCCACCGGTCGCGGCACGCTCACGTCGGGGTACAGTTCCTCCATCGCCTCGTACTCGCGTTCGGCGGCCTTGCGGGCGGTATAGAGCCACGAGACGTGGTCGCGGTCGGCGGTGTACTCGCGGTCGCGGTTCACCTCGCGGAAGTTGGTGTACCCCTCGCGGTGGTACTTCAAGGCGAGCGGCCGGAACGACTGCGCCTCGTACACGTCGCCCTCCTTGCCGAGGCCGAGCGGCGATCCCACGCCGTCTATCGTCTCGCGCTCAGCGAACGTTCGGAGCGCGAGGGCGTCGTACCCCTCGAAGGTGAGCTGATACCCCTCGTACTGGATCGTCTTCCGCTCGATCAGCTCCCGGTCGAGACACCGGTCGATGCGGTAGTCGACCTCCTCGCGCGTCAGGTCGGCGTAGTCCGGGAGCTTGTCGCGCCGGACCCACTCCGAGAAGCGCATTCCCTGCTCGACGCCCGAGAGGAGGTAGAAGTCCTCGGGGTCAAGCTCCGCCATGTCGCCGGCGACGTTTCGCACCATACGCGCCCTTACTCCGGCGAATCCTAAAAGGGGCGTGCGTTCGGTGAGAGGACTCGTATAGTACATAGCGCGATACCAAATTGTCTATGTAGTTGAGACTGGCTGTCTCAACGCATATAGTGACAGGGACCGGATTGCTTCAGCATGACTGGCCTCAATCGACTGTCCTACGGGAGTGCGAATTCACTGCCTGTTTAATGATAAACTTCCTCTTTAAATAAGGGGTGAAAATTAAACATTGGGGGTTTTGACTGTGTAGCAAGGAGTCATCAACATGATTCCCTCACGTAGCGCTGTATTCGGATTCGTGATGGGTATTTCTCTCCACATATGAATTCCAACTCCAAGAGTGTCCTTGACGATTCAACTATCGTCGTCGTCGGCGATACGGCGTGGATAGCCGCGTACACCGAACAACTCGATGTCCAGTATGACGCGATTGTACAGTCAGTCTCGACAGCTACAGCCGCGCAAGAAACACTCCACGAAACCACCGTCGACTGTATCGTTACCGACTACAGTCTCCCCGAAACTACCGGTATCGATCTCGTCCACGAGATTCGCGACACAACGACGACACTTCCGCTGATAATGGGGACAGCGGACGGAAGCGAAGTCGTCGCAAGTGAGGCGATCCAAGCCGGTGTCACCGACTACATCGCCGTTGCTGACCCACCCGAGGAAACCGTTCCTAATGCGCTACAGCGAACCGAACAAGCTCTCCGAGACGCCCAGCGGTCGGCAACCGAGCGTGAGCGTGCGCGACAGTTCGACACCATCTTCCACGATACCAGATCGGCAACCTGGGTACTCGA
>NZ_CBVY010000005.1:235736-240386 GCF_000513435.1 Halorubrum sp. AJ67 | reverse complement strand
GACGCGTTCGACGAAACCGTTCAGACGGTCGTTTCGGAACTCGGGGAGACGATTGCTGCCGCGATCAGCGCGACCGAGCGCAAGCAGGCGCTGCTCACGACGTCGATGACGCGAATCGAGTACGAGGTCAGCGACCAGTCGTTCGTGCTCACGCAACTGGCTACGGCGGCTGACTGTACGCTGGCGTACGACGGCGGCGTCCAGCAGACTGCTACCGAGAACTATGTGTTCGTCACCGTGGATGACGCGCCACTCGATACCGTCGTCGACGCGACGGACGGGCTCACCGTTGTCGAGGATGTCCAGCGGATTCGTGGCGGCGATTCTGGCGGTGTCTTACGACTCCAGCTGTCGGATCCATTCCTTGCGACAGAGTTAGCTGATCACGGGGCCGTCCTTCGGAGTGCGACGGCAACGACGGCGGGTACAACGCTAGTCGTCGATCTGCCGGCGAGCATCGAAGTTCGGCATGTGACCCAGTTCTTGGCTGATCGGTTCGGTGATCTCGAATTGGTGTCGAAGCAGACCCGTGAACAGGCATCCGAACACGGGTTCTACGCGTCCGTCCTCGACCGGCTGACGGACAGACAGCTAGAAGTCCTCGAGACGGCGTACTATAGTGGGTTCTTTGAATCACCGCGGAAGGCTAACGGTGAGGCTGTTGCGAACTCGCTGGATATTTCGCCGCAAGCGTTCTACCAGCACGTCAGAACGTCACAGCGAAAATTGTTCGCGGCACTCGTCGACGATCACACATCGATACCCGCACAACACGCTGACTGACGACCCTACCGTATCTGGAGACCTGCCAAGCGTCTATCTGGCTAGTAAGTACTCCGACCGTATCGATATCGCCCAAATGCTTGTATAGTAAACGTCGTCCTCCGAGTCAAGGTTCGGTGTTAAACTACTGGATATTTCCTTATATTCTCATTATGGGTAGGTAGAGTACCCCGCCTAACGGTGCTGGGTCTCGCAATCAGTAATGAGAGATACCGATCAGATCCCAGACGAGGAATCGCCATACGAGTGCTTCGAATGTGGAAACATCATCCTCGCAGAGGACAACCCCGGCTCGTGCCCTGACTGTGGCGGCGAGATGCGGAATCGACATACACCGATCGAATAACGATGGCTTCGACAACAACGACACCCGACGAGCCGCAAGAAGAACCGACCGAGGAGGAGTCCGCCCTGGAGACTGCGCGCCGGCAGCTCCAGCACGCTGCTGACCACCTCGATATCGACCCGAATGTCGTCGAGCGACTCAAATACCCCAAGAAGGTCCACGAGGTCACCGTCCCCATCGAGCGCGAGAGCGGCGACGTCGAGGTCTACACGGGGTACCGGGCCCAACACGACAGCGTCCGCGGCCCGCACAAGGGCGGGCTCCGCTACCACCCGGGGGTCACGCGCGAGGAGTGTGTTGGTCTCAGCATGTGGATGACCTGGAAGTGCGCTGTGATGGATATTCCGTTCGGGGGGGCGAAAGGCGGCATCGCGGTGAATCCCAAGAAACTGACAGACGACGAGAAAGAGCAACTTACTCGGCGGTTCACCGACGAGATTCGGTCTGCCATCGGCCCGACGAAGGACATTCCTGCGCCGGACATGGGAACGGACCCTCAGACGATGGCGTGGCTGATGGACGCCTATTCGATGCAGGAGGGCGAGACGATTCCCGGCGTTGTCACCGGAAAGCCGCCGATCGTCGGTGGGAGCGAAGGTCGAGAGGAAGCACCCGGTCGAAGCGTCGCGATCGTCGCCCGTGAAGCTATCGAGTACTACGACCGAGATGCCGAGGAGACTACGGTTGCCGTACAGGGGTACGGTAGTGTCGCCGCGAACGCGGCGCGCCTGCTCGACGACTGGGGTGCGACAGTTGTCGCTGTCAGCGATGTCAACGGCGGGATCTACGATCCGGAGGGACTCGACACGCACGCGATCCCGTCTCACGACGAGGAACCGGAGGCAGTCACCCATCAGGACGCTCCAGAGGCCGTTACGAACGAGGAACTACTGAAACTCGATGTTGACGTACTCATTCCGGCTGCGATCGGGAATGTCCTGACGGCGGACAACGCCGACGATATTGCAGCGGAGATGATTGTTGAAGGGGCAAACGGGCCGACGACGACTACAGCAAGCGAGATATTTGCTGAGCGAGATGTCCCGGTGATCCCGGACATTTTGGCGAACGCTGGCGGTGTGACGGTGAGCTACTTCGAGTGGCTCCAAGACATCAATCGGCGGTCGTGGTCGCTAGAGCGTGTCAACGACGAACTCGAAACGGAGATGCTGGCCGCGTGGCAGGATGTCCGCGAGGAGTTCGACGCCCGAGACGTGACGTGGCGTGACGCGGCGTACATCGTTGCACTCTCCCGAGTTGCCGAAGCTCACCAGACGCGTGGGCTCTGGCCGTAGCACCCCATCACCGGATACGGTCCACCTCGTCGGTGATTCCGTACCACTGGTTCTCGACGCACGTCCCATCCGGAAGGGTGACACTCGCTCAGAGATTGTCGAGGACCTCCTCGACTCGGCAATAGAACTCGTCGACGTTGACCGCGTGTTCATGGACCGGGAGTTCGACAGCCAGCATATTCTCGAAGCGATAGCCGACCGGGGCGTCACGTACGTCGTGCCAAAGCGGATGCACACCAGCGAGAAAGCCCAGGCCAAACGATTGCTTCAGCGCGACCAAGACCGCTCCTCCATGGCGCTGAGTCCGGTCTGAGGAGAGCGGTTTCAGGTCGCCGATACGCAGAGCGGAAAACCGAGATCAGAACGGTCAATGCCGCCCGAGATGGCCGCTATCGGACGAATCGAGGACGGCCGGACAACGTCGCGACCCGTGAGAACACGGTCGACAGAGGGTCTGTGCGGAGTCGGTCTGTACCGCGCGTTCGCCGACACCGACGAGAGTCACTCCCGAGCCGCCGAGACGGCCTCAACAACCGCCCGCGCGTTCGACTCGATCACGTCGAACGCGCCGTCGGCGATCGCCTCGCTGTCGACGATCGAACTCCCGACGCCGACCGCGACCGCGCCCGCCCGGACGTACTCCCCGGCGTTCTCCGCGCCGACGCCGCCTGTCGGGACGAGCGGGATCTGGGGGAGGCGGGCCGCCGATCGCCCCGACGTGGTCGGGACCGCCGGTCTTCGCGGGGAACACCTTCACCGCGTCGGCACCGGCCTGATAGGCTTCGAGCGCCTCGGTCGGGGTGTACGCGCCGACCACGACCGGCGTTCCGTAGCGGTTCGCCGCCTCGATGACGTCCGCGTTCACCGTCGGCGTCACGAGGAACTCCGCGCCCGCGAGCTGTGCCGCTCGCGCCGTCTCCGGGTCGAGGACGGTTCCAGCGCCGACCAGCGCGTCGTCGACGCGGTCGGATATCGCCTCGATTGACGAGGTCGCGTTCGGCGTGTCCGCGGTTACCTCTAGGGCCGTCACACCGGCGTCGACGACGGCATCCGCGACCGCCACCGCGTCGTCGCGCGCTACGCCGCGGAGGATCGCGATCACGCCGCCGTCCGTGATCCGGTCGAATCGGTCAGTTCGCATGGTGGTATCTCCCCCCGAGGGGTCTTAAATCGGACCGAGTCGGAGAGCGCGACGCGTCACAACAGTTCGAGTTCGATCGTCTTCGCGGCGCTGGAGACGAGTCCGGCCGTGTCCTCTTCTAACCGCTTCCCCTGCATCTCGTCGGACGGGCCGGAGACGCTGACCGCGCCCACGGGGTCGCCGTCGACGACGATCGGGGAGGCGACGCACTGCCAGTTCTCGTCCAACTCGCCGCGGTCGAAGGCGATGTTTCTGTCCCTGATCGACCGGAGTTCGGAGCGGAGCGTCGCCGGGTCCGTCACGGTCCGGTCAGTCTCCCGGTCGAGACCATGGCGGGAGACGTACTCGTCGACCCGCTCCCGCGACCGGGACGCCAGGATCGCCTTGCCGGCGGCGGCGGCGTGGAGGCGGACGCCGTCGCCCACCGCGACAGGGTGGTCTCGGGTCCCGATCCGGTGGAGGTAGACGGCCTCGGCGTCTTCGGGCACCACGAGGTTCGCGACGGCACCGGTGTTCCGCGCGAGCATGCGAATCTCGCTCCGCGCGGCGTGGTAGACCGGGTTCCGTTCTCTCGTTCCGAACCCGATCCGGAGGAACTGGTGGGTGAGTTCGTAGGTTCCCCCGACGTTTTTCACGTATCCGAGGTCACAGAGCGTCGAGAGGTGGTTGTGTACCGCGCTTTTCGAGACGTCGAGCGCGTCCGCTAGTTCGGTGACGCCGCCGCCGTCGCGGTCGTACAGCTCTTCGACGATCCGGAAAGACGTCGCGGTCGCCTGAACGGCGACGGTGTCCGTGTCCCCCATCGTTTCGTAGAGCGGTATGACCGACAGCCGTATAACGTTTGTTTAGTATGAGAGAACGACAGCGTGACACGGTGTATAAAACCGAATAAATATATTATAAATGAAATACTTTCAAAGTGGAATTTGTACCAAATCGGGTTGGACAGGTCAAAAGAGTATATAATAGAAATCTGTTCACTCCAAGGAAACGTTCAAATCGTGGTTCTGAGACGATTTTAGCACTCACGCACGGTAGTTTTATATATTTGTGATGAAAGAGACCGATAGTCAGGGACGATCATG
>NZ_CBVY010000005.1:229792-234024 GCF_000513435.1 Halorubrum sp. AJ67 | reverse complement strand
AGTCGCTCCGCGTGGCCCGCAACATCAAGGAGATATACGACGCCGACATCGCGGCCAACATCGAGGGGTGGACGTCCGCCTGGTTCAGCGCCTACGGCGACGCGACGATCGCGTCGCTCCCCTCGGCGGCGTGGATGGAGGGGACGCTGCGCGCCGAACTCCCCGACACCGCGGGCGACTGGGGCGTCTTCAAGATCCCCGCGCTGGAGTCGGGCGGCCCGCGGGCGTCGAACTGGGGCGGCTCCAACCTCATGATCGCCGATCAGGTGTCCGACGAGGCGCAGGCGCGTGGGTGGGACTACATGGAGTACTCGCTGGCGACCGAGGAGATGCAGCTGGCGATGTACGACGAGTACGGGCTCTTCCCGGCGCTGGAGACCGTCTACGACGACCCGGTGTTCGACGAGGAGCTCGACTTCTACGACGGGCAGCCCGCGAGAGCGCTCTTCGCCGAGGTCGCACAGGACTCGCCGGGATACCGGTTCACCGCGGACACGCCGGAGGTCTCACAGGCCATCGAGACCGAGCTTCAGCGGATGATCAACGGCGAGCAGTCGCCGGAGGAGGCCGTTCAGGCGGCCGCCGAGACCGTCGCCGAGAACACCGATCGGGACCTCGCGTAATCCGGAGGGACCGATCGAATGGCCACTTCTGACGAGACGGACGAGCGCGTCGGAGAGACGTATCGCCGCCGCGCCCGGACGAGGGTACGACGCACCACGAGACAGATCAGGCGGGCGGCGCGGCCGGGATGGGACCGAGTGCGGTTCGCCAGACAGGACCTGACGGCGGCGGTTCCGACGCTGCCGCGGGTCGCGTACCTGTTCATCGCGCCATTCTTCGTGCTGTTCGGCCTGTTTTTGGCCTTCCCGGTGGCGTACACGCTGTACCTGTCCTTCTTCGAGTACCAGGGCGTCGGCGAGGGCTCGCTGTTCTGGATCGACCTCGGTCCGGTGTACGTCGAGATCCCGCAGATCGCGCAGCTGAGCTTCGTCGGGGCCGGGAACTACGTCCGACTGCTGGGCAACGACCTGTTCTGGCAGTCGATGTTCAACACCTCGTACATCCTCGCGATACAGGTCCCGCTGATGATCGGACTGGCGCTCGCGCTCGCGCTCGCGCTGAACGCGTCGTTCATGCGGTTCAAAGGGGTGTTCCGCACCGCGATCGCGCTGCCGGTCTCGGCGAACCTCGTGGCGTACTCGACGGTGTTCCTCCTGCTTTTCAACGAGCAGTTGGGGTTCCTCAACTACGTCCTCTCCGGCGTCGGACTCGGCCCGGTACCGTGGCTGACGAGCGAGTTCTGGGCCCGGAACACGATCATCGCCGCGGTGACGTGGCGGTGGACGGGGTACAACATGATCATCCTCCTCGCCGGACTCCAGACGATTCCACAGCAGCTGTACGAGGCGGCCGAGATCGACGGCGCGAACCGGTGGGAGAAGTTCCGGTACGTCACGCTCCCGCAGCTCAAGCCGGTGTTGCTGTTCGTGGTCGTGCTGTCGACGATCGGGACGTTCAAGCTGTTCGCCGAGCCGTACGTCATCACCGGCGGCGGCCCGACGAACTCGACGATAACCATCGTCCAGTACATCTACCGGCAGGCGTTCGTCAACTTCAACCTCGGCTACGCGAGCGCGCTCACGGTCGTCTTCGTGGCGGTCGTCAGCGTCTTCTCGATCCTCCAGATCAAGCTCGGGGGTGAGGACTGATGCGCGAGCAACGACGCAAGGACGCAGTCTGGCGGTTCCTCACGTACGCGTTCGTCATCACGATGGTCGTGGTGATGATGGTGCCGCTGTACTGGATGCTGGTGGCGTCGACGCTCCCGCAGGAGCAGTTCCTCCAGTTCCCGCCGCGGCTGATACCCGGGACCGCGTTCCTCGACAACTTCGCGGCGCTACAGGAGCGGCTCGACTTCCTCCGGACGATCCGGAACAGCGTCTTCATCGCCGTCGTCTACACGCTGCTGTCGCTGGTGTTGTGTTCGATGGCCGGCTTCGCGTTCGCCAAGTACGAGTTCAAGTACAAGGAGCCGATCTTCTACGCGATCTTGGCGACGCTCGTGTTGCCGATCCAGCTGCTCGTCATCCCGCTGTTCCTGCTGATGGCGCAACTGGAGTGGACGAACACGTTCCGGGCGATCATCCTCCCGTGGGCGGCGAACCCCATCGGGATCTTCCTCATGCGGCAGAACATGAAGTCGATCCCGGACGCGTTACTGGAGTCCGCTCGGATGGACGGGGCGACCGAGTTCCAGATCTTCTACCGGATCGCCTTACCGACCATGCGGTCGTCGCTGGCCGCGCTGGCGATCATCCTGTTCCTGTTCCAGTGGGACCTGTTCCTGTACCCGCTCGTGATCTTAGAGTCGGCGGACATGTACACGATCCCCATCGGACTGGCGCAGCTGACCGGGTTCCAGCGGATCTACTACGACCAGATCATGGTGGCGGCGACGCTCGCCATCGTGCCGATGGTCGTGTTGTTCTTAGTGCTACAGAAACAGTTCGTCAGCGGCATCCTCGCGGGGTCGCTCAAAGAGTAACCAATGTCAGGAATCAACATCACTGAACTGGACAAGGTGTACGACTCCGGAACCGAGAACGTGGTCGCCGTCGAGGGCCTCTCCGTCGACATCGACCACGGCGAGTTCCTCGTGCTGGTGGGACCGTCCGGCTGTGGAAAGTCGACGACGCTCCGCTGTCTCGCCGGGTTAGAGGACGTGACGGACGGATCGATACGGTTCGGCGACGAGGACGTCACGGACCGTCGCGCCAGCGAGCGCGACGTGGCGATGGTGTTCCAGAACTACGCGCTGTACCCGCACATGACCGTCCGGGGCAACATCGGCTTCGGGCTGAAGCTCTCGACGAAGCTGTCCGGCGACGAGATCGAACGGAAAGTCGAGGGCGTCGCCGAGATGCTCGGAATAAGCGAACTGCTCGACGAGAAGCCGAAGGCGCTCTCCGGCGGCCAACAGCAGCGCGTGGCGCTCGGGCGGGCGATCGTGCGGGAGCCGTCCGTGTTCCTGATGGACGAGCCGCTCAGCAACCTCGACGCGAAGCTCCGGTCGGAGATGCGGACCGAGCTACAGGAGCTACAGGCCGACCTCGACGTGACGACGGTGTACGTCACCCACGACCAGACGGAGGCGATGGCGATGGGCGACCGGATCGCCGTGATGAACGGCGGCGTGCTCCAGCAGGTCGGGTCCCCGGAGGAGGTGTACCGGTCGCCGGTGAACCGGTTCGTCGCGGACTTCATCGGGTCGCCGAGCATCAACCTGCTCACGGCCGACGTCAAGGGGGACACTCTCTCGGGTCCCGGCGAGTTCGCGTACGAGCTCGACGATCCCGAGCCGGTCGCCGGACGCGACCGCGTCAGCGTCGGCGTCCGGCCCGAGGACATCGAGGTCGTCGAGTCGGGCCGGAGCGCGGCCGACGTGACGGTCGTCGAGCCGAATGGGAACGAGAACTTCCTCTACATGGAGATAGACGGCCACGAGCTCACCGCTCGCGTCGATCCGACGGTCCGACCGGCGGAGGGATCGCGCGTCGCGTTCGACTTCGACGAGACGGCGGTGTACCTGTTCGACATCGAGACGGGCGACGCGCTGAAAACCAAAACAGACTCCGTCGACAGCGCCGTCGTCGGAGCCACGGAGAACTAACAGGATGTACATCACCGACTACGAGCTGTTCGAGGTACCGCCCCGCTGGCTGTTCTTGAAGCTGACGACGAGCGACGGCACCGTCGGCTGGGGGGAGCCGATCGTGGAGGGCCGGTCGCACACGGTCCTCGCGGCCGTCGAGGAGCTGCTCGACAGCTACCTGCTCGGCGAGGACCCGACGCGGATCGAAGACCACTGGCAGTCGATGTACCGCGGCGGGTTCTACCGCGGCGGGCCGGTGCTGATGAGCGCGATCGCCGGCATCGATCAGGCGCTGTGGGACATCAAGGGCAAGCAGTTCGGCGCGCCCGTCCACGAGCTGCTCGGCGGCCGCGCGCGCAACCGGATCCGCGTGTACCAGTGGATCGGCGGCGACCGACCGGCGGACGTGGGCGAGGCCGCCCGCGAGAAGGTCGACGCGGGTTTCACGGCGCTGAAGATGAACGCGACGGCGGAGATGCGCTCGATCGACAACCCGGCCGCCGTGGCCGACGCGGCCGACCGGATCGCCGCGGTTCGGGAGGGGGTCGGCGACGAGGTCGACATCGGGGTCGACTTC
>NZ_CBVY010000005.1:223829-226563 GCF_000513435.1 Halorubrum sp. AJ67 | reverse complement strand
CCCACAGCCGCATCGCGCCCTCGCCGGGCTGCGGGCAGTGCGGCGGCCAGTTGACGTCGCCGGGCTGCTGTTCCATCACCCAGAACGGGCGGTCGAGCGCGCTCCGGTAGAGGTCGTGGTCCATCCCGACCTGATCCGGGTCCCCGGCGCGAAGCTGGTCCGGCGACGCCTCCCCGTCGAAGCGGTCCTGAACGAACCCCGTGGGGTACGAGTCCCACGCGACGCGGTCGAGGTCGGCGCTCACGTCGTAGGCGTTCAGCGTCGGGAACCGCCCCATGAAGTTGTGGGTGACGAACCAGTCGGCGTCCGCCTCGCGTATCAGGTCGGCGTGGAGGCGGTTGTACTCGACGACGGAGTCGCTGGCGAAGCGCGCGTACGCCAACAGCCGCGAGGGGTGATGCTCCGCGGGGGTCGGGCCGGGCGGGTCGACCTCCTCGAAGGAGCCGTACTGCTGGCTCCAGAACGCGTTCCCCCACGCCTCGTTGAGGCCGTCGACGTCGCCGTACCGGTCCGCTAGCCACGACCGGAAGGCCTCGGCGCAGTCGTCGCAGTAACAGCGGACCGTCCGGTGACAGCCGAACTCATTGTCCGTCTGCCAGCCGGCGACGTGCGGGGAGTCGGCGTACCGCTCGGTGATCCGCTCGACGATCCGTTCCGTCTCCTCGCGGTAGGCGTCGGAGTTGAAACAGTAGTGCCGGCGGCTGCCGTGTTCCCGGACGGTGCCGTCGGGGTCCTCCTGCCGGATCGACGGCCGCTCGTCGACCAGCCACTTCGGCGGCGTCGCCGTCGGCGTACACAACACCGCCTGCATGCCGTACTCGCCGACGAGTTCGACCGCCTCGTCGAGCCACTCGAAGTCGAACTCGCCGCGCTCCGGTTCGAGGACCCCCCACGAGAACTCCGCCATGCGCACGTATTCGAGACCGGCGTCGGCCATCGCGGCGACGTCGCGCTCCCACTCCTCGTCCGGCCAGTGTTCGGGAAAGTAGCAGACTCCGAGACGCATGGCTCACACTCACGACCGCGCCACCTAATGGTTCGGATGGTGGCGACCGCCGGCCGCCGTCTTGCGGTCCCGCCGCGTGACAGGGTATTTGTGGGGTCGACAAGAGGGAGTGGTATGAACGAACGCAGGGCGGGTGCCACCGCGGTCACCTACGATCCGGACGGGCACGAGATCACGGTCGCGGACGACGCCGGCGACGTGCTCGCCGGAACGGTCCGCGCGACGGCGACAGATCGAAACGACGCCGGAGTGCGGATCGCGGAGGTGTCGCTGTCGACCGAGGGGGGCGGCGTGACCGTGACCCCGACCGTCGAGAACGCGGGCGACGAGCCGGTCCGGGCGGGCGACGTGACGCTCGCGTTCGAGACCGCCTTCGGCGCTGACGCGCGGATCTACCGGCACGGCTATCAGTCGTGGTCGTCGACCGGGACGCTCCCGGTCGGGGAGCGGTTCCCCGCCGAGGACCCGGACAACGCCCCGATGATGAACGACCTCGCGGCGTCGACCGACGACCGGGTGAGCAGCTACCTGACCGGACTCGTCGAGGGGGACCGGAGCCTGACGGTCGGGTTCCTCGAACACGACCGCTACTGCACGCGGTTCGAGGTCGACGACGACGCCGACGGGGTCGCGGCGCTCCGCGCGGTGTGCCCGCTGGAGGGGGCGCGCCTGACGCCCGGGGAGCGACTGGAGCTACCGCCCCTGTGGGTCGACGCCGACCGCGATCTCCGGGCGGGGGGTGGCCGCGTTGGCCGACCGCGTCGGCGAGCGGATGGACGCCCGGGTGCCCGAGACCGCGCCGACCGGGTGGTGTTCGTGGTACCACTACTTCACCGACGTCACCGAGGCGGACGTGCGGGAGAACCTCGCGGAGCTCCGCGAGTGGGAGATTCCGGTCGACGTCGTCCAGATCGACGACGGGTACATGGAGGCGTTCGGCGACTGGCGGTCGATCGCTGACGGGTTCGAGGACATGAGCGCCGTCGCGGACGACATCGCGACCGCGGGGTATCGCCCGGGGCTGTGGCTCGCGCCCTTCTACGTGGAGTCCGGCGCGGACCTGTACGCCGACCACCCGGAGTGGTTCGTGACGGAACCGACCGACGCGGGAGACGACGGACCGGGAACGGCCGACGGCGACGGGCCGGGAACGCCGGTCGACGGCGGCTTCCGCGCGGGGTCGGCGCTGTACGGACTTGACACGACCCACCCGGCGGTGTTGGAGTGGCTCCGGGAGACTGTGTCGACGGTCGTCGACGAGTGGGGGTTCACCTACCTGAAGCTCGACTTCCTCTTCGCGGCGGCGCTGCCCGGCGAGCGGTACGACCCCGAGGCGACGCGTATCGAGGCGTATCGCCGGGGCGTCGAGGCGATCGCCGAGGCGGCCGGCGACGACACGTTCCTCCTCGGCTGCGGCGCGCCGATGGCCCCGAGCGTCGGTCTCTTCGACGCGATGCGGGTCGGCCCGGACACCGACCCGACGTGGGAGACGCCGGGAGAGTCGGGGAGCCAGCCGGGGCTGAAGAACGCCGTTCGGAACACGCTCACGCGGAACGTCTTCCACCGGCGGTGGTGGCTCAACGACCCCGACTGTCAGCTCGTCCGCGACACGAGCGACCTCACCG
Organism: Halorubrum sp. AJ67; assembly: GCF_000513435.1. NCBI lineage: Archaea > Methanobacteriati > Methanobacteriota > Halobacteria > Halobacteriales > Haloferacaceae > Halorubrum > Halorubrum sp. AJ67. Next base: position 223,932 of record NZ_CBVY010000005.1, on the reverse strand, counting down.
CGGCCGAGCGCGAGGCGTTCGCGGCGCTCGTCGCCGCGACCGGCGGCGTGAACGTCTTCTCGGACCGGCTCGCGGAGATCGGTCCGGCCGGTCGCCGGCTCCT
>NZ_CBVY010000005.1:216415-217979 GCF_000513435.1 Halorubrum sp. AJ67 | reverse complement strand
GCTCGCTCGTGTACGAGTCCGTGGACCGCGACTGGGCCGCGGTCCGGGAGCGGCAGGCGCGGGTCGCGGACCGACTGGCGGCGGCCGACGACCTCCGACTGGTCGTCGGCGACGACACCGATCTCCGGTTCGACGTCGCGGGGATGGGCGCGTACAACGACGCCGGCCGGGAGAACATGCCGGGCGGCGAGGTCGCCACCGTGCCGGGGGTCGACGGCGTCGAGGGAACGGTCCGGTTCGATCGCCCGCTCCGACGCGGCGGACGGGAGGTCGACGGGATCCGGCTCGACTTCGCCGACGGGCGGGTGGTCGACTACGCGGCCGAGCGGGGCGAGACCGTCCTCGCCGACCTGCTCGACACCGACGCGGGCGCGCGTCGCGTCGGCGAACTCGGGATCGGCACCAACGAGGGGATCGACGCGGTCACCGGGAACGTCCTGTTCGACGAGAAGGCGGCGGGCACCGTCCACGTCGCGCTCGGCGACGCGGTGGCGGAGTGCGTGCCGGACGGCAGGACGGCGAACGAGAGCGCGGTCCACGCGGACCTCGTCCGCGACGCGAGCGAGGACGCGCGGATCGAACTCGACGGCGAGACCGTCTACCGGAACGGGTCATTCCTGATTGGCGAGTGAACGGCGGGTGAACGACGGGTGAGTCGAATGCGGCGGTCACACCATGTCGCCGCGGACGGACGCGCCCTCCTGTTCGGCCCGTCGCCGCTTCAACACGTCGGCGGCCTCGTTCGCGGCCTCCTCGTCGGCACCGAGCATCCCGAGCGCTGCGGGCAGCGTCGGCATCGCGAGGGAGGCCTCCCGGAGCCGCTCGAACGCCTCCCCGTCGCGCTCGCCGTCGACCCACAGGCAGACCCCGCGGGGGTCGAGCACCTCCTCGTAGGCTTCGCGGGCGAGCGCCCCCTTCAGCCGCTGGCGGACGTTGTCCTCGAAGCCCGCGTTACACACCTCCAAGTGAATCGGCTCCGTATCCTCGACGAGTTCGGCCGCGAGGCACTTCTCGGGGGCCGCGTACCCGTTGTCGCTCGTCCGCACGCGGTCGGGGTGCGCCTCGGCCCACGCGGCGTCGACCGTGGTCCCGACGCCTTTCACGCCGTACTCGGCCTCGAACTCGGCCGCCGCGTCGGCGTCGCCGCCCATGATCACGTCCTTCGTGAGGTAGACGTCGAGCCGGTCGACGGGATCGAGTCCGAGCGCGACGTCGCCGAACGCCCATACCTCGCGGACGGGCACCGGCATCGGCTCGCTCGCGACGCGGTCGACGAGCGTCTCCAAGCGGTCGACGGCCCGTTCGCGTTCCATTGCCGACTGCTACGCGACGGGCGGGCAAACCGGTTACGCTCGGCCGGTCACACCCGGTCGATCCGGGCCGCTACGGCATCCCAGTGGCCGCCCTTCCAGAACCACTGCCCGCAGTCGGCACAGCGCCACCCCGGCCGGTCCGTCCCCACGTCGTCCGGGACGTAGTCGGGGCGGTCGGCGGGGCGACGGCGTCGCCGGCATCGGTCTCCTCCTCGGTCAACGCGACCCGTTCGACCGGACCGTTACACGAC
>NZ_CBVY010000005.1:207740-211110 GCF_000513435.1 Halorubrum sp. AJ67 | reverse complement strand
CTCGAACAGCGGCGGGAAGAGGTAGCGGACGAACTTCCCGAGGAACCAGACGAGCGAGACGAGGACCAAGGCGTCGTACTCGCCGATCCGGTCGCGGTCCATCGCCAAGCCGTAGCCCGGTCATCCGTATAAAGGGCCTGAAGCGCTCGGTGGCTGCCGGTAGGGATCGATCCGGTCAGCTCGGTGTTCCGCGGTGGCGCGCGCCTCCGAGCGCCCTTTTAAGGGCGCGAGGAGCGTCGCGCGAGGGAGTCGGCCGACGGAGCGAAGCGACGGCGGCCGACGAGGCTGGGGAGGTGTGAGGCTGCGGTGCTGTGCGGTGCGGGGTGGGAATCGAAGGGGCAGCCGGGAGGCGGGCGCAGGCGACGTAAGCACCGCAGGAGCGAACAAAGTGAGCGACGAGGAGCACAACGAGCGTGCGCCCGCCTCCCGGCTGGGGCTTCGGAGTGGTTCGTATCGATCTGTGATCTATTAGCGACTCCAACATCGTACGGCCGAGCGGCTGGGGCTTCGGTGGTGTTGTCTGCCGATCTGCCGGCGACTGTTTATAAGTAAACGACCGGAGCTTTGAAAGAGTTCACCGTCGCCCTCGGGCCACACATTGTAAATGAATAATCAGTTCGCAGACGAGATCCTATTTAAAACGGCCCTTTCCCGCCGCCCATCATGTCGCCGAGACCGCCGCCGCCCTCGCCGCCCATCTTCTTCATCATGCGCTGCATGTCGCCCTCGCCCATCCCCTGGAACTGGCCGATCGTCTCCTCCATCATCGAGTGCTGCTCTAAGAGCTGCTGGATCGTCTCCTCGTCGGTGCCGGAGCCGCGGGCGATGCGTTCGACGCGGGACTGGCCGATGACGCGGGGGTTCTCAAGCTCTTCCTCGGTCATCGAGTCCATGATGCGCTCGAACCGGCGCATCCGGTCTTGGGTCACGTCCATCGCGTCGTCGGGTAGCTCGTCCATCATCCCGCCGCCGAGTCCGGGGATCATGTCCATCACCTGATCGAGCGGCCCCATCTTGTTCATCGCGTCCATCTGGCGTTTCATGTCCTTCAGGGTGAACTCTCCCTGAAGCATGTCCTCGGGGTCCCAGTCGTCGTCCTCCTCTTGGGTCTCCTGCATCGCGCGCTCGACGCGCTCGGAGAGCTGCTTCAGGTCGCCCATCCCGAGCAGCCGGGAGATGAACCCGGACGGCTCGAAGCGCTCGATGTCCTGAACCGTCTCGCCGGTACCGAGGAAGGCGATAGAGGAGTCGGTCTCGTTGACCGCGGTCAGCGCGCCCCCACCCTTCGCGGTCCCGTCGAGTTTGGTGATCATCACGCCCTCGATGCCGATCGACGCCTCGAACTGGCGGGCCTGCTCTTTCGCGCCCTGCCCGATCGCGGCGTCCAAGACGAGCAGCGAGCGGTCGGGGTCGACGACGCCCTCGATCTCTTCGATCTCGTCGATGAGGTCGTCTTCGAGCGCGTGGCGACCCGCCGTGTCGACGATGTGGACGTCGGCGTCCGCGGTCTCCTCCAGTCCGGTCCGCGCGATGTCGACCGGGTCGTCGTTGTCGGGGTCCCCGTAGAACTCGACCTCGGCGCGCTCGCACATCTGTTTCGCCTGATCGTACGCGCCCGGCCGGAACGTGTCGGTCTGGATGACCGCGGGGCGGAGCCCCTTCTTCGAGAACCACCACGCCATCTTCGCGGCGGAGGTGGTCTTCCCGGACCCCTGAAGCCCGGCCAGCAGGATCGTCTGGTTTTCTAAGGGGAGTTCGGTGGAGTCGCCGACCAGCTCGACCATCTCCTCGTAGACGATCCGGAGGACGTGGTCTTTCGCGGTCGTGCCGCCCGGCGGCTCCTCTTCGAGCGCGCGGGACTTGATCGAGTCCGACAGCTCCATCACGAGGGAGACGTCGACGTCGGCGGACAGCAACGAGCGCTGGATCTCCTTGACGATCTCCTCGACGTCGCTCTCGGAGAGTCGGGACTTCCCTTGGAGCTTGTCGAGGCTGCTCCGCAGGGACGTACCGAGGTCGTCGAGTACCATTTGCCGGAGATAGGCGGGCGACGCGGTAAAGCTTTGTTCGTCGGCGGGCGCGGAATACGTCACTGCTCGCGGGCCGACGGCGAACACCGACAAAGCCCCAGCCGGGAAGACGACTTACGCTCGCTGTCGTTCGAAAGGCGCTTCGCGCCTTTCGTGATGACGAGAGAGCTTCGCTCTCTCGAACCACGCTCCTCAGTCGCTCGTTTCACTCGCTCCGCGCGGTGTCGCCTAAGTCGTCTTCCCGGCTGCCCCTTTGAGTCCCACCCCGCACGGCACCACCCCGCACCTCACACCTCCCCAGCCTCGTCGCTCGCTCCGGGCTCCCTTCGGTCGCCCAGTCGCTCGCGACTCCCTCGCGCGTGCGACTCACACCCTTCGGGTGCTCGTCGGCACGCGCCACTGCTGGGGGAGTCATCCTCTACGAGTCGCGCTCGTGTCCCGACTGGACGACTGACCGCGACCCGTTGGCCTCAGATCTCTTCGGCGATGTACCGCTCGATGCGGGCCACGAGCTCCGGGCGAAACGTCCAGAAGCCGTCCCAGACGTTCGGCTCGTCTTCGAGCGCGAGCAGCGCGACGTGGTCTCCGTCGCCGCCGTCGGGAGGCGTGAACACGACGAACCACGAGCGTCGGTACGGGTAGGAGGTCCCGGAGTGAACGGTCACCGGAAGCGTCGACAGCGACTCCACGTCGCCGACGCCGTAGACGTGGACGTCGACGTCGGTTCCGGCGACGCGCTCGTACACCGACCGGGTGCCGCGCTCGTCGTCGATCCGCGAGAGCCGCTGGAAGGAGGCTCGCAGCGTTCCGTCGCCGTGTTCGGCCGCGATTCGCTCTATCACCCGCGAGATGATGATCAACAGGAGTTTCTCCTTGTTCGAGGCGGGGTAGCTGCGGACCCGAAACGGGACCTCGTCCAGCCCTCGGAACACGTCCGGGAGCGCGACGTCGTCGAGCTCGATCGCGCCGGTCTTGTACAGGTCGGAGTTGATGAGCAGCACCGATTCGAGCAGTTCGTCGAGCGACGACCGAGCGATCACCGTCCCGTTCTCGACCAACGCGACCACGTCGTCGTCACCCGCGTCGTCGGAAACCGCCTCGCTGATGGAAACGGACTGCCCGTCGAGCAGCGAGTCGAGCAGCCCGAGAACCGGGTCGGGAGACGATCGGTTCAGGAGAACGAGGTGCCGGTCGGGCGACTCGAGCTCGTCGAAGAACGAGCGAAGCGATTCAGCCATGCGAACAACTCCGGCCGAACGCGACAAAGAGCTTACTCACGGCCGCGCCCGCCGACGAGCCGCGCGCCCGCGGCGTCGACCCGACACGCCTCCGGGCCGTAC
>NZ_CBVY010000005.1:202469-203230 GCF_000513435.1 Halorubrum sp. AJ67 | reverse complement strand
CGGCGGAGCTCGACCGCGACGTCGAGGTCGTCTCGCCCGACGACCCCGCGACCGCGGCCGCGGAGGGCGCGGCGCGGATCGCGGCGCGACTGGTCTGAGCGGCGAGCGAGCGTTTCGGCTTTTTCGACCGGTAAACAGCGTGAACGGTCGCGACGATCAGTTACGAATAGCGGTGCGGTGGCGCGTGCCTGCGAGGCCGCCTCGCGGCCGAGCAGCACCGCGCGAGGGAGTCGCTGGCGGCCGGAGCGAAGCGGAGGCCGTCAGCGACGAGGCTGGGGAGGCGTGAGGCTGTGCTGTGCGGGGTGGGACTCGAAGGGGCAGCCGTGAAGCGGTCAGAGGCGACACCAAGCACCGCAGGAACGAGCAGCGCGAGTGACGAGGAGCGCAGCAAGCGTCTGGCCGCTTCACGGCTGGGGCTTCGGCGGTCTCGGTAGTGGGCCTACAACGTCATATCGGAGGTCTGGGCTTTCAACGGTAGCGGTGTACGAACTTACACCTCGAATAGCCGCTCCGCGTCTTCGGCCTGCCGCCGGTAGATCCCCCGTCCCTTCAGCCGCGGCACCTCGTGGCGGTGAAGTCGCTCCCCCTCCGTGTCGTACACGAGCGGGAACACGTTCGTCCGCCGCTTCGCAACCGTGAACCCGGACATGGCGTCCAGAAGCGACGCGTCCGGGTCCGGGACCGCGAACGTCACGTAGCCGATAGGCGTCGGCGACTCGCCGCCGTCGGCGCGCTCCGGCCGCGGGCCCGTCTGCTCGGCG
>NZ_CBVY010000005.1:201259-202449 GCF_000513435.1 Halorubrum sp. AJ67 | reverse complement strand
CCTACTCCCCTGTGTGCCTTGCCTCCCACGACTGGAACGCCCACGAATCGTATAACTTCGTATAATGTATGCTATACGAAGTTATTACGGTCCTACTACGGCGAACTCGACTGGGTCGGCGACGACGCGGTCGCGGCGCTGCGGCGGCGGCTGGAGGGGTTCGACGCCCCTCGGCGGGACCGACCGTTCACCCCCGCGGACCACCGGATCAGTCTCGTCTCCATCGTCCGGATCGCTTCGTGTGCGAGTGACCAATGAGCGACGACGAATCCACGGACATCAACGAAACGGACGAATCGGCAGCGGTCGGCGTGAAACTGGGCAGCACCCGAACGGTGCTCGACATCCCCGACGGGCGGGGCGGCCGCGAGCGCCACTCGGTGCTGACCTGTCTGGCGACCTACGAGGACGCCATCACCGGCGAGGAGAAGGTGCTGTTCGGCGAGGAGGCCGCGGTCGAGTACCCGGACCGGGTGCGCTTCATGCTCCGATCCGGACTCCCCGAGGACGACGACAGCGTCGCGGACGCCGAGCGCTTCTTCGAGGCGGTCGTGGACGCCCACGACGTGCCCGAAGACAGCGCGGTCGTCTACGCGGTGCCCACCATCGACAACGAGGCGGGCGTCGAGAACCTCAAGTCGGTGATCGAGGGCTCCTCCATCGGGCAGGTCGAGACGCGGAGCTACCCCGAGTCGCTGTGCGGGGCGATCCCCGCCTACGGCGACGACCTCGACGCGATAGACGAGGTGTTCGTCTCCATCAACCTCGGTTCGACGACGATGGAGGCGTGCGCCTACCGACGCGGCGAGCAGCTCTCGCCGTTCTCGACCGGCTCGGTGACGGGCAACGAGGTCGACCGCCGGATCGTCGCCGCCGTCGAGGAGGAGAGCCAGGGTCGGGTCCACATCGACCGGACGACCGCCCGCGAGTACAAGGAGCAACACGCCGACGTGTACGACTTCGAGCCGTTCACGGACGTGATCCAGCAGCCCGGCGGCGGGAGCCACGAGTTCACCGTCGACCGCGGCGTGCGCGAGCCCGTCGACCGCTACATCGACGAGGCGGTCGACGTGGTCGCCAACGAGTTCCTCCCCGAGCTCGCGAACGACCACATGAAGCCCTACCAGCTCGCGCTCGGTCGCCCCATCGCCGCCACCGGCGGCATGGCGTGCATCCCCGGGCTGACCGAG
>NZ_CBVY010000005.1:190758-200709 GCF_000513435.1 Halorubrum sp. AJ67 | reverse complement strand
GAGCGCGTCCCGGAACGACTCCGCGGTCTCGACGAGCGTCTCGGCGTCGATGTCCGGGGCCGCGACGACGGTCGCCACCACCGCGACCGCGCCGAGGGTGTCGTCCGTCTCGCGGGTCGCCCACAGGCGGTCGAACCCCGCCGTCGGCTCGTCGACCGCGTCGAAACCGTGTTTACGCCGGTTCGCGGCGACCGCGTCCCCGTACTGGGTCAGATCCATGAGCGTCCTAACGACCCGGGTGGTAAAAAATGACACACATGGACGACCGACCGCGAGTCGTGTCACTATCCAACAAGGATATCCCCCGTCGAATCCTGTACGACCCATGAATCCGACGCGACGACGCTATCTTCGCGGTGTGGGCGGGATCGGCGGAGCCGCCTGTCTCGCCGGCTGCGCGTCCGACGGCCCCGGAGACGACGGCGGAGACGGTGACGGCGAGAGCGACGACAGCGGGGGCGACGCCGGCGGCACTCGACCGGAAGGCACCGGCGGGCCGGGGGTCAGTATCGTCTCGACGGACGGCGACGTCGGGCTCCCGGTCGACCTCGGCGTGGAAGTCGTCAGAGAGGCGGCGACGGCGGACCACCCGCCTCGACTCCGGACGACGCTCACGAACGCGAGCGACCGGCGCGTCAGGGTCGGCGAGGGGCGGGCGGTCCACTTCGAGTACGTCAGCGACGGCTCCGGGGCGCTCACGTTCCTCCCCGTCGACATGGAGGCACCGGCCGAGCCGGACTGCTGGCGGCTCACCGACAGTATCGCCGTGACCGAGGAGTACCGAACGTTCGAACTCGGAGCCGGCGAGTCGCGGAGCCGCTCGATCGACCTGTACGCGACCCCCACCGACACCGACGCCTGCCTCCCGGTCGGCGAGTACCGGTTCGAGACGACCGTCTCGATCGTTTCCGACGACGCCGAGCCACAATCGTCGGCCGAGTGGGGGTTCTCCGTCGTGTTGGAGTGAGAGGAACGGCCGCTCGCCGGCCGCGTTCGGCGGCCGAGAGGCGCGGCTCACAGAGCTGAGTTCGTAGAATAGTCCCGGGCGGATTCGAACCGCCGTCAATGGCTGACTTCGGGCATCCGACCGCGTGGCGCGGTCGAACTCCCTCCAAAGGCCATTATGATTGGCCACTACACCACGGGACTACGATTCCGGCTAACCGGCGGGCACTCAAGTAGGTTACTCTCTCCGGCGGCTGAGCGCGGTCGCTCGCCAACTACGCCCCTTCCTCGATCCGGTCGAACCGCTGTTCGAAGTTCTCCCGGCAGGAGCCGCAACAGAAGTGGTACAGCGTCCCGTCGATCCGGGCGGACTCCCCCTCGGCGGTGACGGTGTTCCCGCACTCGACGCACTCGACCGCCAGATCCGCGTCGCCGACGGCCGGCGACCACTCGTGGGCGTCGACCGGTCGCACCGACAGCTCGCGGACCGCGTCCAACCCGACCGCGTCGTCGACGAGGTCGCGGGCGGTCCCCTCCTCGATCCGCGCCGCAACCGTCACCTCGCCGTCGGCGGTGAGGAACGCGTGTTCGACACGCTCGTGGTCCGCGACCGCCTCGTGGACCCGTTCGGCGTCCGCGGGCGCGACGGACAGCATCGCGAGGACGGACAGCCCGTCCGAGAGCGCGTCGCCGTCGATCCGGAGCGTGAACCCCTCGATCACGCCCACCTCGCGGAGGCGGTCCACCCGGTCCGACACCGCGGGCGCTGACAGGTCCACGCGCTCGGCGATGTCGCTGTACGGACGCCTCGCGTCGGCCAACAGCAGCCGAAGTATCTCCCGGTCCGTCTCGTCGAGGGTGCGCATGGCCGACCGTTCGGCCGGCGCGGCAAAAAGGCGTCCGGGCGGGGGCGTCCGAGCCGGGGACGACCGACCGGGCCGGAGCCGAGGAACCGGTCGCCCGCGGGGGCGACGAAAAGGCAGTTGTGTCCGCGGTGCCAACGGTGCGGTATGACGACAGTAGACGTCGACGGCATGTCGTGTACGGGCTGTGAGGACAACGTGACCGACGCGCTCGGCGAACTGCCGGGCGTCGAGTCGGCGAGCGCCGACCACGAGGCGGGCACCGCGACCGTCGAGGGCGACGTGGACGTCGACGCCGTCGTGGCCGCCATCGAGGAGGCCGGCTACGAGGCGACGGCGTAGACGGCGACGAGACAACACACGCGCCCGGATCGCGTCCCTTTTCACTTCGATCGCGTTCGCGGAGACATGGACACCGTACTGGTGACCGGCAGCGACGGCGGCGTCGGCGGGTGGACCGTCGACGCGCTCGCGGACGCGGGTCACGAGGTGGTCGCCGTCGACCGCCGAACGCCCCCGGAGCGCGAGCGCCGTGACGGCGTCGACTACAAGGCCGCGGATCTGACCGACTACGGCGAGACGCGACAGCTGGTGGACGCGGCCGCGCCCGACGCGGTCGTTCACCTCGCCGCGATCCCGAACCCCGAGGACCACGCCGGCTCGCGAGTGTTCGCGAACAACGTCGAGAGCACGTACAACGTCTTCGACGCGGCCGGAACCGCGGGTGCGCGGATCGTCTGGGCGTCGAGCGAGAGCCTCTACGGGACCGTCTTCGCCGCGGAGGACTGGCTGCCAGACCGGCTCCCGATCGACGAGGAGACGCCGACGCGACCGGAGGATCCCTACGGGCTCTCGAAGGTCGTCGGCGAAGAGGTCGCCGCGGCCGCCGCCCGCCGACACGGTGTCCCCGCCGTCTCGCTTCGCCTCTCGTGGGTCACGTTCCCGGGCGACGAGCGACGCCGCGAGGCACGGGAGACGTTCGACCCCGCGACCGCCGACCCGAGCGGGAACTGCTGGTCGTACGTCGACGTTCGCGACGTCGTCTCGGCGGTCGAGGCCGCGATCGACCCCGAGACCCCGATCGAGGGACACGAGGCGGTGCTGATCGTCGCCGCGGAGAACTTCCTCGGCCGCGACACCGCGGCGACGATCGAGGCGGTCCGCGGCGAACTACCCGCGGAGTGTGACCTCGACGGCGACGAGTCCGTCTTCGACTGCGCGAAGGCGGAGCGACTGCTCGGCTGGACGCCGGAGCACTCGTGGCGCGACGATGTCTGTAGCGATGAGACACGGCTCTCGACGGATGACTGAGCTCGGCTGATGGGGGCGTGGTGTCTGTCGAAGCCAGATCGCCTCGACGGAGAGGGAACCCAACCCGTCTCCGTCAGTCGTCGACGGACTCGTGATACGTCTCGGCGGGCGACCGAGTGCCTGTGTACAGTCGAACGTCGGGGAAGAGCAGTAGCACCCCGAGTACCATCCAAGCGCTGCCCACCGCGAGCGCCCATCCCCATCCGGCAAAGACACCGAACGCGAACTGGAGTCCCCAGAGCGCAGCGCCGATAAGAAGGACGACGACGCCGAACCCGACGCTCGTTTCGGCCGTTCCGGTCTGATAGCTCATACGCATCACTGTATCGTTAGAACGGATAAACGCGTCTCACGAGTTATTCACGCCGAGAATTGGAACGTCAGCGAGACGGACCCGAGGATCGTGAGAGTCGACGCCGGCACGCGAGACGGCGACCGGCGGTTACGAGTCCGCGTCGAGCGTTTCGGAGGGATCGACGGCGACGGCGATGTCGTCGCTGTGGTTCCGCGCGAGACCGACGACGACGACGACGCCGTAGACGGCGATCGCGACCCAACCGTAGCCGACCACTTCAAGTCCGGCCGCACTCATCCCGCCGAGAACCCAGCCGAAGGAGACGGCTGCCCACGCGCCCAGCGACGCGACGTAGAGGTTCAGCGGCCCCCCGGAGAGAGCGCTCTCCTCGAACTCCTCGACGCGTTCCGTGTCCGCGTCCTCCTCAACGACTTCCGGCTTCCGTGTGACCATCCCCGCGGCGACGACCGTTCCGACCGCGGCGACAGCGAACCAGGCGTATCCGACGATCGGAACGGCCACGTCGATGACGCCGAGTGCCCACAGCGCGGTGAATCCCGCGACGATGACCGCCAATACGCCGTACGTGCGGAACAGCTGTGTCACGAGTTGTCTCATGTGAGTCTAATTATTCAATTAATCTGTAATAAATCCACCGTTAAACAATGGGAGGTGACATAAAAGCGCGTGCGAATCGTGAGTTCGCAGTTCCTCGGCGAAGGTCGCCGACCGATGACGGCGATGTTCCGACCGTTCGTCACCCGGTCGGAAGGAACCGGACGTTCCGAACGACGGGAAAGACCGCAAAGAACGCGAACACGCCGGCAAACACGCGGAGACCGGTCAGAATAACGGTCCGCCACGAGAAACCGATCTCGGCCGGATCGAGAAACGCCCCGACGACGAGAACGGAGACAAGCGCGAGCACCCAGAGGGCGGCACCGATCCGCTCGATCGGCGGCCGGTAGAGCGCGTTCGGCGGCCACGTCGTTACATCCGGATCTCCGCCCGACGGGTCGCCCATACTCGATAGTTCTCACCTATTGACAAGTAAGCCACTAATAATTTCTCGGTGAACAGGATTGTTTTTGCGTTCTGAAACGAACACCTTGCGTAAGGACACACGCTGCGTCGCTGGTAAGCCATCGCGGTTCAGCGCCACAGGGCGCTCCCACGGACCACCGGCCGGTTACAGGAGGCGGTCAGATCGGTCCGCGAGCAGCGAGACGTAGACGACGGTGTATGCCAGCGCGTAGCCCAGAAAGTGGATGTAGATGTTGACTCGTGGGCCCCCGGGCGTCGGCGTCGGGAAGCCCACGAAGGGGTATCCCAGCAGTATGACGACGGAGACGGCGAAGAGTTCCCCGTACACGGGGGTGTCGAGGGCTTGCGCGACCGTCCGTCGAAGCGATTGCGTCGAGTGGCGCTCCGCGAAGCGTCCGAAGGGGATCGCAACGGCCAGAGCGACCGAGGCGAGCCCGACCGAGGCGGCAGACACGGGGAGCGCGTGTACTGCGACGTACCCCGCGGAAGCGAGAAACAGCGCCGGCAGGTATCGACACGTATCGGCCTCGAACCGGTCGCCGACGACCGTCACGAGGGCGACGGCGACGTACCCGAACAGCGCCATGTTGATTCCGGAGAACCCAAAGCCGATCGCGTTCCGTGGGATTGCGAGGTTCAGACCGGACAAGACGAACGGGAAGGCGATCAGGAACGTCGCCATCGAGGCGAAAAAGAGGCGGCGACGCCCGCCGACGAGGCTGAGTCCGTAGGCCAGCGATGCCAAAAGGAAGAATCCGGTGAGATTCCCCACGAGGTGGTCCAACGTGAGGTGGACGTAGTGAGCGGTAAACGCCGTCACCACCGTCGGCTCCGTGTACGAGAAGGCGTATGCTCGCTTTATCTCGGTCGGCAGCGTGAACACCCCGGCCATGACGAGCGGTACGACGAGCAAGGCGAGCGCATCGGTGGCGACCCGTGACCCGTCGATCCCACCGAATCGAGAGCGAGATTGGGCCCGGCTGCTGGCGGGCAGTTCGCGAGCCTCAACTTCGCTGTTCGGAACGGTCACGAATCCCGATTATCGAGAGATCGGTATATCAGTTTGTCACAAATTATTGAAAATGAAATTCAGAGCGAGTATCGTATATGGCCTTTGGAAATGCTTTAAATGAGTTTTAGAGGGTTTTCAGAGTAGTCTGTAGTATCAAAATTATTAATCTTGAGTGCGGAAGGTTTTGTATTTTGAACGAAATGATAGTGGGGCTCACGCGATCGTTCGCGACTCGGCAATTCGTCCGTCGAGTGTCCGAAGCGGAGATCGCACAGGAGATATCTCGTTGCGATCGGAGGGCCCGCGCGGTCTCTGTGGTATGACACAAAGAAATCCGACCGAGTCGTCCGTCGACGGCTGCGGTGCGAACGAGGGTCGCGGACCGGTACGGTCCGACCTCGGTCGCTAGTTCTCTCTGCGGACCCAGACGACGGCCGCGGCCGCGAGCAGCGCCAACACCAGAAGGAGCGCGATCACGCCGGGGGTGAGTCCGGCGGGCTCCTCCGCGGGCCCGTCGGTTCCGTCGCCCGTTCCGTCGGTGCCGTCACCCGCCTCCTCGACGGTGACGGTCGCGGTCGCGGTGTCCGTCTCGCCGGCGTCGTTCGTGACGGTCAGCTCCGCCGTGTACTCGCCCGGCTCGTCGAGCGTCGCACTGACGGTCTCGCCGGAGAGCGACCCGCCGTTCAGCGTCCAGTCGTACGCGGTGATCTCGCCGTACTCGGTCATCGACTCACTGCCGTCGAGTTCGATCTCGTCGCCCGCGGCCAGGGTGTCCGGCGTGACCGTGGCACTTGCCTCAGGCGCGCTCGTGGCGCTCACGGCGAAGTACGAGAATCCGGGCGTCTCCGTCTCGATGACGACGCCGGAGCCCGTCTCCGACACGATTTCGGTGTCGAGGGGCTGCCACTCGCCGTCCGAGAACCGGAAGACGCTGAGGTCCTCGGCGTCGGCACTGGTCTGGTCGAGTCGGCTCTGTGAGACCCGCTTGCGAATCGTCGCGGAACTGTCTTCGAGCGCCTCGTCGACGGTAATCTGCGAGACGGTCACGGACGCGCCGGGCGTGGGACCGGTCTCGTCGGACGTCCCGCTCAGCGACCGGACATTGACCGAGCCGGAGGTCTGGAAGTTGAACCGGATCGACTCGATATTGCTTTGCTCGCCGAACGTAGCCGTCGTCTGTCCAGTCTCCTCATCGAACTGGAGCGACGCCGTCTCCTCGAACTCGACGTCGACATCGGCCGGTGGCTCCGGCGGTTGGACATCGTCCGGCGGCGTCGCACCGCCGCCACCGCCGCCACCGCCGCCACCGACACCACCGCCGCCATCGCCACCGTCATCGCCGTCACCGTCTCCGTCACCATCACCATCTCCGTCACCATCACCATCTCCGTCACCATCACCATCTCCGTCACCATCACCATCTCCGTCACCGCCACCGCCGTCCGAATCAACGAGTGTGATGTCCTCGCGGGTCGTGCTGATCTCGCCCGTCTCCTGATCAGTGGCTACGTGGACGACGGTGTAGTTGCCGGTGTCCCACTCTTCGAGCGTCTCGACATCAAATACTGCCTGATCCGACTGGTCTCCGACCGCAGTCATCGATGACTGGATAACCGTGTTACCGGTAACATCAAGACTGGCTGCGTCGCCAGCCTGCTCACGGAAGTCGAGACCACTGACGAACGCGTTACGGAAGCTGAAGAACGTGTCCGCGCCAGACTGGATGTCGACCGTTCCGTTGAAGCGTTCGTCACTGAGTGTGTTCCCTCTGATCTCGGCGTTGGGCTGAACGTTTGCGACGCCCTGAACCGATTCAACGTCTGTTTCGAGCGTCACGTCTTCGGTACGGAGATCCGTCGAGAGATCGCCCGAAACGGAGATGGTGTGCGTCGTGGCGTTCACCGCGCCCTCGTCGAACACGAAAGCGGCGTGAGAGACCTGTTCCGCGTCGAGATTCGCCGTCGCGTCGACCGTCACGTTCTCACCGCGGACGACCTCGTCGTCGACGATGATATCTGATTCGGCCGCCTGTGCCACGGCGGTGTCGACCCCGACGACCGTCGTGTCGTTGAAGTCCGGTTGGTCCGCACCGTCGTCGAGGACTGCTCCGCCGACGTGTCCGATGACCACGTACGAGCCCGGTTCGTCGAACGTGACATCGGCCGTGGCACTGCCGCCTTCAATGGAAGTAGGAGACACCGTCTCGAACGTCACGAACTCTTGGACCTCATCGGAGGTCAACGTCTCGATCGTGTTGTCGACGCTGATCTCTCGGTCCTCGGCTACTTCTTCGCCGAACTGCTCGAACTGGTCGGTTCCTTCGAAGTACTCGCGTACCAGCCCGAAGCTCACCTCCTCGCGGTTGTTGACCTCATCCTCGAAGGCTTCAAATCCGTCGACCTCGCTGAACGTCTCTCGAACCTCGTCGACGGTGACGTTTTCCGCGTCTAAGAACGCTCTCGTTTCGTCAAGCATCCGGGTCGATGTGTGCGACGAGAACCCGGAGATTATCGCCATCAAAGTCAGAGGTCGCTGCGCCGTTGCGACCGCTGAAAGAGAACTCAACAGTCTCTGAATCATCCACAGTAAACACTCCCTCCTGTTCCGTGTTTATTGAAGGCTCAAAGGGAGCTACTTCCGAACGCACCCTCACAGTCGGACTCCCCACGGTTGTACTCGCGGCGGACCGATCGATCACGGCGGGACGCAGTGCTACACCCTCCCAAATTTCCAAGTTATCCGTGATGTTGATCACGGCGTCGGTGTTTGAGTGTCCGTTTGAGACGGAAGCGTCGGACAACGCGTCATGGTGCTGGCTCCCACTCGCGAGAGCCGCTCCCGCGGCCGGCCCGATCATCGAGATCACCATCAAGACGCTGAGAATTACTGCTAAAGTCCGCTGTGGGGCCCGACGTGTCATATTTCCTAATTCTATTCCGCATACAAAGATTTTTTGCTCCGGTATGATTACCAAGCGCGGTTGGGTTTCGGATCACTGGACGTCCGTTTTTGCGATATCAGACAGTACGACGTTTGTCCGTGTGGATCTTACATTTTGGACCAAAAGGCCCATTACGACACTAAGTATTGAGTGACATATGAGAACACGATCAGTGCTGTTCATTTTTTTACTGCTGTTAGGGATAGTCACGACGGTGGGACTGGTAACAGCCGCCGATTCGGGGTATGATATCGAGACCGAGTCAACCATCGCCGTTCCTGAAGAGAGTGAAACGATCAGTCAGGGAGGATTCAGCGTAACCGTCGAGAGCGCCAAAATCGCTGTTATCGGACCTGACGAGGATCTCGTCGTCGAGACCACCAGTCCGCGAGAGAACTCGTACAACGTGATATTTCTCAACGCGCAACAGGACGAGATCGGTAATAATGACTCCGTACAGGGAGACGCCGAGGTGGAGTTCTCGGCGGCGAGTGAACCGCCGGGGAGTTACGCCGTCATCATCAACGACCAGTCGATCGTTGACGCATTCCTCCCTGTAGTTATCGAAGCTCATCAAGTTGACAGTTTCACTCTCAATGGAGACCCCGCCGACGGCAGCGATATTGCTGCTGACGAGGAGGTCGACGTACGCGTCGAACTCACGGAGCTTTCTGACACCTCGATCAGCGGTGTCGAGCTAGTTCTGTGGACCGACGACTCAGACGAGGTACACGAGCTTGAACGGGTCGACGATCACACCTACGAGACTTCGATAGACCCCCCAGAGGAAGGAGAGTACCGAGCACACGTCAGGGTCCGCGGTGAGGAGTCCGCCGAAGGGGAGAAGGAACTGATCGGGCTAAGTGAGAATCGGGATGTCACTGTGTCCGCGTCGGACGGCGGGACCGGGGGAACCGGAAACACCGGTGGATCGACAGGGGGAGAAGACGGAACCGACGGTGGTTCAGCGCCTGACACGGGGACAGACACTACGGATTCCGCGAACGGGACCGATACCACGAACGGCACTGACTCCGCGAACGGGACCGATACCATGAACGGCACTGACTCCGCGAACGGAACCGATACCATGAACGGCACTGACTCCGCAAACGGGACCGATACCACGAACGGCACGGACACGGCGTCGGGGGCGACCGATGATTCAGCGGACGACTCGTCCGGTGATGGTACGGATTCCGACGGGTCGACGACAGATACCAGCGACTCCACCGACTCGACGAACGACGACGACGGACCGATCGAACCGAACAATGAGACCGATTCGTCGGACGAAACGGCAGACAGTACGCCGCTGTACGCGATTCAGGGCGTCCTTCTGGCACTGATAGCCGGGGGAACACTGCGACGACTGCGCCGGGGCCGGTGACCGGTTCGCCGACTGACGAACTCCTCGCTGGGTTGTTCCATTCGAGCGGAAGGCGATCTCGCTTATTGGGCGCGACAGGAGACATCGCCGGGAGAGTGTTCGCAGGGTCTCTCACTGAAGCAGCTCGTTCGCGGAGGCCAGCCGCGTGAC
>NZ_CBVY010000005.1:188527-190605 GCF_000513435.1 Halorubrum sp. AJ67 | reverse complement strand
GGCGAGCGGGGGCGTCGTGACGGCACCGAGGAGGAACCCGACGATCGCGATCGCGAGCGCCTGTGCGACGGCCACGCCGACGACGCCGAGCCGCGTCGCGCCGACCGCGCGCAACACCGACAGCGTCTCGCGTTGGACGTAGACGATGGACAGGAGGAGGTTCAACGCGAGCGCTCCGCCGGCGACAACGCCGAGTACCGCGAGGCTCGCGCCGGCCGCCAACACCACCGCCTGCCGTTCGAGGACCTCAACGAGCTGTTCCTGATTCGTCCGGAACGTGTACGCAGGATGTTGCGCCGCGAGCTCCTCGCGGACGGCCGCCGGGTCCGCGCCGTCGACCGTCTCGATGGTGACGATCGTGGCCCGGTCGTCGTAGGCGTTGCCGGTGAGCGTCTGGAGCTCGCTCAGGCGGAGTGTGACGGTGCCGGTGCCGAGGAAGTTCGCGAACGTGGGCGAGATCCCGACGACCTCGAACTCGTTTTCGCGCGCCGTCTGGACCGTCCCGCCGACGTGGATCGTGTCGCCGACGCTGAGGTTGTACTTCTCCGCTAACGCGGGCGAGATGAGCGCCTGATACGTCATCTCGCCGGTGTAGTTCCCGCCGGCGTAGTGGGTGTCCGGTCCGGTGAACCCCTCCCCCTCGGCGATCGACACGGAGCCGCCCGCCCCGGGGGTGCCGCTGCCCATCGTGGTGTCGAACGCCTCGCCGTCGGGGCTGACGTACACGACCTGAAACGCCAGCGGGGTGGCCGTGCGAACGTCCTCGTGGGCGGCGATCTCGTCGGCGAGCGGGTGGGCGTTCGGGATCGGGTTCTGGAAGCCGCCGACCGTTCCCGGCGCGATATCGATCGGCCCGCCGGAGACCCACAGGTCGCGGCCGGACTGGTCGAAGGTCTCGCTGCCCGTCTCGACGACGCCGGCACCGACGCCGACGAGCAGCGTGACCGAAAGCACGGCGAGGGTCACGCCGAGGACGGCCAGCAGCGTGCGGGCTCGATCCGAGCGGAGTTGGCGGAGCGCGATCCAGCCGGTCCCCCAGAGGCGACGGAGCCGTTTCATCCCGTCAACTCCTCCAGCGTGTCGGTGCTCGCGGCCAGATACAGCGGGTACGGGGCCGCACAGAGACCGACGACGACCGCCGCGGCGAGGGTGTACGCGGCCAACCACGGCGGTCTCTCGGCGAGCGATCCGACGCCGATCGCGGAGGCGACGCCCGCGTTCACGCCGGCGGTCGCGACCAGTCCGAGTGCGACGCCCGCGATCCCGCCGAGGACGGCGACGGTGATCGTCTCGGAGACGACGACCGCGGCGCGCATGCGACCGGAGAACCCGACCGCGTCGAGGACGGCGAGTTCGCGACGACCGGCCGTCAGTTCGAGCCCCATCATCGTCGCGACGAACGCGACCCCGATCCCGCCGGCGACCAGCGCCGCGGCCAGCGCCATCGCCAGCGGGAGATTCGTCGGCGTCGCCTCGGCACCGGCGATACCGGTCCGCGAGACGACTTCGGTGCCGGGGTAGATGTCCGCGAGGTCGGACTCCACCGACGGATTGGTCGTGCCGACGAGGATCTGGTCCGCCTCGTCGCTCTCGGCGAGGCCCGTCATCGACTGAAGCTCGGCCAGCGGCACGGCGATAGCGGGGACCTCGCCGAATCCGGCCGCCATCTCGCGGTCGTTGACCGCCGCGACCGTGAGCGACCGGTCCGAGCGAGCGACGCGAGCGGTGTCGCCGCGTTCGAGCCCCAGATCCGCGGCGACGCCCGGCGAGACCACGAACTCGTCCGACCGCTCGCCGCCGTACGTCCCGTTGGCGTAGTGAGCGTACGCGGCGTCGAGCGCGCTCACGTTCAGGTCGGCGACGCGACGGGGACGGTCGGGCGGGATCACCCCGACCGCGATCACGTAGGTCCGGTTCCCCGTCTCGGGGTTCTCCAGCCGCAGGGGACGTAGCGCCACCGGCGAGGCGTAGTCGATCCGGTCGTCGTTACGGAGGCGCTCGGTGACGGTGTGGACTTCGCTCAGCCGAGCGCCCTCCGCTTCGAGCGGGACGCTCCCGGACCCGCTCTCGTCCGGGAC
>NZ_CBVY010000005.1:185986-187181 GCF_000513435.1 Halorubrum sp. AJ67 | reverse complement strand
GAATTCCCCACGGGGTGAAGTTCAACACGAGCCCGATCAGCGGGACGACCGCGATCGAGAGCCCGAACGACAGCGCGACGCGTTCGATCCCGTCGATCCCCGACCGGTCGGGCGACCCGAGGGCGGCCGTGGCACTCGTCGAGTCGGCCTCCGACGCGCGTTCGGCCGCCGCGGTGCCGGGTACGGGACTGGGCTCGTCACCGGCCTCCGCGGTCGATCCCGCCGCGTCAGACGCGTCCTCGGTCGACGCCCCCGCGTCCGACGCGTCCCCGGAAGTCGACGACTCCCCGTCGGACGCCCCCGTCCCGGCCTCGGGGAAGAGCGCGGCGATGAAGGCGTAGCCGGGGAGGAACAACACGAACGCGAGTCCGAAAGCCACGCGGAGCGGGGTTTCGTTGACGACGGGGACGAACACCGTCGCGAGCGTTGCCAGCGTGAACACGACCGTCGCGGCGAGGTCGGCCGGGAGCCGGCGGACCGGCCCGGGGAGCAGCAGCCACGCGTCGCGTCGGTCGACCATACGTCACGCAAACGACACGGCGGACAAAAGCGACTCGGTCGCCGCGGCGATCGAGTCCGGTCACCGCCGGGAGGAAACGGGGTATCGTACCACAGGATTGATATCTTCTCGCGCGAAGTCGGGACACAATGGCACTCGGGAGGCGGCAGCGGTTCGTGTACGGGGTCGTCGCCTGGATGCTCGCGGCGATCCTCCTGCTGGCCGCGCTGGGATCGCTGTCGCTGGAGCTGTTCTTCGTGGTGTCGCTCATCGGCCTGCTCGTCGTCGTCGAGCTGACTGCGCCGTTCAACGTGACGCCGCGCTGGCGGCGTCGGCTGCTCCCGGTGATCGCGGTCGGGCTCGCCGGGTTCGGCTACATCGTCGTGCGCCGGATCCTCGAGATCCTCCCGAGGGGCTCGTGTAGATGGACACACCACCGATCCCGCGGCTGGTCCTGTACGCGCTGGCGCTCGTCCTCGCCGTCGCGCTGGTCGTCGCCGCGAGCACGACCACGGCCGCCTTCGGCGCGTACAACGTCGAGTGGGACGGGACGAGCGACTTCCGCGAACTCGCCGATCAGGAGTCAGAGAGCCGTGTCGCGCTCGCGACGGGTGCGTACGAGACGACCGACCCGAACGGAACCGTCGCGGTCGCGCTCGCACCCGCGAGGGAGTACGGCGAAAACGACTCGCGGCG
>NZ_CBVY010000005.1:183511-184399 GCF_000513435.1 Halorubrum sp. AJ67 | reverse complement strand
CCTCGGCCGCGCGGTCGGCCAGCGGCTCGACGCCCTGCTGTCGCGACGCTTTCAGGCACGGCTTCCGCCGTGGCTCCTCGGCTCGGGAGAGCGGGGAGGGCCCGCGGTCGACGAGGCGGCCGTCCTCGACGCGCTCCGGAATCGCTACCCAGAGTGGGACGAGACGCGACTTCGCAACGCGATGACAGACGTTTTGTCCGAGCGGGACGCAGGGAGAGAAGATGAGTAGCCCCGAGGCGGTGTACGACGCGATCCGGGAGGCGACGAGCGACGTCGTCGTCGGCAACGACGACGTGCTCGAGGGACTCACGATCGCGCTGCTCACGGACGGCCACGTGCTCTTGGAAGGGGTCCCCGGCGTCGCGAAGACGACGATCGCGAACGCGTTCGCCCGGGCGCTCGGCCTCTCGTACGGTCGGATCCAGATGACCCCGGACATGGTCCCCGCCGACGTCTCGGGGACAAACGTCTACCAGCAGGCGACGGGGGAGTTCCAGCTCCGCAAGGGGCCGGTGTTCTCGAACGTGGTGGTCGCCGACGAGATCAACCGCGCCACGCCGAAGACCCAGAGCGCGCTCTTGGAGGCGATGGAGGAGTCGACGGTCACCATCGAGGGGGAGACGCTCCGGCTGCCGCAGCCGTTCATGGTCGTCGCCACGCAGAACCCGATCGAGATGGAGGGGGTCTTCGAGCTGCCCGAGGCCCAGCGGGACCGCTTCCAGCTCAAGTACACCGTCGAGGTGCCCGGTCGCGCCGACGAGCGGGAGGTGCTGGATCGGTTCGACGACGCGCCGGGCCTCGACGCCGACGCGGTCCCGCAGGTGATCGAGCCGGAGGACGTGCGGACCGCAAGCGAGGCCGTCACCGACGTGTTCGTCGCGGATCCCG
>NZ_CBVY010000005.1:180144-183394 GCF_000513435.1 Halorubrum sp. AJ67 | reverse complement strand
GCGCGGGCGGCGATCCGCGGCCGGTCGTACGTCATCCCCGACGACGTCAAGGCGCTCGCGCCGCCGGTGCTCGTCCACCGCGTGATTCGGACGACCGACGCGGAGCTGGCCGAGCGCTCGGTGGCCGCGATCGTCGAGGAGGTCGTCGAAAGCGTCGCGCCGCCGGGCGCTGACGCGTCGTTCGCCGAGACGGAGACGACGAACAACGGAACGGAACCGATCGAGGAGAGCAACGAGGGGAAACAAGACCCGAAGCCGTTGACCGACGGTGCGGAAGTGGAAACGGACGAAGCGGAATCCGAGACGGACTGAACAGACACCAGACATCCGGGCGAAGCGTCGGGGATGTCTCCGCAAATGACATGATCGAGGAGCAACGCGATTCGGTTTCCCCACCGATCACGCCGAGTCGGATCCGGGTGCGAACCTGAACTACGACGCCGTCGACTCCGTCCGCCGCTGCGTTTCTTCCTGCTCCGCCGTCGCCGTCGAACGCCCGTTCGCCGCGTCCGCTTGCGGGTCGTATCGACAGGTGACCGTCAACGGATCGTCGTCGGTCACGTCGACCCGGACGGGCGCATCGACGGTGCGGACCAGCGCCACGGCGAGCACGGACGGGATCGGGTGATCGAAACCGGTGGGGTCGCCGAGGCCGGCCCCCTCGATCTCGAACGTGACGCGGTTCGTCTCAAGGTCGACGTCGTGAGCGACGCTGTCGGCGAGTTCGAAGAGCTCGACGAGCGCGTCGGCCGCCACCGCGGCGGTCGTCTCGGGCGTCGCGTCGACCGACCGGTCGTGAGCCGCGTCCAGATCCTCGAACAGCGGTTCCCCGGTGGGGTGAAACGCCACGCCGCCCCGCTCGTCCGCCTCCGGAACGACGAACAGGTCCGTCAGGTCGGTCGGATCGGGAAGGGGCTCGTCCGCGCGTCGCGGGACGAACAGCCGGACGCCGCCGGATCGGTCGGATCCGTCGGTAGGGACGTACGCCGGGTCCCCGCGGAGTCCGAGCTCGTCGATCGCGGCGTCTCGGTCGGCGCGCAGCGCCTGAACCACGCGAGCGCCGACCCGGGCCGAGACGAACCGCTCGGGGGTGAGGACGGACGTGAGCACGCCGGCGAAGACGCCGGTCCCGCCGAGCGCGAACAGCACCGTCCGGGCGTCGGGAAACGCGAGCCCGCCGACGAGGCCGACGAGTCCGACGGCGAACAGCCCGAGGGCGGTCCGGCGGTAGGCCGCCTGTCGCGCTCGGGCGTACTCCTCGCGGAGCTGCCGGTTCTCCGCTTCGAGCGCGGCGAGGCGGACCTGTCGGTCGGGGAACTCCCCCGGGTCCGGCGCGTCCGACTCCCCGGAGTCGGATTCTTCTGCCGTCGCCGCGCCTCCAGGAACGTCCATACTGTCTGCTCTGGATTTCGGGGGTCGCGGGTTTACTCTTTTGGCTCCGCACCGACCAGTCCGAGCCTGACCAGCGTCAGCCGGCGGGCGAGGTAGGTCCCGAGCGCGACCGCCAGACAGAGGAGCCCGGCCGCCGCGAAGTGACTCTCTCGCAAGCCGACCGCGACGACGCCCAGCAGAACGGCGTACGCGGCGAGCGTCCCGACGACCGCGTTCGGAAGCGATCGGTCTCGCGCGGGCTGGGTGAGGACGACGAGGAGCGCGAGCTGCGCAACGCCGACGGCGATCCGGTCCTCGACCGTCACCGCCACCGACAGCGCGAGCTGGCCGACGACGAATGCGAGCGAAGCCGGGAGCAGGAGCGCCACACAGAGCAGGACGCCGGCGAGGACGGCGTCGCGGCCCGTCCCGGTCGCCAGCACCGCGCCGAAAACGACGAGGAGTCCGGCGACGCCGAGCGGATCGCGGGCGAGCTGGGATCCGACCGATCCCGTCAGATCTCCCGGCGCGTCGCTCGGCGAGGACGCCATCAGCGGACCGCCGCCGGTCGTTCCCGACGGTGTGCGAGGACCGCGTCGACGCGCGTTTCGGGAGCGACTTCGAGCGCGGTGACGCGGGGGTGTGCGTCCAGGTCGCGACGCAGTTGTTCGAACGCGAGGTACCGGTCGTACGCGCCGTCGAGGTCGGTCACGTCGGTCGACTCGAACAGACAGCGCGGCGTCAAAAAGACCATCGCCCGCCCGCCGCCGGCGATCGCCGTCTTGACCGCCTCTCGGAGCGCGGCGGGCTCGTCGTCGCTCGTGGCGATCACGACCAGTCCGCCCGTCTCGATCCGGTTGCGGATCCGCCGGACGCTCCCGACGAGCGGGTCAGCGCGGGCGCGCCTGACGTACCGGATCGGATCGCCGACGTACGCGCCGAGCACGCGGGCGAAGGCGCTGTCGTCACCCTCGATCCGGTCGGCGATCGCTCGGACACGGGACGCAGATTGCGCGCCGTACGCCGCCTCGTCGGCCGTCGGAACGAGGTCGTACAGCGCCGCCTCTGTCTGCGCGTGCGGCTCCGTGGTCGTGTTCGAGCGAACGGACTCGGTGACCCCCTCGCGGCCGACCGCGTCGAAGTCGATCGGATCGTTCCGGTCCGCAGCGGTTCGGACGATGCCGACCGCGACCTCGCGAGCGTAGTCCAGCATCGTCTCGCCGGGCGGTCCGACCGCCATCCGGCCGCGGTGGTCCACGACGAGCGCGGTGCGACGGTCCGTCTCTCCCTGCGTCTCACGGACGTAGACGTCGGCCAGCCGGGCGGTCGCCTTCCAGTCGATCCGCCGAACGCTGTCGCCGGGGACGTACTGTCTGATCTCCTGTGTCGTCACCCCCGGGCCGGGCCGTTCGGACTGGTGTTCCCCGTACGCGTTGCGGATTGCTTCCCCGCCTTGGCCGACGTGGACATCGAGCGGCTGCGGTCGCACCGTTACGGTCGGCGTCGGCCCGCGATCGACCGTCGTGCGATACAGCCCCGTCGGATCGCGCATGTGTATCCTCGGCACGGGAAACGCGAACCGACCGGCGACGGGAAACGACACGTCGAACGCGGCCTCGCCCGCCACCTCATCCGGATCGAGTGCGACCGTTCGCTCCCCGGCGCTGCGTTCGACTCCCACCGGAGCGTCGGCGCGAACCGACAGCGGAACCGTCGCCGTTTCGGGCGGGCGACGAGCCGCGAGGGCGACGGACACGGGGGCGTCGACGAACGCGTCCGCGGCGGAGATGGTGTACTCGACCGTGATTCGGTCGCCGAGGCGGGCAAAGGCGCGGCTCGACGCGGCGAGTCGTGGGAGGCAAGGCACACAGGGGATAGG
>NZ_CBVY010000005.1:175793-177879 GCF_000513435.1 Halorubrum sp. AJ67 | reverse complement strand
GGCCGCTCGGCGACGACGCCGAGCGCGGCGAGCACGAGTCCGGCCCCGACGGACGCCCACCAGCGGCTCGTGACCTCCATTGGCTGTGACTCAGGGCGTGATCTCTTGAAAGTTGGCTTCCGGACGGCGACGAGACGCCGCCGATCGCCGCGTCGGGTTCGACGTGCCGGCGAGTCGTCCGATCCGGGGTCTCGTACGCTTTATATCGGTCGGGGTCGGAATGCGAATGTGTCGGCACGCTATCAGGGGCTCGCCGTGTTCGCCGCGGCGATCGTCATCGTCGTCGCCGTCGTCGGGGGGGTCGGTGCCGCTCCCACGCCCGGTCCGGGGGCGGACTCCGGCAACGAGACGGCCGACAACGGGACGCTCGCCCCGCACCAGGACCCCGAGGTGGTCCGGGAAGACGGCGATCCGGGACGCGTCGCGGACTACCTCTCGGCGCGGCTCGGCGCGCGGTTGAACGAGAGTGCGGTCGCGATCAGCGACAGGGAGTTCGAGCAGGCCCAAGCGCTCCTCGACGAGGGGTACGACGAGGACCTCGCGAAGTACGCGACCGTCGCCAGCGACATCGACGAGGAAGAGCTCGCGACGCAGTTCAACCTGACCCGCGAGGAGCAGGCGTCGCTGGCGGAATCGCTCCGGGAGTCAGAGGAGCTCGCCGCGGAGTACCAGCGCGCGGCCGGGAACGACGACGAGCGCGCTCGGGAACTGGCGCGGGAGCTGGTAGCGCAAGCCGAGGAGATCAATCAGACGACAGCCGGACTCGAAGACCGATACGGCGTCCTCGAAAACGGGACCGGCGTCGAACTCGACGGAGCACAGACCGCGATCGAGGAGGTTCGTCAAATGACCGGCGAGGCGGTGGCGGCGATCCAAGCCCGAGAGTTCACCGAGACGCGCCTCGTCGCCGAGACGAACCGGACCCGGATCGCGGCCGACGAACCGGCGAGGATCTCGGGCCGACTGACGACGGCGAACGGAACGCCCATCGAAAACGGCACCGTGCGCGTGCGACTCGGCAATGACACCGTGACGACCGAGACCGGGCCAAACGGGACGTACACCGCGACGTATCGGCCGATCTTGGCACCGTTGAACGCGTCGGCGGTCACCGTTGGGTACGCTCCCGAGCCGAGCAACCCGTACCTGCCCGCGACCGACACGGTCGCCGTCTCGATCACCGAACAGGCGGAAACGTCGATCGAACTGGAGAACGCGAGCGCGACGGCCGGGTTCGACGACACCGTTCGCGCGACCGGGGCCGTCGATGTCGCCGGCGTCGATCCGGGCGCAATCGGCAGTATCCCGGTGACGCTCAGTCTCGACGGGCGGCGACTCGCGACCGGTGAGACCGGTCCGAACGGACGCGTCGACCTCCAGGGGACGGTTTCGGCAACCATCCCGACGGGGGAAAACGAGTTCCGGGTGGCGATCGACCGGCGAAACGCGGCGATCGCTCGATCCACGGCCGTGACAACGCTTTCTGTCCGAGAGACGGCGACGGCGCTCTCGGTCGACGGGTCGATCGACGCGGCTGACGGTGGGAGTGAGGAAGGAAGTGACGGCCCCGACGACGGAGAGGCGGACACCCTGACCGTGTCCGGGCGTCTGACCACCGACGGCGGGGACGACCCCGAGCGCGGACTCGCGGGCCGGAGCGTCGCGCTCGCGGTCGACGGGACCGACATCGGAACCGTCGAGACGAACGCGGACGGGACGTACCGGACCACGGTCGCGGTGCCGGAGACGGTCACCGGCGGCGATCAGGTGTCGCTCACCGCGAGCTTCGACGGGACCGGAACGAACCTCGCCGAGAGCGTCGCGGAGGGCCAAGTCACCGTGCCGGCGACCGGCAGCGAGACGGATTGGCCGGAGATCGACCCCCTCGTCGTCGCCGGATTCGGAGCAGCACTCGTCGCGCTGGGGGCCGTCGTTCTTCTCCGGCGACGGACGGGAGATGCGCTCGAAGGCGCGAGACCGGGCACGGACGCGACGAGAGCCGGCACGGCGACCGCAGGCGACGAGACGAGACCGCAGACCGCCGCGACTGACCCCGTCACATCGCTGGTCGAGCGCGCACGAGCCG
>NZ_CBVY010000005.1:168058-175629 GCF_000513435.1 Halorubrum sp. AJ67 | reverse complement strand
GAGCGCGCACGAGCCGAACTGGCCGCCGGCCGGCCGGACGAGGCCGCCCGGATCGCCTACGCGGCGGTCCGGGCTCGACTCAGTCGGTCGACGGACGACACCGCGGCGACCCACTGGGAGTTCTACCGGCGGCGGCGCGACGAGGACGGGGTGGATTCGGACGGGCTCAAGGCGGTCACGGAGGCGTACGAGCAGGCGGTGTTCGCCCCGCACGGCGTTCCTTCGGAGACGGCCGACAACGCCGTCGACGCGAGCGACGACGTCGCCGATACTCGGTCGTCAGTGAGCCGAAGCGACGACTGAACGAGGCCGTCTCGCGGGCAGCCTCCGCGCTCTTTCGGTTCTACGGAGAGCCCGACCGAGACGACCGCTCCCGGCGGCGGCGACACTTCGCACAGCGCGCGGCCGCGGAGAGCCCGCGCACGATCGGTCGGCCGCAGTCACACCGCGGTCGAGATGACGATCCACCCATGCGTCACCGTCGCTACCGCGCGTATATAAACATCGTCTGGTGAAACATATTAATTCCTAAACCATTGTCCGGCGAACGGGTTCATGCCGGGGGCGGGTCCGTGGTCGTCGGGCCGCGCCGTGGTCGTCGGCCGCGCGCAGAAGCCCAGTGCCATCCGGACGGTCGTGGATCAAAGAGCGGTCGAGATTGTGGATCGTTCCCACTTCACTGGGTTTCCGGTGATCGATCGGGTACCTCACCCGGACCAGACCGACAGCGATTCCAGTACGGTTATATTGATGACAGTACGGGGAGTAGACATGCAGGACGCTCGAATTCTGGTGACCGGCGGCGCGGGCTTCATCGGGTCGAACCTCGCGAACCACCTCGCCGACGCCGGCAACGACGTGTTGGCGCTGGACAACGGCTACCTCGGCACCGAGGGGAACCTCGACGAGGCGGTCGAGTACGTCGACGCGGACGTCCTCGACGAGGACCTCCCGACGGACGTCGACGTCGTGTTCCACCTCGCCGCGCTGTCGAGCCGGCAGATGCTCGAAGAGAACCCGCGAGAGGGCGCGCGCGTGAACATCGAAGGGTTCGTGAACGTCGTCGAGCAGGCGTACGCGGACGGCTGTGACACGGTCGTGTACGCCTCGACCTCGTCGGCGTACGGCAGTCGAACCGAGCCGAGCCCCGAGGACATGGACTTGGAGGCCGCGACGGGATACGACGCGTCGATGCTCGGGCGGGAGCGCTACGCCGAGTACTACAACAACTTCTACGACGACCTGACGTGTGCGGGGATGCGCTTCTTCTCGGTGTATCAGGGCTACGCCGGCAACGAGGCGCACAAAGGCGAGTACGCCAACACCGTCTCGCAGTTCGCTGACAAGATCGCGAACGGCGAGTCACCCGTCCTCTGGGGTGACGGGAGCCAGACGCGCGATTTCACGCACGTCGACGACATCGTCCGCGGGCTGATCGCGACGGCCGACCATGGACTGACCGGCGTGTACAACCTCGGCACCGGCGATCCGTACTCGTTCAACGAGATGATCGACCTGATCAACGACGCGCTGGGGACGGACGTCGAACCCGAGTACGAGCCGATTCCCTTGGAGAACTACGTCCACGACACGTGCGCGGACATCTCGAGGATCCGCGAGGCCACCGGGTGGGAACCGGAGATCGACTTCGAGGACGGCGTCGCACGGGTGTGTGAGCCGTATCTAGACGCGTAGCGATCGAGCGCGTCGAAGGTCTCACGACAGCGAGTGGATGTCTGTAAGATTATTCACTCAGAAAGAAAATTTCATATAGTTGTACTGATGTACGACACGTATACGATCTTTGTAGCTCATGGCGTCCACTACTACCGCTCCATCGGAGTCGGAGTCAGAACTTGCCCGTGACGACCCGCTTAGCGCCGACGAACTCCTCGTCGACCGAGAGTCGGCGACGACACCGGAGCTGTCGGTCGTCATGCCGACGCTGAACGAGGAAGAAGGAATCGAGACGTGTCTCAACTGGATCAAGAGTGCCGTCGAGGAGCTCCAGCTCCCGACGGAGATCATCATCAGTGACAGCTCGACGGACCGCACGCCGGAGATCGCCCGAGAGATGGGCGCGATCGTCGTCGAACCCGACGGGAAAGGGTACGGCTACGCCTATCGGTACGCCTTCGAGCGGACGCGTGGCCAGTACATCGTCATGGGCGACGCCGACACCACGTACGACTTCACGCAGATCCCGCGGCTGCTCGACCATCTCGAGGAGACGGGCGCTGACGTGGTGATGGGGAGCCGTCTCGACGGAGAGATCAAAGACGGTTCGATGCCTACGCTCCACCAGTACGTCGGAAACCCACTCCTGACCCAGTTCCTGAACGCGTTCTACGAGGCCGGCGTGAGCGACGCCCACAGCGGCTTCCGGATCTTCACCCGCGAGGCGTACGAGCGGATGGACTTAGAGACCGACGGCATGGAGTTCGCCTCGGAGATGATCATGGACGCCGGCGCGAAGGACCTCCAGATCGCCGAGGTACCGATCGTGTATCACGAGCGGGAGGGCGAGGAGACGCTCGACAGCTTCCGTGACGGCTGGCGACACGTCCGGTTCATGCTCGTGAACGCGCCCGGCTACCTGTTTTCCGTGCCCGGTGTGTTGCTGGCGCTGTTCGGCGCGGCCGTGATGGCGGTCGCGCACACGGGCGTCGCGCTCGGCGAGGTGACGCTCGGCGTGAACTCGATGATCGCCGGGAGTCTCTTCACGATCCTCGGGATTCAGGTCGGGACCCTCGGCGTGTTCGCGACCGTCGCCAGCGACCCGATCCAGAAACCCGGCGACGCGGTGACCTCGTGGGTGTCGACGTACGGAACGCTCGAACGCGGCGCGACGGCCGGCCTGATCGTGTTCGCCGCCGGGGCCAGCTACGCGACCTGGCTGATCGTCGACTGGGCGCTGAACGGCTTCGCCGCCGTGCCGTTCACGACGAGCGGGCTCGTGGCGTTCACCGCGATCGTGGTCGGCGTCCAGCTCGTGTTCTCGTCATTCTTCTTCAGCGCCGTGAACTAGGGGGCCAGCCCGCTCGGAGCGGGCTCCGAGACGGGCGGTCCGTCTCCGTGACGATCAGTCGGCCGACGGATCGGAATCGACGTTGGTGAGTTCGAACCGTGCGCCGCCCGCGGTCCCGTCGGTCACGCGGATCGTCCAGCCGTGCGCCTGGACGACTCGGTTCACGATCGACAGTCCGAAGCCGGTTCCCGCCGGGGCGGTCGAGTATCCGGCCGTGAACACGTCGGTCCGGTCGTCCGCGGGGATCCCCGGTCCGTCGTCCGCGACGTAGAAGCCGTCGGGCAGGTCCCCGACGGTGACGGTGACGCCCGTTCCGGCGTGTTCAACGCTGTTCCGGAAGCAGTTCTCGAACAGCTGCCGGAGTCGACTCGGGTCAGCGCGGAGCGTCAGGTCGGTCTCGTTCACGAGCGTGGCATCGGCGGTCTCGACGGTCCCCCAACAGTCGTCGACGAGCGGCGCGAGATCGAGTATCTCCGTCTCGGTGACCTGGTCGCCGATCCGCGCGAGCCGCAGGAGATCGTCGATCAGTTCCTCCATCCGGTCGAGCGCGTTCATCGTGTCGTCGAGGTACGCGCTGTCACACTCGTCGGACGCCAGTTCCACGTTTCCCGCCGCGACCTGAAGCGGGTTCCGGAGGTCGTGTGAGACGATACTGGTGAACTCCTCAAGCCGGCGTTTCTCCCGTTCGAGCTCCCGCTCGCGTCGCTTCTGGTCGTCGACATCGAGGTGGATCCCCACCGCCCGGACCGGCTCGCCGTCGTCGCGCTCGACGATCGTTCCGATATCGCGGATCCACTTCCAGTCGCCGTCCGCGGTGCGCATCCTGTGTTCCGTGTCGTAGTACTCGGTCTCGCCGTCGACGTGCTCCGCCAACGCCGCCTCGACGGCGGCGAGGTCGTCCGGGTGGACGCGATTCTCCCACGTTTCGAGCCGCGGCTCAAGCGCTGACAGCGAGTAGCCGAGCATCTCGGCCCACTTGTCGTTGAACCGCACGGCGTCGGTCCGCATGTCCCAGTCCCAGACGCCGAGGTTGGCCCCCTCGATGGCGAGTTCGAGGCGAGTCGTCGTGCGTTCGAGCCGCGACGCCTGATCCTCGCGGTCAGTGACGTCCCGAACGGTACAGACGAGTTCGCCGCCGTCGGTCAGCGAGACGGCCCGATCCGCGGTGAACGTACTGCCGTCCGCCCGGCGACCGACCGTCTGACCGTGCCAGCTCCCGGCTTCCCGTACGGTCGATCGGATCTCGGTGCGGAGGTCGGGGCTCACCTCGTCGGGAAAGACACGCTCCCAGTGGTCGCCGATCAGGTCCTCGGCGTCGTAGCCGTACAGCGCGGCGTACGCCTCGTTCACGAAGGCGAATCGCTCGTCGTCCAGTATGGCGATCCCCTCCTGTGCGGTTTGGATCGCGTCGATGTGGCGTCGCCGTTCGCGCTGAGCGACGACGCTGTCGACGGCGTTGTGGATCCGGTTCGCGAGCACGGCGTACTGGCTCGAATCGCCCCCCTTCTGGAGATAGTCCGTGACGCCGGCCGCGATCGCGTCGCTGGCGACGGCCTCGGATCCGTTTCCCGTGAACAGGATGACGGGGAGGTCGGGATACGCGTCGCGGATGGCTTCGAGGAACGCGACCCCGTCTCGGCCCGGCAGCTCGTAGTCGGAGACCACACAGTCGATAGCGGTGGCAGCGAGACGATCGAGCCCCGTGTCCGCATCCGTCGCCGTCTCGACCGTCAGGCGTCCGCTCTCGGCTTCGAGCAGGGCCGCCGCCGTCTCGACGAGCTCCGGGTCGTCGTCCACGTAGAGCACGTGAATCGTCTTCGGACGCGTGATCGCAGACGCCGCCATTCGTCACCAACACATCAACCAGACAATATAAATGTTACAGATAAGCGGTGGTCGCCGGGTGAGTACGCGGCAGCCGGTGATCCGCCCGCTTGCGATCGTCAACGGTTAGCCGCGTCCGAGCGACGGAGACGATATGGATCCGGTGACACACGGCGCGGTCGCGTATCTGCTGTACGTCGCGTACGCGGCGGCAACCACCCGCCGGCTGCCGGTCCGCTGGGCGCTCGTGCCGCTGGCGGTCGGCAGCCAGTTCCCGGACCTGATCGACAAACCGCTGGCCTACTGGGGCGTGTTAGTCTACGGGCGCTCGCTCGCGCATTCGGTGTTCGTGCTGTTCGGCGTGTGCGGCGGTCTCTGGTGGGTCATGCGGTCCGAGTCGACCCCGGTCGGCGATCGGATTCCCGACCGGCTGCGTGAAGTCGCGCCGGCCGCGTTCGCGGTCGGGTACGTGGCGCACCTGCTCGGCGACGCCTGGGGTGGGCTGCTCGCCGGCGACCTCGCATCGATGCGGTTCCTCGCGTACCCGTTGGTCAGCGTCCCCCGAAGCCCGAGCGACGACATCGCCCCGTGGGTTCGCGTCCTCGAGATCTATCGCGAGCCGGCCGCAGCGGTCCAGATCGAGATCGTCGCGGCCGCGCTCGTCACGTTCGTCGGGCTGCGGCTGTGGGCGGCTCGACGCGGCCAGTGGCCGAGACGCGAACCGTGAGCCGATGGAACGTAGTAGTTGACGAGCGCGAGAGAAATCGACGAAGAGCGAACAGCCCAGACGACTCGCCGAGACTGCGAGCGACAGGTCGAAACTACCCGTCGAGCTCGCGGGCGAACACGCGCTCGTCGCACGTGTCGCATTCAAGCGCGGTCTGCCAGCCCTCGTAGGCGTGGTCGCTTGGCGGCACGCTGACGACATCGATGTCCGTGTCGCCACACTCGGGGCACTCGGCGGGGAGGGGCATACGCCGCCCTGTCACGTCATCACATATTAATGGTCCGTATTAGGAATCCAAGTGGTTTCAGTTTGATACTATGTGTGTCGCCGGTCCGGTCGTTGGACCCGGGACGCAGGTACGCGTCGTCACCGAATTCAGTGGCAGTAAGTACTAACACGTCGGATAAATAGCGTGGTGTGGTGGTTAATTCACAGCGGTACAAGCCCGGAAGCCCACGACTTCAGTCGTAGGTCACTGACGGTTGATCTGGATCTGCTGGGTCCGCCCGTCCGGTGCGGTCTCGACGAGATCAAGCTCGGAAAGCAGTTTGACCGCCTTTGAGATCGTTCCCTTATTCGCCCCGGTGAGGCTTACGAGTTCCCTCATCGAATATTTCGCATACAGCCGGTCGATGAGAACAGCAAGAACGTCCTGTATCGCTTGGTATCGGAATACCCGATCCTCCGGAAACGGATACTACATCGCTATCGAGATTGACTCTTTCCTATTAGGCATACGATTCCTATTAGGAAACAAAATCAAAACTCTATCGGTGAACTGGTCTAATTACGACGTGCTGGATTGTGACTCTTAGAGGCAGTGTCCACAGCGATGGAAGCCCACGACTGAAGTCGTGGGTCACTGACTGACGGTTGTGGCTGCGCGCGCAGCGACCGCCGGGAGCGAGCACGGAGCGGAGGGTGGGGCGTGGGGTGTGGCTGGATGGTGCGGCCACACCGATCAGCCAGCCGATCGCCAATCTCGAACCCAGCCACGCAGCGATTACCCGGCAAAAAAAGAGGAACCGTACCGGCCTACGTGTCCCACCACCGGTCGCGTTCGGGGAAATCGACCCGCGACCACCCAGTCAGCGCCACCGACACGCGGCCGTCGTACCAACTCATCGCGACATCGACCAGTCGCACCTGCTCGCCCTCGTTGATGCGCGGTTGGTCGGATTTCTGCCACACCGTCACCTTGATCCGCCCAGTGTCGTCTGCGAGCAGCCCGACTTGTTGGATGGCTGGATGCGCAGGATCCCAGTCTTCACTCCACGTCCCTGCGATACTCACCGTGCCGCGACCAACCTCGCTGACCGTATCGATCGGAATGATCGTTCCGGGTGCCTGCTGAATCTGCTCTGTCACCCCGATGACCGCCGTCGTCACGCTCTCGCCGTCGGCCACGCGCCGTGCGAGCTGCCGGCTCACCGCCGCGGGTGTCCAGCCTGTGGTGTTCGTCGCGATCCGCCGCGCTTCCTGATTTACCGTCGCCAGCTCATCTTGTGACAGCGTCGCTCTGGGATCGTCTCGTTCGGGGTCAGCCCATGAGGCCACGCTCGCGCGCCGCTCGGCGAACCGGTCCCGGCGTTGGCGACTCCCTTCAGCGGCCACCTGCCGCGTCCGGGCCTCCCGATCGGAGGACTGTCTCCGATCCCACCGCTCTCGGGTGCGGGCCTTCTCGGCTTCACGCGCGAGCGCCTTCTCCTCGGCGGCCAGCGACAACCCACGCAGTCCCGCATCGGGATGGTTCGCGTCCACC
Organism: Halorubrum sp. AJ67; assembly: GCF_000513435.1. NCBI lineage: Archaea > Methanobacteriati > Methanobacteriota > Halobacteria > Halobacteriales > Haloferacaceae > Halorubrum > Halorubrum sp. AJ67. Next base: position 168,288 of record NZ_CBVY010000005.1, on the reverse strand, counting down.
TTCGCCTGCGTCTGAAGCTCGACCCGGGGCCGCAATGGCTCAGCGTCTGGCTCCGTCTCAGCTGGTTCGAGTCCCTGCTCATCCACCGAAACCTCTTTTGTTGACACGTTGGTATTACTCATTGGAGTGTTCCACTCCGAAGGCGCTCACGCGCCGCGCCCGCGATCCCTTTCATCGCGGATTTTCGACGTCGACGCCCGACAGCCACGACTGCGCGCTCTCGCTCGCGC
>NZ_CBVY010000005.1:118799-167533 GCF_000513435.1 Halorubrum sp. AJ67 | reverse complement strand
CACAACTCACCAGTCACGGAGGGTCACCAGTCGATGGAGTGCTGGCTCACCTAACTCACGCAAAACGCACGAGGGTCTCGAGAGAGACACGGCTGAAAACGAGGAACAGAGTGTCGTCAGTAGTCTTAACCAACAGTACCCCAGAAACTGGCTTCTTGTTGGTTAAGATCGGTTCGAATCGGCTGTCTCTCACAGATCGTCGCAGAATTCACCTCGCGCAGCCGTAAGCGACCCTTCAAACTGCCACGTCGCCTCGCTGAACGCGTCGTCGGTCTGGGCGTCCCACCGCGGGAACCCACACTGCTTGCTGACGGCCACCTCCCACGTCGGCGGCTCGACCTGCCCGAGGTCGTACGATGGGATCGCGACGATGTACAGGTACTCCTCGTCGCCGTGGATCCCACTGCTGGGATCCTCGATCCCGTGGCCGAGCAGAAACAGCGGTTGGGAGAGATGCTGCATCCGACTGGGCTGACAGACGTCGGCGGGCGAGTGTGCGTCGAGCCGCTGGCCCGCCTCCCGGTCGGGATCGAGATACAGCGGCAGCGACGCCAACTTCTCGAGGAAGACGTACTGAGCGGCCGCGTACGACGGGCCACGGACACTCGAGGTCGCTTCCAGTAGTTGTTTGAGCTCGCGTAGCCGCCCGAGCACGCCGCTCGGGTAGCCATCGGAGTGGGTGTACACCTGTGCGACTGGATCGGTCGGATCGGCCGTCCGGCCCGCATCGAGAGTCCGGACGAACCGAAGTTGACACCGTGTCGACATCGAATCACGCCGGCAGGTACTCGCCGGCACCCATCGCGGCGAGAAATAAACACCCCCACAAGGCGGGCCTGGGAGCCATCTAGCACACACGCAGACGGACTGCTGGTGGTGGTTGAGGCCGCCACCGGTGTGAGACACCAGCTGTCAGCAGGAACTGATCTCCTCTTGTGTGGCGCGCCCCACGCTCACCGCAGGTACACGATCCGCAGCTCCCTCGTGTCGCGACCGCCCACAGCCGGGTGAACTGGGACCCGTCCCTCAGTCGACGGGTGGCGGCGGGACCTGATGCCCACATGGGTGACAGACCGCCGTATCGGGCCCGCGAACGATGACGATAGACACGCGGTCGCCACACCGCGGACAGCGCTCGTAGGTCGCCATCAGCGAGTGGGTGGCTCCACACGCCCGCAGCGGTCACACGCGACCAGTTCTCCTCGCGGCGTCGCGTCCGTGGTACGTGCCGCTGGGGGATGCGAACACGATCCCCATGTGGCGTGATCCGGTGGCGAGGCGATTCGACTCTGAACGATCAGCAATACGAGTTTGAACATCGCGCGCACCCCTCGGGCGCGAGACACCCCCGCTACCCGAGTCGCACGCCGCGGTCACGGAACACGGCGCGAAGCCCCCGCTCGTGGATCGCACCCACGAGGTCGGAGTACGCGTCGCGCACGCTCGGATCCTCGACGAGGTTGCGGAACCGGCTCTCGAAGCGCCGCCCGTGGGCGGTCCGCTGTTTGTCCGGGCGGTCGTGAGCCGCCTCATGACAGAGCACCAGAAACAGGTCGTGGGTCCACACGGCGCGTTTCGGGCTCGTTACCGCCGAATCCGTCACCACGATCCGCGTGTACCCATCGGTCCAGGCGTCTGCCGTCGCCTCCCCCCAGTAGATCCGCCGATCGATGCCGATCGCGTCGGCGAGCGCTCGCGCGAACAACAGATACCGCTCTTGGCGTGCCGTCAGCTCGCTGTCGTCGAGTCGCGTGTACCCCTCCCAGACGCCGAGCGCCTCGGCGCGCGCTTGGACCGCGAAGGTATCCGGGAGTTCAAGCGGGTTCTCCTCGTCGCGCGCGACTCGCGCGAGCTGCTCGGTCGCCGTATCGCTCGTATCCAAGACGATCGCGCCCCGCTCGACGAGTGCGTCTGCGCTATGACTGGCGTCGTCTTGGAAGGCAATCTGTGGGGCGGCCTGAATCTGGGCGAGACTCACCGGCGTCTCGGTAACAAGCTGGAACACCTGGCGGTCGCGCCACCGCTCACGCCGGTCGGCGTCGGTCGCGATCAGCTCGGCCATCACCGACCGGGTCCGACTGTCGAGCGCGTCATCGCTCAACTGGTCGTAGAGCTCGACGCGCGTGTCTGCGAGCGTCTCTTGAATCCGGTCCCAGCGCTCACATCCTGACTGGACGGCCGTCCGCGCGAAGTTCAGCGTGAGATTCCCCTTCGAGACGACGACGCCACCGACCCCAGCGTCGTAATCGGTGGTGACGTACAGCCCGTTGCTGTAGACGGCGAGCCCCTCTTCGGGCGTGTTGGTGACCGCGAGGTACGCGTCATCAGTTTCGCGGGTGACCGCGACGCGGGCATTGTCGACGGCGGCGAACGGATGGCCGCGATCCACGACATCACCGTTCACCACAATCTCGACGCCTGTTCGGAAGCTGAGATAGCCGAATCGCTCGCGGAGCTGTTCGTACATTCGGTGCCACCGATAGCTGTCCGGCTCCGGTACCTCACTCGCGTAGTGGTCGATCGTCACACAGACGCCGTCGAACGCGTGGTCAGTATCGATGACGACGCCCTCTCGCCCCGCTGCCTGCGCGAACGGGCCGGTGTCGCGTTCGTCCTGGTAATCGAAACACAGCGCGTGGGTGCCACTCCAGATCCGGACCGCTCCTTTCGCAATGATCGCGCCCGTCCCGATCCCCCACTCGCCGAGGGTCGAATCATCACCACGCGTTTTCGTCCCAGCGCCGAGCACCGACAGGTCACGGCGGCCGGCCTCACCACCGAGATCGACGCCCGCACCATCGTCACAAACGACCGTCTGGTCGGGGGTGACGCTCACGAGCACGCGCTCTGCGCCCGGACTATCAGCCCCATTTTGGACGGCCTCACGGACGGCGTCTGTGAGATCGGCCATCTGGTCTTCGATCAGATACTGCGCGACCTGATCGGTCGTGGTCATCTCAACGGCTTCGATACCACTCGGGTCGGTCCCGGAAGAGTCCGGGGACGACGACTGCTTGGACATGGTGTCCACTCCTCGGGGCACCACACAAACCGCTACAGACGACGCTACCGGCTGTCAGGGGAGAACTTCGTACAACTGGTCGTAGTCTACGAATGCGAAGACAGCTTACCGCTCATCCTGCGATCCGGCTGTGTCGCTCCCGTCGTTTTGGATGGCAAGAATGTCTTGGGCAACATCAGACACGTGTTTCTGGTGCGCAGCTGAGGTCGCAACGTGTTGGGCAGCACTGATCTGACCGTTAACTACTGCGTTCTGCTGTGGCCCCCACGTCTCTGGTGGCTCTGCTTGGATGTACGCCACCCAGCGTTTGATCGCCGCGATGCGTTGTTCACGATTGCGATCGTGCTTCGCATCGAGGTTCTCAAGCGTGTTTGAGTCGGTCATATTCAGCTTCGACATCGAGTCGGCTCACCCACGTTTCGAGCTGGGGCGCACTAAGTGTTTCCTCGAAGAGTGTGTACAGATGGACTGCGTCTTCGATATCTTTCTGCGCGCCGAGCGACAGTTTGTACGCAATCTGGAGTTCGAGCGGACCGATCGGAATCGATTGACCATCGATCTGTGCGGAGAGTGCGTGGGAGAGAGATGCCTGATCAAACTCATCAGTGACGGTCTTAACCTCGATATGTGGGGTGATCTGATCGGTTGGCGCGACCCAGATCGGATCCTCATTCTCGAGCATCTCGTACATCGACGTAAGCGGCATCGCCGGCCCCCAATACCCCTCTGTACTGAGTGTCGTCGCGAGCTTGTCCGCCGTTGTGTTGTCGATTGGTTCGATGAGCACGTCGACGTCCTCGGTTGAGCGTGCACGCCCTGCGAGAATCGACACGTACCCAGCGATGTACACGTGTTTGATCCCGACCTGATCGAGAATTCGTGAGAACGCAATTGCCAGCTCGTCTAGCTGGTTCGGTTCACGTTCTACATAGAGCGTCTCATCTCGAAGCTCGATACCACTCATACATACATCTTCACGAGGGGGCGAATAAGTTGTCTGGCTGCCAGCGGCTGAGACTGTTGCCTAACCATCGGCAGGGGAACCGCCCTGGGCAGCAATCGTCTCGATCAGAGTTGTACTTGTCTCCCGAATCCGCTCACAGCGCTCGAAGAGCTGATCCGAGTCATCGTCGTGCCACGCGGCGAGATACTGCGCTGAGCCGTCCATCTCCAGATCGAAGTGGCGTCCGATAACGTATGCGACCGCCTCGGCTTCGCGTTCGCGCGCCTCCCGCCCGGCCGTATCAGCTGGATCGTGGAGCAGAGCGTGCGCGTACTCATGGAGAAGTGTCCCCGCGACGGCCGCCGTGTCGTCACCACGCACCTGAATATGGGGGTCGCCGTCGACGTGGCGACACACCCCGTCCGCGTCACCGTACGACCACGCGTCGCTGTCGACGATCTCGACTGATAGTTCGAGGGTGGCGGCCGCTTCAAGCAGCGCCGTCACCAGTCCGTCGGGGTCGCCCCGAGCAGCCGTGTCGAGCTCGGGGAGCGGCTCCCCCTCGGTCTGCGAGACGTCGAACACGGGGACGGGTTTGAACCCGACAACACCCTCGTCCCACTCGTCGGGTGGCGTCTCGTCGTAGTCGCAGTCGTTGCGCTCGTGGTAGGTCGGCCCATCCCCACACTCTGGACACTGGTTGGTGATGATCGGGGCCCAGATCCAGATCGCGGATTCGCCGTCGGTCACGTGGCGATCGAACTCATCTTGCCACGTCCGGTAGCCCGCCACCTTCGTCGCCTCCGGACACTGGAGTGCGATGAGCAGCGTGTTCCGATGCGAGTACTCATGGAAGCGCCGCTGGATGTCGAGCCACTGTTGGAACTGCTCGCTGGCGCGTGCCGTATCAACAGCCTCGACGAGTTCGGCAAGCCACTGATCAATCGCTTGGTGCATCTGGTCGGCACGGGCGTCAGTGTCACCGAAGGTGACACGCCCGCTCGAATGGGATTCAGCCATGCTCCCACCCATCGGGAGCACAACAATCCGGCAGCGAGACCCACCGGCCAGCCACCCCCAACAACCAAGCACAGGCCACGTGAGACCCTCCCGCCGTTTGATTCACCAGTGACGCGCAGTAACTTTCTTAATACTACATGGTATTACCACACATACTATGGGGCAGACGCCCGACTCCCCACCCGACGAGTCCTCCGAACACACGCACCTCCACATCCAACCGACCGACACCGGGCTGTCCGCGCCAGCAGTCGAACAAGGCTTCTGTCGGCTCCACAGTGTCGAGGCCGACACGACGGGGTGGACCGACCGGCTCTTCGGCAGTCCCGCACCAACCTTCGAGTTTCGGTTACAGCGCGCAGCCGGCGCTGACGCCGATTTTAATCTCTATGCCGGTGTCGACGACGCGCCGCTAGAGACGCTCCAAGGCGGGGTCCGCACCGCGTGTCCGAACGCGTATGAGCTCACGCCGGCCACACCCGAGCCGCTGCCAGGGATTGAGCCGGCGACTGACGAGTCAGACACTCAGCTTGCGGCCGTCGAGTGGATCGGTGACGCCGAGCGCCGCAACGACTGGCAAACCCAGCTCACACCGCTTGCGGCGTTTCAAGACGCTGACGATACCCGCCTCCCGCTGGCGGTGATCGCCGAGACGCTCGCGGACACCGACGCCGCCGTCACCTACCAAGTGGTGTGTCGCCGGTATCGCGACTGGCGCGGCGATGCCGAGCTTCGCCAGCAGCGGCTCGAGGAAGGCCGCGACACGCCGGCCAGCCGGGCCTTTGATGACCTGTTTGGCGACGTGTTCGCCGAGTATGCAAATGAGGCGTCCGAGACTGCCACCCGCGAACACACCAACGCTGCCACCGTCGGCCGCCAGGAGGCGATCACCGCGGCCGACCCTGTACACGCCTTTCTGGTGAGCGCCCGCTGTGTCATTGCTGGGCCACAGGCATCGGTACTCGCACGCCGGCTTGCCACCGCCTTCGAAGGCGTGGGCAACGACTACTACCGGATCGACGGGACGGTCACAACGGACACAGAGGCGGCGTCAGTGGTGGACGCGATTCGTGACCGGACGGTCCACGAGCCCAGCTACGAAACCGCGATCACGAAGCTGCCGGGGACGGCCAATCGGAGCCGCGGGCTCGTGATGGACGCCGCCACGGTGCCCGCACTCTGTCTGATTGATGGCCCCACGCTCACCATGGGGGCCGCCCGGACCGTCGATCCGACCGCCGCCGACCGAACGGCGCTGCCACCCCCACCGACCAGCCACCTCACACGCTACCGTGAGTCGGGACTAACTATCGGTCACCCACTCGATCAGGACGGCACCCCCACCGACGACCCGGTGGCCGTGCCCCCCGATCTCCAGTCGCTCCACGTCGCGTGGTTCGGGAAGACGGGCTCCGGGAAATCCACCAGCCTGCTGACAGGGCTGCTCGACAACACCGCCGCCACAGACGGCGCTGACATCCTCATCACCCCGAAAGGCGACACCCTGGCGACCGCGTATCTGCGGGGCCATTACGCCACGTACGACACGCTTGAGAACGTCTACTACTTTGATTGTGCGGAGACGCTGCCCGCCATCTCGTTTTTCGATATTCGCGACCAACTTGATGCTGGCATCGACCGATCGACGGCCGTCGAGGATATCACGGATCATTACATCGAAATCCTGGCGGGTGTGATGGGGCCAGAGCAGTTCCACCAGGCCGTCCGCTCGCCCGACATCATCCGCCAGCTCGTCAAGGCACTGTTCGATCCCGTCCACGGGCGTGATGCGTTCCCCCACCGCGATCTCCAACGGGCGGCCGCCCGCTTTCACGAGACGGGTGAGCCGCCCTCGGTGGTGGATGATGAACTCCAATCAATGCTATACAACGTGGCGGCCAACAGCCAACAAACGTTCGATGAGCTGCTCCAAGGGGTCCACAACCGGATCGAGAAGATCCCGCTTGACGACCGGCTGGGCCAGCTGTTCAACCACGTGCCCGACGACGATGACCCCCACTTCGATCTTCGTGAGGTGATTGATGAGGACGCGGTCGTCATCCTTGACACGGGTGGGCTCCGCGCCGCCAGCCAGGAGGCGCTCACCCGAACAGTCCTCTCAAAGCTATGGACCGCGCTCCAGCGGCGCGCCCACACGACGGATCCCGACGCGCGCCCGCTTGTCAACCTGTATCTCGAAGAGGCTGCTCAGCTGGTCAGCTCTGGGGTGCTCGATGAGCTGCTTTCACAGACCCGATCCTTTGGCTGTAGCGTGACGTTAGCCACCCAGTTCCCTGGGCAGTTGCGGGTGCGCGATGAGGCCGCGTACATCGAACTGATCAACAACGTCTCAACAGTTGTCACGGGAAGTGTCCCCGTCGATGATGTCTTAACGAAACGCCTCGCGACAGCCGATCATCCTCCCGCCGAGATTGGGAATCGGCTGCGCGCGCTCGGCCGTGGCGAGTGGTTGGTGCGGCTGCCCGCGCCGTTTGCGGAGACGCCATCGCCGCCGTTTCTCGTCGGGAGTGCGCCGTTGCCGGCCGGCCATCCCGAACGCGACGACTTCCGACCGGCCCGCGAAACCACGTTCGCTGCCCAGCGCGACCTGCTCGTCGCGCGCAGCCGGCGTGAGTACGGTCTCGATCTGACAACAACGCGCGCAACGACCGGCCCAGAGACCACAGACAACGGCGACGAGACAGTGCCCGACTCCACGAAGCCCACCGCGTCCCGGATCGATTCAGCGCTGCCGTACACCAATCGCCTGCCAGAGTCAGTGTCGTATGTCGACGAGCGACACGCCCTCGTCTGTGTGGGGTGTGAGACGCCCTATGATCCCACTCCAGACGGGATTCGGGCCGCAATCGGCTGTTGTCACAATCTCGAGGCTATTGACCGCGACGACTGTCCGATCTGTGAGCTACCGCTGAAACTCACGTATACGGAACGCCAAGAGAGCGCGATCAGTGATGCGGGGCTCCGCTTTCTCCAAGCAGTGTACTCGGCCCACCAACAGCAGTACGATCCGGAGATCGAGTATGACATCACCCGTGACAGTATGCGCCGGCTCGCCGAGTACGTCGGGATCGACGCCGACGAGATCGACGAGCTGCGTGAGGCGGGGCTGCTCAGCCGTGACTGTCGATATCCACACACGCTGTATACGGTGACGCCCGACGGTCGCGATGCGATCGGCGTGCGGCATCGCGAAGGCGTGGCGCATGGGGCTGGCGCTGGCGATCTCAGCGAGTCGAGCTTTCATGTCGCGATGGTCGAGGTCGGCGCGCAGTTGCTCGCCCAGGAGTTCGTTGACGACCCCACCTCGCCGGCGACAACCGTCAAGCGGTACTACGAGGGTAGTGAGGGGCGGCTCGATGCGGCCGCCGTCGATGACACTGGTGACGTCGTCGCCGCGTTCGAAGCCGAACGCATCAACCACGATGCGAGTCGGGCGATCCCCGACGATTACGACAAGCTGGCCGCCGAAGCCCCGGATGCGGCCATCTGGATCGTCAAAAATCGGGAGGCCGCCCACGCGGTGATCGAGGCGCTCAACACGCCCCCAAACGGTACCCCTCGCGTCGAGAAGACGTACGGCAAGCAGACGCGCCCAGCTGTGTTCACGATCGACCAGCCGGGGCTCACCGACGTGTACACGTTCCAGTCGGTGCGAGATACGCATCTCAACACCAGCGACTAATGGGTGACACTACACCAGAGCCAATCGCTAATTGATCACACATATGCAGGAAGTAGCCGCCCTCATCAGCCGGATCTTCCACTGGATGACAACTGGAGCCATTGTTCCACTTGCGGGGCTGTATCTGCTGTTGAGTTTTGCTGATCTCGGGCTCCAGAAACTGCTCAGCCATCTTATCCATCAGGAATGGGTACATACACCGCCGATTTCGTTGCGCACTCGGCGCGTGCTACGCACGTATGCGCCGGTAGCTGTGGTCATCCGCACGCTACCGGGAGCCCAGTTGACGGCCGATCAGCGGTGGCCACGACCCCTCCGTGGAGCCGCGATCTATCTACAACTCGTCGTGGTGACCGGTATCGGAGTCCTGACCGAGGAAGGGGTATTTCGTGGGGTACCATATGTCGGCGCAATCGCGCTCGGGGGAGAACCGTTCTGGCCGGTCATCGGTGGCACTATCGCGTGGGCATTCCTACATGGCACGGGGCGTGGGATCACGTTGCTCGTCACAACCGGCTGGCTCAGTGCGGGCGTGTGGCTTGTCGGCCACTGGGAGATCATGGTTGGGTTACACTTTACTGGCAACCTCTTCGTGGCGATGTGGCAGGTTCTCGATTGGAATCGGTGAATAGAGCATAATACGGCACGACTCAGTGGGGAGATCGATGTGCTACAGCGGCCACCAGCTGGCACGCTCAGTGTCGAGTTCGCGTTCAAGCTCTTTTCGCCGCGTACGTTCTGCCGCCAGATCTGCCCGGAGCTCCTCGTTTTCCTTCATCAGCGTTTCAACCCGCGCAGTCAGTTCGTCGATTCGGGCGAGCTGATCGGTTGTATCCTGTGGGTGAGGTGTTTGTGAGGCGGTAGCTGTTGTAGTCGTCCCCGAAGACGATTCCGCCGTGGTGTCGGCGTTCGATGGGGAGGCGGCGGGAGTGGGTGGAGACGAGTCGGCGTGTGTCGTCGACGCCTGTAATGTGGGGTCGGTGTTAGCTGTGGCTGTCCATGTCGTACCACCACCACCAGCCGCAGGGCTGTCCGACTCGCCCGCTGATGTGGATGCTGAGTCCGTCGCCTCAGGTGGGGTGTACACGTCATCTGTGCGGGCGATCGCCCGCTCGACGGTCTTGTCACCGTACGTGGTGCCATCAGCGTAATGCACCTCGTCCCACTTGTCACGAGCGAGTCCGGACCGGCGAAACAGCCGGTCGATACGGTTGTGATCACACCCGGTCCAAAAGGCGAGCAGCCGACACAACGCCATATCGGCCTCCGAGTGGCTCTCGTAGCCGCTGGTGTCGCCGCCCCACAGGCGGCTGAACTTCGCGCCGTTGGCGGCGTTGCGTGCCCGATCGAGGAGCGTCTCATCGTCGAGGGCGGCCGGTCCTGACGCTGTCGGAGGGTCGCTTGCTACGTGGTCGTCACTGGCCGACTGCTCCGTCGTCGCTGTCGGATTCGAACTGGCTGTCTCCGACGCCACCTCCTGAGTGTGTACCGATTCGACTGCCTCCGTTCGGTCGGCCACCGTTGTGGGCGTGTCATCGACGTGTGCGCCGGTCACGGTGAAAAACCGCGATCGGTCGTACAGCTCCAGATCGCCGGCGCGATTCCGTCCATCAGGTAGTGTCCCCGTGATGAGGACGTGGTAGCCGGTCCCAGAGGGGCTCACCTCTGTGTAGGAGTCGAGCTGGGTAATGATCTGACTGGCCCACGTGGCCGGTTCGCCGGTGTCGGGATCGCGACAGTCGTCCAGATCAACGCCGATGAGGGGATCGTCAGTGGTGAACACAAAGCCGAGTCCCTCGGCGGGGGTCGTCGTCACCGCCTCGCGGGCCGTCTGGAACGTCCGCCACGTGTCCGGATCGGTCGTCGACGCAAACTGCGTGGTTTCGGGAATGATCGGGACTTTCGTCTTGTTGTCGTCTCGCTGTTGGGTGCGCCAGCACACCCACTGGTCGCGGTCGACCAGCGCGTCCGGGAGGGTGTCAGCGGTCGGTGGGAGACCCATCGTTCGTGAGAGATTATCACACGGATCGGGCAAATAGATGACGCCACCTGTGGTGCCCGTGGCCTGTGCCTCTGGTGTCGCACATGCCGATGGTACGGTGCCCAGGGTCACCCGTGAGATCGCAGCTCGATCCCGCTTTCAGAGAGTTTCATGCGGGATTCCATCCGCAATAACTCCGTGGGAAATGGGTGACACAGCTGGGTCACCACAGCCGAGCGCTGTATCCGCGCAGCGCTCGCGGGTACTAGCGCTCGTGGTTGGTCGATCGACAGCCCGATCGCCGGACGGCAGCCATGATCGATCGGCGTCGCCGTCGCCGCGGTGTCACTGGCCCCGCGATCCGGTCGCGATCTCTCAAGTGGCAAGTATATCTCGTTCAGCCGTATCACCCCCCTGTTTCCGGGGCTGATCGAGTCGTTCAGTCTGAGCGTCTCAGAGAGAGAAGATGTTTCTGATCGAGGTGCTGGGGTCCGTGCGTGATCGCCGCCGACGTTCCAAGCGCGACACAGCGGCGCGCTATCCCGGCCAGACTAGAGATCGTCGGCGTCCTGTTGAATGAGTTCTGTGTCGCTTGCTCACTCGAGTTGGGGGCGACGCCCCCAGTGTTTCACACGTTGGGTCATCGTCTCTTGCGGTGGGACTCGCGTCTGAAACACCACGAAATGATCCGGTGGGGGCAGCGGCCGCCGGGAGATCGTTCACCGGGGCCTCTTTCGACTCGACGGCGTCAAAATTAACCAACGTAACCCGCATCGTCGCCAGGGTGTTGGTTAAGAATATCTACTTGGGAGCCCATTCACCAACTGTACTGAATAAATAGCTCGAACGACTGTATCGAACACAAATGATGCTTACAGAAGACACAATCTATCGACACGAGGAGCTCGGAGAAGTACTGGTACTCGGCGTCCACCATGTCTTTGAAACGTATGACCTGGACTCACAGGACGGCCATCTCCGATCGAGAGTCGTCCGTCACACTACAGAATGGGACGACTACGGTCCGATGCCCTCGAGTATCCGAACCACACCGGTCGACGAGTTTCGGACGGCGGTCGGCGATGCCATTCGACCTCGAGAGAGAGTTGAACAGCCAACACAGGACGGTATCTGACCTGTCCACCACCAATCACTAGCCGATGAAAGTCTATCCGAAAATTCCACGATACGATCATCCTGTCGTCCCGGAATTGTTTTTCGACGCCGACGACGTGGTGCTCCTCGAGAAATTCGACGGGAGTTCATTCCGCTTCACGCTCTATGACGAGCGGTACGCGTCATCGTATCCCGATCCCGTCGTGAACGCTGCCGAGGGAGACGGAAGTCTTGTCTTCGGAACGCGACGCACCATCAGGGGGTGTCATCGCGACGATCTCGAGGAAATCGACGGGGCACTCCACCGAGCCGTCCGCTGTCTTCGCGACGGGATCGATTCGGACGCCCTTCGTCGATGTCACGATGAACATGGCGGCCCCCTGATTGTGTACGCGGAGAACTTGGTGTACTCGACACTGGACTACGGATACACAGAACGCGATCTCCCCGCATTGGTCGGCTTCGATGTCCTTCCTTACGCGGCCATCGATTCGATGACGCCACCCGGAAACCCATACGCCGAGACGTTCGAGGGATTCCTCTCGATCGACAAGGCGTGGCGCGTCTTCGAGCGAATCCGGATTGAGGATACGTCGCATGACCGGGCGTTTGTTCCCGCGTCGATCATCGCTGAGACGAGCGAGTTCGATCCCGACAACTACGCCGTTCCGCGGTCGTCGCTTGCCGACGATATCCGTGCGGAGGGCGTCGTCGTCCGCAGCGACAACTACGACCGCCGTGTGAAAGTAGTCCGCGAAGCGTTCGAGGAATTGAACCGCGAGCAGTTCGGTCACGATCCGGATGACGCGGAAACGGGAGCTGAACAGATCGTTGCGATGTATTGTACGTCCGCCCGGATCCGCAAGACGGTGCGTTCACTCGTCGTCGAAGCGGACCGTGAGTTCGGCGTTCACCTCGTCGAGGATCTGTATCCGCGTGTCGTTGAGGATATCTGGGCCGAACACTGGCAGGAGATCATGCGACTCGACTTCGAGTTCACGCCTGCGGATGTCTACCCGCTCGTCGCCAAGCGGTGTGTCACAGAACTCCGACAGATGGAGACGAACGCCGAATTGAACGACGCTGACCCGACGACGATCTGGCAGCACCTCTCCTAGGCATTCGTTCGTCTAAGACACGGTTGCTGTGTCCATTTCACCACTACTAATCGACGCCTCTGAGACCGAGACACCCCCCGTACCGAGTGTACATTTGTCGGAGAAAGCCGCGTCGAATTGGAGTGACAGTCGAGCGGAGACACCCCTCGTACCGAGTGAGTATCAGGTCAGCTACCCACGACTGAAGTCGTGGGCTTCCGCCCTTGTACCGCTGTGATCGGACCCGGTGGTAGGTTACCAGTTACTCGTCACCGGCTACTGGTCATCGAGCCCCCGTGTAACGATCTCCGGCGATCGAAGCAGGCGGTGGACTCGGTAGCTTCCCTCGCCGTGGCCACCACCCGTGTGTTTGCTCTCTGTGACGCCGAGAAACGCCTGCTCCTTGAGGAGGCGTTGAACGCGATCGTAGCTCAGCGGCGTCGTACCCTCCTGCTCGGCGATCCTCTGATACGCGTCATACACTTCGGCGGTGCGAAATGTCCGTGTATCGGTCTGCTCGGTGAGAAGTGCGAGCGCCCGGAGAATGTGTTTCACGTGTGGCGTCTGTCCGCTCACGAGTTTCTGGAACCGATTTATTTCGGCACGGTCGACAGCCTCGTCGACGTGGGCTTCCGTAACGTAATCGGCTTGTTCCTGTTCGGCCAGTCGTCCCGCTTCGTACAGCATATCGATCGCCTTTCGGGCGTCACCGTGTTCGCGGGCGGCGAGCGCTGCGGTCTTCGGGATGACACCGTCGTTGAGGACGCCCTCCGCGAACGCGTCCCGGCGACGGGTGAGAATCGCCTCGATCTGTGTGGCGTCGTAGGGATCGAAGACGAGTTCGTTGTCTTGAAGCGAGGAATCGACGCGTTCGCCGAGTTGTTCGCGGTACTCGATCTTGTTGCTGATACAGATCGCCCCGACGAATGTGTCCGCCTTCCCGCTCTCCTGTGCGCGCGAGAGGCTCCGTAGAAGCGCGTCGCCATCGAGCTTGTCGATTTCGTCGAGGACCACCACGAACGAATCAACGTCGCCCTCCGTGAGTAGCTCCCAGGTAATGTCACGGTAGTCCGCGGCCCCAATACCGCGCCGGGGGATCGAGCGATCGTCGACGGCGTCCCCGAGCCGCTCGTGAAGTTCACGCGCCATCTGCCGGCTCGCCTGCGCTTCGGTTCCGTAGTCCGAGCAGTCAATATAGGCGTACGCGAAGGTGTTCCCGTTCGCCGTCGCGCGACGCGTCGCCTCCCTGGCGACACACCTCGTAACGAGTGATTTTCCGGTCCCGGTCTTTCCGTAGACGATCGTTGTCTCGGGTGGTCCGCCGCGTATTGCGGGGGCGAGTGTGCTTCCTATCGACTCAATCTCTTCGTCGCGACCGACGACACGATCGAGATCGGGGACGTGGCCGACCCGAACCAGCTCTCGCTCTCTGAATATCTCCCCCGTTTCGAAGATATCGCCGCGTTCCGTCATAATGGTGTGTCAACGACATCTGGTATATATCCACCGACCTCATACCGAGTGAGTTTTATTATAATCGGTTCAGAAATCCATTTGTGCCTTTCTAATCTTTATTAAATAGTTATTTGTGGCGTATCGCACACTCAAAACCGAGTGATAGTATCCACAGCCGGTCACGGACGGACCGTTCATATCGGGAGCTAATTTCACTCGGTATCGGGTGTGGGTGTCGGCGTCGACGAATTGGCCTCATCGAGCTTGATTGGCCCCGTCTTCACTCGGTACGGGGTGTGTGCCATCGATCCCATATCATTAGAAGTGAGTGCGAGACCGTCGCTGGAACACTCGACATGGTAGGGTAGGGAGACAGGATCGCTGCCTGTCAAACGCGAAGCTTCTGAACAGTCATTCCCAGCTCAGATAGACGGTGTTTCGTCGGCACTGATGCCGCGGAGCGGATAACCTGCCGACTCGTCATACCCATTCTCTCGTCACTTAATTCGGACGAACGACAGAACTGAAGTGGGACTTGATCACGGTCCTATCGTGATACACCTCCAAGTGTCGTCGTGATTACCGACCAGATTGGGGCCTTCACCACCGTCTTGCGGCTGTATAGTGCGGTCATGCTGCTGATAGATAACGACGTGTTCCGGGTTGAACGAGAGCCCCAAGACTCCGGAAACTACCCTCACCCTACTGGCTTCGCTGTTGGCGCACAAAAACAGGGAATGCGTGGGCGGACGAACCGTCTTGTGACGGCCACGATTGATCCCCTCCTCGTTCGCGTGAAGGGTCACCTTCTCCGCCCTAAAGGGCAAGCTTGTCGGTAAAATCCCGTTCTAGCCGATTCTACTGAGTGGCAGGTGAGTAGCCACCGTTCATACCGACGCGGCTGACTCTGATCCATCGTCGCGCGGCAGACCGAACTCAACCTCAAGCCGGACCGTGTCGTAGGGGACGTACGGCTTCTTCGCGCGGCCCGCCTCCTCGAAGTGGATGATGTCGTACTCAGCCAGGAGGTACAGATCGTCGTGGACGTCGTGGACATCGCGGTCAAGGCGGTCGGCCAGTGCACGGATACTCGCAGGGGGAGTATCCATCACCGCCTCAAGCAGTTCCATTCGCCGGTCGGTGAGCAACTGCCGGAGTCGCGCTCGGTCCTCGAAGTTGACGACGTGTGGCACTTCCTCGCCGTCCTCCCACCGTTCGGCGCGCTCGATAGCCGCCGCCTGGGCCTGCTGTGCTGGGAGCGACGTGATACGAAGGGTCGACGGGTACTCGATCTCGTCCGGGTCGGGCGTGAACTCGTCGTGTGTGGGTTCGGTGTCAGTGGGTTCGTTGCTCATAGATTTCGTGTACCTCAGTTTGGAACTCGTTGATCAGGTCGGAGAGACCCTCGAACTCCAGTTTCGTGATTTCGCCGTCGGGTGGGTGTCGATGATGCCGGCCGATGTCCAGGTGGTACGGCGAGTTGTCGTACCGCAGGAGTGTGTCGCCGTCAGCGTCCATGTACTGGAAGCTGTACTTCAGCCCCTGCGGGAAGTCCTCGGTCACCGGGACCTGCCACGCGATCATTTCGTACCGACTCCCGTCTGGTTTCTCGTTTTCTCCCCGGTAGACGACCGTTGCTGGCATCGATCTCCTATGTTGTGTATCGACCCCAACAGTGGTAAAACTACTGTTAAAATTGAACACTGTAACATCTGAGCGACCCTGCGTAAAATGAGAGTTCTCGGCGTCATAGCGGGGCGAGGCGGAAGCTCCCGACTTCTCATCGGTCACGACAAAAAGAGACTTCGGGCGGTTCGTCCCAGTAGCGATACGACTCCCACCTCAGTGCGTCCTCTCGACTGTCGGCCGGGTAGTGCTGCGTGTCTACATCATTCATTCGGGGAGTCGACGCTGCGCCGAGCGATATCGTTTTGCCGCGCACACGTCGACACAGGTGTATGGCCCCCGCGATCACGCATTTTCTCGTCGGTGCGTCCCTCTGCTTGCTGGCAGCGGTCCCGTTCATCATTCGGTCCGACACTGATCCCCTCGTGATCACATGGTTGATTCCGATCGGCGGCATCTGGGGAATCCTCCCAGATGTCCATCACGTCGCCCCCGTCTTCGCGACGGAGCTGTACGCGATCCACGGCTCACCGTGGGTGTCATTGTGTGCGTTTCACTACCCGCTCGACACGCTGGCCGTGCGTCACCGGGCTCATGCGAGCATTTTTCTCGCGATCGCCGGGTTTGTGGGCGTACTCGCGGTGATCACACTCGTGGCTCGGGAACGGCCGTGGCAGTCGATCGCAGACACGCGGCGCGAGCGGATGGCGATTGTCGGCGGGGCGAGCGTACTCGCGGCCGGGTACGCGACGCTCGCGTTGACAGCCGTCGTCAGCGTCCAGTGGGCGTTCGGCACGGTCGCGAGCCTCGTCGGTACCGACCGCGTCGCGATCGGCGGCTTGGTCGTGCTCGCGGCGGGGTTCCTTGCGGGGCTCGTGTACGCGGTCGGATTCGTGACGGTCATGCCGCGACACGCGCGGTCGACACCGGGTGTCGCCGGCGTGATCGGGGCGGGCATCGGCGTTATCGTGTGGGTGGGCACCGTCCTCGTCGGACTCCCGCTGTGGACTCGCTGGGTCCTCGATGACGCGCTGTCGATCCCGTTTGTGCGGCCGGTAGCTCTCGGTGGGCTCGTGGTCCACGGGGTGGTGTTCGGGGTGACGTATGCGCTCGTCTACGGGGCGTTCGACGCGGCCGGGACCGGTCAGCTGACTGTCGGGTGAGCGACTCATCGTGCGCCCACACGAGAGAACCACCGATCAGCGGATGCCGTGGTCTCGTCGAGGTGGTCGACTGGGTCGAGGGTTGGGGACAGGAGATGTGAGACGAACCAGTACGGAGAGGTCAGCGATGTCGTGGAGAAGCCGATGACCCACCGTCGAATCTGGAGATGATCGGCGTCTCCATCGTTACGCCCACGAAGCCCATATCCATGAATAATCGTGTGAGACAGAGTTATATCATGGGAGTTGTTGACAAGCCATCATATGACCGAAAGTGCTCGCGGTGAACTTGAGCGGGTGACCACGCTCGTCAGTGGCCTCGAGGCTGCTGGCCACGCTGTTACAGATCTTGACGTGTCGGTGGCACCGGCGACCGAGAGCACAGTCACCGTCGAGATTGCGCTCGGTGGCACGGCAGCACTCGATGAGACGGCACTCCGCATCGACGACGCACGGCTCGTCGGAGACACCTTAGAGCTCACCGCTGCGGTTGGGGACGCTACCACGGACGCGTCCGAGACCGATCGCGACGCGGAGACCGAACCCACGGAGAGTGTTACGGCCGGCCAGCCCACCGACGACAACGCAGACGCCAGCGACGACCCGGCTCCGTCACGCGACAGCACTGACGCACCATCGCCCGATCACGCGGCCGCCGTCGACACGCCAGCGACGGAGACGGACGGTGCCGGAGCCCAGGCCAGCGATCGAGCCACCGCCGAGGACGCCCCGTCACCATCCGGATCGGGGTCTGCTACCGCCCCGCCGGCCAGCGGCGAGGCCGAGCGCGGGACCGAGACTGCGTCGGGAGCACCGAACGAGCCGACACCGGGCGAGACAGCGGATTCCGTCGGCGAGGCGACCGGGACAGACGCGACTGCTGTGAGTGACGGTGGTGACGCCGACACCGAGGTCACGGCCGACGGTCCCGTCCATCGTGACCCCGATCAGCTCGCAGCGGTGTACGACCCGGACGCGACGTTCACGGAGATGACCGAGGCGCTCGGCGCTGACGTGACCCCGCAGACGGTCCGGAACTACATGATCGAGTACGGGCTCCACGAACCGTCACCACGCGGGATTGCTGACTCCACGCACGATGACGGCGACGACACAGCAGCGAGCGGCACCGCTACTGCGGCCCGCGCGAGGGATGTCGACACCGAGTCCGATCCGGCAACCGAGGCGGCGGGCGCTTCGACGGCCGACAGCGCCGACACGCCGGCCGGGGCGGCAGCCACCGCCACAGAGGACGCGTCTCCCGACGAGCAGGAAGCGACGGCCACCGAGGCGACAGCTGCCAACAGCTCGGCGGCTGACGCGTCACCGGATCACAGCCGCGCGGAGCCTGCTGGATCGGCCGGCAACGAGTTGGGCGAGCCGCTCACGGTCGCCGATATTCGCGACCGGACAGGGCCGCTCAACCTTCCGGCCGACGTCGAGCCCGACCAGCTCGTCGCTGCCGTCGCCGACTCGCGGACGGTGTACGAAGTGCGGCAACACCTCGGGCTCGACGATCGGGAGACGCGGACGCTGCTGAAACGCTGTGGGCTGATCGACCTCGTCACGGGGCGTATCACCGGGGGGAGCACCGCACCAGACGAACAGGACGTGATTCGTCGCCTCATCGACGCGTCCGACGGCACCGACTCAGCAGAGCCCTCGACGACGACGAGCTAGTCGCACATTCGCATCTCACACGTCAGTTGGCGAGTGGTCACTGGAGACCGGAGCCGTGCGGGATAGTATTATAATTACATGTAATTAGCTTTATTTGGCTGGCGACATCGTGTCATCCCAATGATCGATACCGCTGTGCGCATTCTCCAGTCCACGTTTGCTGGGGGGACCGGGGTGATCTCCACAATCGAGCTGCGTCCCGCACTCACAGACCCACCCGAGCATATCGAGGTGAACACACCGGGTGTGGTCGACACGCGTCTGGGGGGTGGGCGCATCAGAGCGGTCTCCAACTCATCGCACTCGACGGGGACCCAGCAATGAGCGATAGAGTCCAGTTGTTACCTGAGAACACCGTCACCCGTGCCGATCTCGTCTTAGGTGGGCTTCCACTGGCGTTTGCCACCACGTACGGCGTTGGTGTTGTCGTCCTTAATACGCAGCTGCTGGCAATCGGGATCGCATCGGTTGTGTGTCTCTTGATGATGGTTGATGCGCTTGTCTTTCACCCCCCGTCTCGTTGACGTTCCGTCGGCTCTGTACGGCGAAGCGTCCCAGTCGTATCGCTGGGCGCGTTCGACGGGACCGGTTACTGGTCGGTCCTCAAGGAGGATCTTGAACACGGCGTTTTTCGAGAGCCGTCCTCGGTTCACGCCATTCGGATGTCGATGACTCGCTGTCTCCACCTCCGGTCGCCGGCCGGATCGACCGACTGAACGAGAGAGAACCGTCCGAGTTCGTCGCGGATCCGCAGAGCTGAGATCAGCCATCTCTGTCGCTTTATCAGCCGTTCGGCACGATAGCGGAGTCCGTGCCTGGTCCGGACGAATAGCTGTTGTCAGTAACAATGGAAGATCGCTTGCCCACGGACTCGGCGTCTACTCATCGAGTTCCCGGGTGAACATGCGGTCGTCGCACGTGTCGCACTCGATCGCCGTCTGCCATCCCTGAGAGTCGTTCTTGTTCGGTGGGATCGAAACGACATCGACCGGGTTCTCGCACTCGGGACACACTGAGGGGATCGCCATACGAGAGTGAGTATCTCTATCTTCATTGTAAACATCCGAATTACGCGGGTAGGCACTCATTACTTCGAGCCGGTCGTCTACTCCGAGAACTGCCAGAGACTCTCTCACCTGACGAACAACGCCAGCACCGTTCTCACGTCGCCCTCCATCGCCTCGCTGACCTGATCCTGAAGCCCTCGCGCGTGTTCGGTGAACAGAAGACGTCGGCGGCCCGCATGTGGCCGCACACGTCCGCGTCATCGTCGAGAACGCCCAAGAAGTCGATGCGATCGGCGTGGGTGAGCGCGTCCGCTTGGGCTTCCAGCGCGTCGCGCTCCGGCCCGTCGCCGACGATCCCGAGGGTGCCATCAGTGTCGGCGGCCACTCGGTCGAACGCTTCCACGAGGGACTCGACGTTCGTGTGTTCGATCAGCTACTCCGCGATACACACCCATCGCCGGTGTGGCCGCCGCCGGCACCTCTCTACACGTTCGGATTGTTCAAAGCAGAAATAATTCAGCGAGACATAGATATATATCGGTAGAACACGTAGATACAGTACGGTGGCACAACAGATGGATCTCACAGACATCCCCGGCGAGGCATACACCGACGACGAGTCACCACCTGATCTCGACGAGTTGGACACACCGGACTCGCTGCTCAAAAGCGGGCCGATCCGAGAACGACTTCTCGACAGTGTCATCGGACTTCGCACGCCAACAAAGGTCTCGACAATTGCTGACCGAGCTGACTGCGACACCGAGACAGCCCGGGACTACCTCGGCTGGTTCCACGAGATGGGACTGGTACACCGGCACGACGGTCACCCGGTTCGCTACAAGCGCAATGATGCGTACTTCCAGTGGCGGCGTCGCAACAAGATCCGGGAAGACTACTCCGACCAGGAGATCGTCGACGCACTCGCAGCCACTCTCGAAGCAATCGACGCCTACAGGACACAGTTCGACGCACAGCACCCAGACGAGGTCTCCCTCGTCAACGCCACTCGGGAACAGGATCTATCTACGGAAGCAGCTTGGGAAGCGCTTTCCGAGTGGGAGACGCTTGAACGGCGAGCAGCACTCCTCGATACAGCACGCCGAACCGACCCGGTCTCTCGTCGGACGCCCGGCCACGTCGATGCCTGACGACGTGACCGACCCACCTGATCGCGGTCCCATTGATTCAGAACTGCTCGATCGGATCGCGACACACCTCTCTCGGAGTAATCGCTTCAACAACATCGAAACACGACCTGTATACGCGCCAAATGCAGTCATCGCAGACTACGATCTCGGCTACTTCCCGAACGGCGTCACGCGTGCGTCTCTTCGAATCCGATGGTTCGAAACCGACGACTTCAGCGTTCACTATTCCGAGCAATACCGGACCGGCAACGCGTGGGAGTGTCACTGGGACAGCCACCCAAACGATCATAATACCCGAGAACACTTTCACCCGCCACCGGACGCATCGACACCCGGAACGGACGAAGAGTACCCTGAGGACTGGCGTGATGTACTGGCAACAGTACTCACTCGACTCGACGACCGCATCGAAGCGTTCTGGGACGATTGACATTCCCCTCCGCGTGAACGCGGAGGTATCCCGAGCGAGGAAAGTCCTGGATTTGTAACCGGGGCTAGAATCGGACCGAGTCGTCTCTGTACGATTAAACGCGGTGTTAGTAACCCACGACTTCAGTTGTGGGTTACTGACTCATGCCTGGGCCCCAGTCGTCGGGATCCTCCGGACCCAGCCGCTCCGTGGCTGCCCGCGCGGTCGCCATTGCGGTGATGGTCTTTTCGACCGCCTGATCGTCGGCGATCGCCCAGTAGTCGCCCCGATGACGAACCAGTCCACGGTCTTCAAGCCGTGAGAGGACGACGCCGACACTCCCGCGTGCGATGTCGGTGGCCTCGTGGATCTCCTTCGGTGTGTACGCCTGATCAGGCGACGACGCGAGAAAACCGAGTATCCGTTCCCCGTTCGTCCGACCGCCGGCTCGGAGCTCCTCGGTCGGTCCCTCTTCGAACCGATCGATGTCGATGGGCATGACTTGACGTACGTAATCGGTTGTATAGCTGTAATGGTACTACCGGACCGCATGCGGTTCTGCGGTAGCCACCGATCACCAGGTGCCGTCGATCGCGCGTTGGTAGGTGGCCTCGGCCTGCTCGGCGATCGCGTCCCAGTCGTACTGCCGCGCGTGCTCGACGGGATCCGTCGGCGGACGCGTGCCGTCTAAGGCGGCACCGAGTATTTCTGTGATCGCGTCGACCGCGGGTTCGACGCAAAAGCCGGCGTCGGCGATCACCTCGTCTGCCGCGGATCGAACCACAGAATGATTCGTTACCGATTTGTCAACCGGTCCCCGTTCTCGATTAAGGTGGGTTCTCGGCCGTGTTGAGGGAGGCAGTCTCTCCGGTTTCGTAGACGCGTCGCCAGAGTTGGTGGACAGCTCGAGCCACGAGTCTCGGTTCTGTCACATCGATACATGATGCCGTTACGCGATCAGCGTCGGGCGGGTGGTGGAAATGTCGATCCGGAGCGTCGGGTTTCGGGTGATGGTCAAACCGGAAGTTGACTCCGTTCTCGTCTGTGTGGTGGACGCTGTAGTACCCCGTCTGATACCAGCGAATGTCGAACCGACACCACGTTGCGTCAGCGATGCCGTCGTCGACGTAAATTTGTAGTTCGGTTGGGTCGAGCAGGCTGTCGAAGCCGGTATGATCGACGAGCCCATCGAGTGCGAGGAACTCTGCTCGGATCTCTTCGAGGGCTGCGATGTCGAGCGATCCGACATCTCCCTCGATGTCTTCGTCCATCTACGCGGTGGAGCGTGAGGTGTCGTCGCCGAATGCACCACGCTCTCGGCGCTCGGTTGTGGACTCGGCGGTGGATACTGCGGCAGCGTGGCTATCGTCGGGGTCGAACCCGTAGAGCGCGAGCGCAGCCTGTGCGATCTCGAGGTTCTGCTCGATCTGGCGCCAGCGCGCGACATCCTCCCAGCCGTCATCGCCGGCGTCGAGCGCGAGGGTGAGTTCGTCGATCGTTCCGACATCGTGGGTCTCCTTGATGCTCGCGCGCTCTTCTTGAAGCTCCTTGATCGAGCTGCGGATCTCGGCTTTCGTGTGTTCGCGGTGAATCGCGGCGATACGACGCATCGCGAGCATCTGAGGGGCGCGCATATACTGGCTGCCCGTGTCGGTGTTGATACGTTTGACACGCCCGTCCGCAGCCATCGTCGAGAGATACTTGCGCGCCGTCGGCGGGCTGACGCGGGCGCGATCGGCGATCGCCGCGGCCGATTGCGGCTCAGTCGTGACATCAACGGCCTGCCGAACGCGGTCGAACGCCGTCGTGTCGTCGGTCCACTGCTCGACGACAGCCTCATTCACGTCGCCCTCCCAGAGGTTCTCCGGGGGATCGCTAGTGGTCATGATGGTGCGTACGTGGCGATGTGTGAAAATAGCTTTGCTGGAAAAAACGATAGTTGGGTGGAGTCGTCACCAGGTGTCGTTGATTGCGGCTCGATAGGTCCGTTCTGCCTGCTCGGCGATCGCGTCCCAGTCGTACTGCTGGGCGCGGTCGACGGGTGCCGTCGGTGGGCGCGTCCCGTCCAGGGCGGCGGCGAGTATTTCTGTGATCGCGTCGACCGTGGGCTCGACACAAAAGCCGGCGTCGGCGATCACCTCGTCTGCCGCGGCGTCCGGATGATCGGCCGCGATCACCGTACAGTCCGCGGCCATCGCCTCGATGAACGTAATCTAGAACCCTTCTCTGGTCGACGGCGACGCGAACACGTCGGCGGCCCGCATGTGGCCGCAGACGTCTTCGTAGTCGTCGAGGAAGCCGAGGAACTCGACGCGGTCGGCGTGGGTGAGCGCGTCCGCTTGGGCTTTCAGCGCGTCGCGCTCCGGCCCGTCGCCGACGATCCCGAGGGTGGCGTCGGTGTCGGCGGCCACCCGGTCGAACGCCTCCAAGAGGCGATCGACGTTCGTGTGCGCGATCAGGCGGCCGGCGAAGCACACGTCGTCCCCCCCGTCGCCGTCGATGGCTACCTACACATTCGGCTTGTTCCGTCTAGAGACTCTCACAAGCCGAATGGTGCGGGGAGACCCCGAGACAGTTCACCAGAGTGTTGTGAACCGGCTCGAAGCCCCGTGATTCGAAACGTGGCCCGTCTCAACATCACGGACTCTCTGATTTCCGAACGGACCCGAGATACTCGACCTGTTCCGCCCGTCGATCTACGGCGAGAGTTCCGGTCTACGTGCGAGCGTCGACACAGTCCGTTTCCGCTTGCGTTCCGGCAAATAGCGTTCGGATTATGCGATAATACAGTCCAAAGATACCACTATAGACACCCACTGCTGCCAGCGCTCCGAGAGAGACACCGTGGACGCTCCCACTCGAGACGAGTCGAAGTCCAACACTGCCGACCCCCCAGAGAAGACAGCCGATTCCGGCGCTCCCAGCCACAGCGATCCAGCCACGCTTCCACTGTTCGGGATCGAGCCCCAATTCAACTGAACGGTAGCGCAGAGTCCCCTTCCTCAACGAGTGAGCGAAGCGAACGAGTAGGGAGGGGAGGAGCGCGTTCGTATCGATCACACACTAACCTATAAATAGCCTCATGTTTACATTGAAGACGTGGCAGACGAGTACGTGCGTCGGACGGCGATCACCCGCCTCTCGGTAGACGGCGAGCAACGTGAGTTGCTTGAAGATACAATCACCGAGTGGAAACGAGGCTGTCAAATCGCCACAAACCTTGCGTGGGGACATTGTAACGCCAAAAGTGACGTACAATCCCTCGCCTACGACTCTGTGCGTGAAGACACCGATCTCGGTAGTCAGCACGCGATTCTCGCTACCCACCAAGCCGCACAAGCCATCACCGGCTGTATCGAACGCCGGTCGCAAGGCAAGAAAGTCAGCAAGCCGACGTTCACCGCGCCGACCATAAAATACGATACACGGACGATGACAGTGTTCGATGACGATACCGTCTCGCTTGCCACTACGGAGAGTCGGGTTCGGTGCCCGCTTGACCTTCCCGACGCCGACGATGGCTACCAGCGTCAGTATCTCGATTCGGACGAGTGGAGCGTTACGGAAAGTACGCTCACCGCCCGTGACGGAGAGTTCTTCTTACATATCGGCTTCCGCCGGCACAAGAATGACACCGAGCGTAACACCGCCGAGGACGGAACGGTTCTCGGGGTTGACCTCGGTATCGAAAACCTCGCCGTCACCAGTACCGCCTACTTCTTCAGCGGGCGGGAGCTAACCCATGACCTCCGCGAGTTCGAGAAGGTACGCGCCGGGTTACAACAGACCGGGACGCGAAGCGCACACCGGACGCTCGGACAGTCGAGTGGCCGGGAACTTCGTCACGTCCGCGACGTGCTCCACCGGGCATCGAACGCGCTGATAGACGAGGCACTCCGCTACGACTGTGACGTCATCGCGTTCGAGAACCTAACTGACATCCGCGAGCGAACCGGCGCGTCGTGGGGTCATAAGTGGGCGTTCCGAACACTCTACGAATACGTCGAGTACAAAGCCGAATCAGTCGGGATTTCGGTGAAGCAAGTCGGTTCGGCGTACACGTCACAGCGGTGTTCCGAGTGCGGATTCACGGTAGAGGAGAATCGTCGGTCTCGTAACGACTTCCGGTGCGTGAAGTGCGGATCAGAAGCGAACGCGGATTACAACGCGGCGAAGAACATTGGGATGCGGTATGTCCGTCGAGGCCAACAGTCGTCTCGGCGGACGGGCGACAGTCAGCTCGCCCTCAAGTCTGGAATGGTGACACCGAAGGGCGGATTTACCGCCTACCCTGATGGGTTCGAGGCCGAGTTCACGGACAAGCCCCACCCTCAAAGCGCCGAAGGCGCTTAGGGTGGGGTAGTTGACGCCCACCCGCAAAGAGCGGCCCAATAGCGAGACCAACAGTCCCGACACCCAGTCCGCCGAGCAGAACACTTTCAGATCCGAGCAGCCCAGCAGCTACTGGAAACCCCTGTTGGACACTCACAGCGATCCCGAACGCGACTGTCGCAAACGGTGTTGCGATTGCCGTTGCGAGCGCTACCACCGATCCTCGCCCGATGGCAGTGTTCACAACCGCGTTGCGAGTCTCGGATCGACTTATCGCCCAGTACCCAGCGACGGCACCGATAAAGATCGCAATCGAGCTAAAGACACTCCCATAGTAGCGCGCTCGGATCGCTGTGCGATCGAGCGTGTAGTGGATTCCAAAGAGATCCATCCACGGGCTTCCATGGAGTGCGTACAACCCGTCGACAAAAACGGGCGCAATATTGTGAAAATCCGGAGCAATCCCCCACACGCCGCCGATCGGAATCAGCCACACAGCATCGATACGATTGATTTCATACCGGAGGAGGATCGGCGAGGCGAAAACGAGAAGCACCGCTGCGCCAAGGAGAAAGTGAGCGATTGCGGGAGCCATACATGGATGGGTACCTTCGGTGCTAATTAATTTCTCTGGTAACGCTCATCGTGGACTGCTCGGGTCCGTCGATTTACCACTCGCCGTCAATGGCGCGCCGATAGGCAGTTTCAGCCTGGGTCGCGACCGCGTCCCAGTCGTACTGCTGGGCGCGCTCTCGTGGGGCTGTTGTGGGGCGCGCGCCACCCACCGCTCTGTCGAGTATTTCCGTCACGGCGTCGACAGTCGGGTCGACGAGAAAGCCCGCGTCGTCGATGACCTCATCCGCAGCTGAGTCGGGATGGTCGGCGGCGATCACCGTACAGTCGGCCGCCATCGCCTCCGCGAAGGTGAGGCCGAACCCCTCCCGGGTACTCGGCGAGCAGAAAATGTCGGCGGCGCGCATGTGCCCGAGGACGTCCTCGTAGTCGTCGAGGAAGCCGCAGAACTCGACGCGGTCGGCGTGGGTCAGCTCGGTTGCTTGCGCTTCCAGTGCGTCGCGTTCCGGCCCGTCGCCGACGATCCCGAGGGTGGCGTCGGTGTCGACGGCCACTCGGTCAAATGCTTCTAAGAGGAGGTCGACGTTCTTATGTTCGATCAGTCGGCCGGCGAAGAGTATGTCGTAGCCCTGTTCGGGGAGTGGGGCGTTATGGATCTGCTTGACATCGATCCCGTTCGGGACGATCTCGATTCGACCGCGATCGGGGCCGATGGCGGCGAGACGGTCCGCGGTGACCCCGGAGATCGCGGTGGGATGCTGGGGCGTCCGGGCGGTGACGTGTTCGGTGACTTTCCCGAACGGGGCGAGCCGCCCGAGATACTCGTCCCAGTAGTCGCCCCACACCTCGTGCCAAGTCGTGACGAGCGGCGTGTCCGTGCCGAGACTCGCGAGCTTGGTGCTGAGGACGGGGAAATAGGGAAAGACGCTCGCGACGACCACGTCGTGTTCGTCGTCGCTGAGGCGGCGACGGAGGGGCGGCAGCGCGCGCGCCGCGAAATCGAGCGCCTCCGTGATCGAGCGGCGGTCGTCGGCGTACAGGTCGGCCTCGGGCGCGACCGCGCGGAGGGTGATTCCCTCGTGGGTGATCTCCGCGGGGCCGTCCCAGAAATGCCGGCCGTACACGGTGACATCGTGGCCACGCTCGGCGAGGCGGGTGCCGATCTCGTGGATGCGTTTCTCAGCCCCACCGGTGACAAATGGATAGACAACGTTAGTTACGAAGGCGATTTGCATCTCTATCATACGTAAGTTTATTTGTAGGAGGTCTTTTGATTACTGAATACAACCTATCCGAAATACATATTTATTCTGGTGGCTAACAGCGATCTACGCGAGGATAAGATTTAATCATCATAGCATCTTTTCTTACCTATGCTCCCTGACGAGATCGACGTTCTTCATAAGTACGGGATGGAGCGACATTACTCACCGATTAAAGATTTGTCTGTCGAATTTGGGTTTAACCTCCGATTTTATGAATATACGTTTTTTAACGGAAGAGAAATTAATATTTTTTCTTCCTCTGCTAGGTTACCAGCCCTCAAAGATGACGTTTTAGAGAACCTATCATTTTTATTTCTGTCTTCTGTTCAGTCGGATACCTTCCCGATCATAGTCGGTGCAGAACCCTTCGACATCCGGTTGTGTTACATTTATCCTGCGCTGAAAAACAGAAATATAATATACCATACTAGCTGGCCAGATTTTTCAAGTCCACCACACAATGTGGGAAAACTAGTTGAATTGTTGTGGCACCGCTTTTTATCCAGGGCAGACATCGTGACAGTTACTAAGACATCTAAAAGATCCATTGAAAATCTTGGATATAGTGCTGAATATATTCCCCATGGTGTAGATTGTGATATGTATCGCCCATTACCAATCGCTGAGAGCAATCAATTTACGATTTTATTTGTAGGTAGATTTGTTCATGAAAAGGGAATTAAAATATTATTAGACTTCGCAAAGACTGCGAATATGAGTGACTTCAAAATAAAATTCGTCGGAGAGGGGCCCCTTAGTGATGATATCTCTCAGATGGAGGAAGAGTATCCTGTTGAGAATTGTGGATACATACAGGACGACTCTGAACTAGCGCGAATTTACAACAAATCGGATGTACTAGTCTTACCATCTATAATCTCTCAGAAGACAGGTTGGCAGGAACTATTTGGTATTGTACTGATTGAAGCCATGGCCTGTGGAACGCCTGTTATCGCAACTAGTCATACAGGTCCGTCCGAGATCATCTCCCATCGAGAAAACGGGTTCTTACTTGAGGAACCTAATGTCGATGAGCTATATGAATATATAGCCATGTTAAAAAATAATAAAAGTTTAGCTGATTCCTTGGGGAAAGAGGGACGTAAGGCTGTATTAAATAAATATTCCTCAGATAGTGTTTCAAAAAAGTGGAAACAAGCACTTGAACAGAAATAAAAGAGTTTGAAATCACCAGTGTATAATCAACAGTCTGAATTGATTAGATAGTGTTCTATCAAGCTATTCTAACGTAAGTAGAAGACTTTCAGCCATCTTCACTGGTGTGCGTAGTAATTGGAAGGATTCGAGAAGCCGGTATCTTATTGTCTTATTTTACGGAATGATCTCATCGCTATCAAGAATTTATATATTATGCTTTAATATTAGGCCATACCAATAGTAGTATTCAAATAACCGGAGTCCATGCGAGGACAAACGATCTAATCCACTCATTTGCTGTTTCTGCTTCGGCGTTGCTGAAACAGTTTGGGAAAGTGGCATTTCGCCTTTTACCTCACGAAAACACGTTCGATGCTGTTCCGATTTCCATGTCGTTCGTATCTAAAATCGAGGCCGTGTTTACAACAGGCTCGGTGAAGTGGAGCCGCATCATTAACGAGAGAGATCGCGTCATCTAATCGTATTTTTTATGAAGTTCCGAGAAAAATTGATCTAGTATAATATTCGTTTTTGTTGGTTCAAAGAGTGTATATATTAAATCGTTCGAGTCAGTATCGACAGCAGCGTACAGCCGATATTGCTCATTGTTGAGCCGAATCACAGTCTCGTCAACTACAACGGGATTCGGGTTCCGATCAGTTTCTGACTGTAGATTGGCTTGTGGACCAGTTATGAACGGTCGATCGACCTCGATCAACACCGAATACTTCAAGAAACAAAAAATGATATTTGAAATTGATAGTACTGACAAATGGAGCTGAATACTGAGTTTCATCAACGCTTCGGTGTTGCTTCTCGCTCCACAAACACTAAGTTGGTCTCGTCTAAGCAGCCGCTGAAGCGGTCGTTTTCGGGCATATATAACTTTGAAAATATACCGCCTCACTTTTCAAACCTTATCAGAACACCGCCACCCTTATCATTCTGATAATTGACAACATTCTAGTGCGAAGGTAACTGTAGTGTGAATATGCTTGGTCAAATAAAATCTGCATTTCATAAATATAGCCTGACTGAGTTCCTGAAAAAAGGAACACACTATTTTTTCTGGAGAATTCTCCCGGAAAAAGTAATTTGGAAGTTGGCTCCGGAAAATAAGGTCAAAGCCTTCATAGCAGAGCGAAAATCGATGCGTACAGCTTATTTTTATTTGAGAGGGTCATTCGATACTGAACAGCGATCCCTATTATATGGCCAGTCAATGTACTCAGATAATATCAAATACATGGATGACCCGCGTGACGAGCTTGTTCGCAATATCCATAGAATAGAGAAAGGACTGTCAATGCCGGAACGTCGAGATATATTCGCTGATGGCTACATTGTGGAGACTGTTGAATATCTAATTAGATATAGAGAATTAGTGGACTCATCTTCTCATCCACAAGTTACGTGGGCCATCGACGTTCTAAATGAATATTTTGAAGTCGTTGAATATAATAGTGAAATAAAAGAAGCTAAAGAGCATTTCAAGAATAATTTTGGTGAAGATGAATCAGTGACAAATGAAAAGATACCTCGATCCCGTGAACGAGTTGAGCATAATATACCATCATATGAGAATTTTAGACAATTAACTAACCAAAGAAGTAGCACTCGATGGTTTGAGTCAACTGATGTATCAGATGAAGTATTAGATAAGGCAATCGAAGCTGCTGCTCAATCACCGAGTGCTTGTAACAGACAGTCTTTCGAATTTAAGATATATAAACAAGAGAAGGATATAGATCGATTAACTGACTTGGCAATCGGAGTAGCAGGATATGAAAATAATATACCATGTATGGTTGCCTTAGTCGGGAAGCATCGTGCTTATCACACTGATCGTGATCGCCATATAATTTACATTGATGCCAGTTTGGCGGCTATGTCATTCCAGTTTGCTCTCGAGACACTCGGCCTAGCATCATGCTGTATAAACTGGCCAGTAATTCCAAAAAAGGAAAAAGAAATTTCTAATATTTTGGGCCTATCACCTGATGAAGAAGTCGTCATGCTTATGGCTGTAGGCCATCCAGACCCGAATAAAATGGTCCCGTATTCTGAAAAAAAAGACTTAGATGATATCCGGTCGTATGAAAATACCTGACTCTGTCAAAGATGGAATCTAAGTCTAGAAGATTAATCCGAATGGCTACAACTGGTGCTGCTGTTGAGTCACGCTTGCTACTTGATTCCTTCGTAGGTAGTACCGCTTCAAGCGGAAAAATGCCAGTGTCACAAGGTGAGAATATTGTTATTTTAGGCGGTGAGCTGTTTAATAAAGGTGCACAAGCGATGACGTTCACAGTAATAGATCAATTACGGAGGAAATTCGAAAATAAGGACATATACCTATTTTCAACTATGGACTACTGGCGTGATACTCGGGAAAAAAATATGTATAATTTTAATATACTTCCCTGGGACAGTGGTGCGAGGACGAGCGAATTAGTAGACTTTATCCCCGCAGTGTATGCTCCGGACATACCCACTGAGGCCCGAGAAAAGGTTCAAAATGTAATTAATGATTGTATGTTTTGTATTGATATTAGCGGCTACGCACTGTCTTCTCAGTGTGGTTTTACCTCTTCTATCATGTTCCTATCCAATATAATGGTAATGAAAAAGAATTCAGTACCTCTATATCTCTTCCCCCAATCACTTGGCCCATTTGAATACCCTCATGTGAAAAATATCGTATTATCACCACTACTGAAAAACTATCTATCCTACCCTCAGATCTATCCTAGAGAATCTGCCGGAGTAAAAGCAATTCAGCCCTATACAGATTCAGATGAAATCAGGAAATGGTTCGATATCGTGTTACAGTACAACGACTATAACCTAGAAAACATCTTCTCAGAA
Source organism: Halorubrum sp. AJ67 (assembly GCF_000513435.1). Classification (NCBI taxonomy): domain Archaea; kingdom Methanobacteriati; phylum Methanobacteriota; class Halobacteria; order Halobacteriales; family Haloferacaceae; genus Halorubrum; species Halorubrum sp. AJ67. The sequence goes on along the minus strand of NZ_CBVY010000005.1, from coordinate 135,964 downwards.
GCCCCAGATTTCGATACCCCACAAGTGGAAGATGAATCTGTAGGCGTCGTCCCAAATGTTAGGTTGATCGATAGAATGGGTAAAGAAAGTCTTCTTAAGATCTATTCGACTATTATTCAAAATTTGACCGATCTGGGAAAGAACGTGTATATTTTTAGACACTCAACAGAAGACCTCTCTCTCTGTGAAGAGATATTTGAGTTCTGTGACGAGAGTACCAATATACACCTAATCGGAAAAGAGATGAACGCAATAGAACTTGAAGACCTAATCAGCCAGTTTGAATTTCTTCTTGCTTCAAGGTATCATTCTATCGTACACTCCTACCGAAATGGTGTTCCTGTTATTACAGTAGGGTGGGCCGAGAAATATCGAGAGCTACTTCAAGCGTTTGGCCAGTCTCAATATTATTTTGATGGCAGAGAGGATCTGGATTGCCAGGATATAATTAACTCTGTCTGCGCTCTGGATGAGAACACAACACAGGAGTCGCAAAAAATTCAGGATGTTCGGTCAGAGGTATTAGAAACTGATCTTTTTTCTCTGATTTTTACAAATGAATAATCTGTGGAAATCATTCAAGTCTATTATCATATCCAAACTAGGCCTTCTGTTTCTTTCTCTCTTAATAACTCCCATGCTAACTAGGCTACTCGGCAGCGATGGTTATGGCGATTATGCGTTCATGCTCTCCGCATTCGGACTAATTACCACCCTTTCTCATTCGGGCGTTTTTAACGCTATTCGGAAGTATATGTCAGAAAAAAACACCACACCAGACTGGGGCCCTCGTATTCTGGGATTTTATTCAAGGATTTCAGTATTGCTCGTCTTCTTTATCTGCGCCGCCTTGATCTTAATAACATCTTCAGAGCTATTCTCGGCATACTTTCCAGAAAATTACGAGACGTACTTCTACGTATTAGCGGCTTGGGTGGCTTTTAGCCAAATCTATGCTGTAGCTCGAGGAGCACTTATGGGACTTCAACTTGAGAGTTACTCCGAACCACTCCAGATTGTCGATCGCATACTGTTTATATCGATAACAGTTCCACTAATATATCTTCAGTGGGGAGTACTTGGTGTCCTTATCGGTCGATTAATTTCTATAACTATTGTCGGTGTTGTAGGTATTTATCTGGTCTCTCGGGAAATAACACTAAAATACGTGTTCAAATTAGGGGTTCCTGGCAAGTCAAAGAAAAAATTACTTGCTTATAATCTCGACAGTATCCTATTAGCAATATTGACGGTCTCTCTCTACAATGTTGACTTATTATTACTAAGGCCGATCGCCGGTTCGACACAGACAGGATATTACAAGGCTGCCCTTGTCGTTGTACAATTCATTTGGTTCGTTCCCTCTGCCGTTCAGTATTCATTAGTTCACTCTGTATCCGAACTTTGGTCCGCTGGAGAGACAGATGAGGTCTCACAAATTGCTTCAGAAGTAACTAGATACTCAATCGCATTTATCATGATACTAATAATCGGATTGTCGGTCTTAGCTGACGAGTTCATGCCTGTTTACTTTGGCTCTAAGTTTGGGGTGTCAGTAGTTCCACTGCTGATTCTTCTCCCGGGTACTGTCGGGTTTGCGATTGCTAGACCTATCTTCGCCATCGGCCAAGGTATAGGAAAAGTTAGAACTTTGGTATATGCAACTGGTATGGCTGCTTTGATAAATCTGATACTAAATATTATTCTCATCCCTAGGTTTGGTCTAATTGGTGCATCTATTGCCACAACTGTTGGATACCTCTCAATGCTCGTTTTACATATATGGAGTGCTAAAAAAATAGGATTCAATCCTATTTCTGACCTTCGTTTACGAAAACTATTTCCTGCTTGTATTAGCACCTTAGCCGTAGTATATTCTCTATCTTTACTATTTCAAGGCGATATCATATCTCTTCTAGTAATTCCTCCGGCAGGATTTCTGTTCTATTCTATTGCTGTACTGAATACGAGCTTTGTCTCCGATCATGAGTTCGAAAAGTTAGTGAAAAAGTCTCCGGCACCCATTAGAAAAATACTTACACGCGTGACTCCTCATCGGAACAAGATAAGCTGACACTTCCATGAACTCTATAACTAAATTGTTGATATCCAGTATTGCTATCTTAGGTGTCTCTTTACAGTTTGTCCAAATACAATCTTTAGGGATCTCTACTGCTGCCTTTGTTATTCTATTGGGTATTTTATCGCTTTCAATATTATACCATAGGGGTGAGAACTATTATTCTTTAGCAGCAGTTGGAATATTTCAAGTATTATTTCTTTCTACCTTAATCACTCCTCTATCTCCCGGTGCGTTATACGCGTATGATCCACATGTTACGTTGTACTTTGTACAAGAGCTGTCTTCGTCTGGCTCCATCGCCACCCCAACTTCTTCTTCAATCCGAGGGGCTCCCAAGCTTAGTAATTTCCCAGTCCTGTTTTTATTACTTTCGAATATGTCTACAATAACTGGTGCCCCTCCCATCTTCATAGTTAAAACTGCTCCATTACTTATTTTGCCAATGACCGTTTTAATCGGGGCAACGCTCACTCCACGTCACAGATCTTTAGGGGGTATTATCTGGTCGATCCCGGTCTTCTACCCCTTCTTTAGTAGCCAATCGGTCCCACAAATGGTTGCGTACCCGTTCTTGGGTATTCTAATATTTGCCATGGCTACAAGGCTTGGCAGAAGAAATATACTTTTGATTACTATTCTGTTAATTGCGTTTTCGCTATCCCATTCGTTCACTCCAATTATATTTATTCTACTCCTCCCAGCGATCATTATTGGTGACTCATTTTCACGTCGCTCTATTAATTATGGTCTGATATCAGTGGTAGTTAGTGTGATTATATGGGTTGCCAGAGAAAATAGGTTAATTGTAGTTGGCATCTCAAAATTCATATTTGGTACTCAAGAATTTGGTTCTGTTGGTCAAAGTGGCCCTCCTTCTTCAGGTATGATCTCTATACTCTCATTCTCCAAATATTCTATCGAGTGGTTCTCAATATTGATCTATTTAGTGATAATTGCCGCATTTGGTGTATTATTTTCTGTAAGGTTCTCAAGCAGGATCCAATCAAATAGCTTCAAAATCAAAACTGAGGAACTCATTTTCGGAATTGGTGGAGGAGGCTCGATGTTGTTGTCGCTTATCGCGCCTATAAGCTCAAAACGTGGCTGGGTACTAGTGGGATTGCTTGTCGCACCTGTCTGGGATCTCTACACACCCTCAGATAACTCATTCCGTAAGGTATTCTCTGTACTTCTAGTGATTTTCCTGATTGGCAACGCTATTTTGGTTCCATTTTCTATGTTCTCCACTACTGCGGAACCACCTTCATATACAGGATATGATGTTTACCACAGTGAATCAACATATGCGACCTCTGAATTTACTTCTTCAGTTTCGCCTCCGTACGTTGTTAGTGATGTGAAATATTTTATAATTGAAGAACTCTATCGTATAGAAGTCAGACAAAAATCATCATGCTATACAAGCTCTTGCGAAGACGAATATATAATTTGGGATGAGAGATACTCTACCGACTGGGTAAGTACTTCTGGGACTCAGATTAATTCTTTAGACAAAGGAAAGCTGTCAACAGCCCGCTCTATTATATATGACACTGGCAACAGCAATATCTTTATACGTGATGAAAATAATAGTTGATACAATTAGTACCTACGTCTAGATCATGACAATAGACATCTGTGACGTGATTAAGTCAATCGATAAAAACAATAAGAAGGTAGCACTCTGTAGTTTTACTCTTACCGAAGGGGATGGCGTAACTCAGGTTATACGCCAACAGTCAAATTCTCTTGTTGAAGCAGGATACGATGTTACTGTGTTCTCATTAAACATTGACACCGACTTTAATTCAAAAGTAGAAACTGTATCATATAGTTGGGATCAGACTACGTACTCCGGTCGTCTCTTTCGATTACTCTTCTTTTTATTTCCCGCATTTCTAAAATCTATACACTCACTTTCTGAATTCGATGTTGTCGTTACACATCGATATCCCTTTACTCTATCAGGATATATAGCGTCGAAGATATCAGATGTAGATTATGTTTTCTGGTCACATCCTTCACAGGAACCCCCTAAAGATATTTCAGTTGTATCCCGAATATGGCTACACACGTTGAAATATCTAGAAACTAGCCATTTTTCTATCAAGGGTGCAGATGTCATTTGTACAGTAAGCGAACAGTCGAAGGAATATATTAAAAAATATGTCCATCAAGATATTACCGTAATTCATAATAAAGCCAATATGGATCGGTTTAAAAATCCGGCATCCCGAGAAGAGGTTTGTTCTCAACTTGATCTAGATAAGAATGTAACTGTAGCCATATATGTGGGAAGAATTACTGAGAAAAAGAACATAAACACATTAATAGATGTTTTCGAAAGCAACGTTTCTGATGAAGACACACAACTATTATTAGTTGGAAAAAAGACTATGCCAAAATATACAAGCCGGCTGGAGAGACAGAGTAGTAGCCGTGTGAAGTTTACTGGTTTTGTCTCAGATGAAGTCCTTGCTCAACTCTATTCTATGTCTGATGTATTTGTAACCTGTTCAATGGAGGAAGGCTGGGGGTTACCGATATCTGAAGCCGATCAATTTGGATTACCTATCATAGCGTTCGAGACACATCCAGCTGCACAGCATATTTCAGACGCGATTACCGTACCTCAGGGCGATAATGAAAAATTCGGACAACATCTTTCTAATGTACTCGATGGATCCGATTAAGTTATTTTTTACCATCCCTACCTATAATCCCATGTATGGCTCCTCGGACTAGATCTGGTACATATCTAATCTCTCCTGATTTAATCCTCCGAAATATTCCTCGAATTGTACCTAATACATAGGCTAACTTCGCCGTTCGATAAAATGTGCTTGAGTCGTTTATTAGCCTCCACCGATTCCTGGATGAATAATATGACAGTTCAAACTGATCATCGGTACTGGCAGACACCTTATGATGTATTACGTTTGTACTGTCTGTGATAAGATCGTATCCCTGTTCCCTTACTCTGAGAGAAAAGTCGGTGTCACTCTCTAGTAGGAAGTAATCTGATTCCAGCTTTCCTACATCTTCGAATACATAATCTGGTACGAACATCGCACAGCCTGTCATCCGATCATTATTAATTAGTCTCTTACTATCTAGTTCACCTATATTACGGTTTTTGTATTTATGCTTTGTCTCTCCAAGGTATTTGTTTATTACACCCTTAGCAAACCATATCTGTTCAGTCTCTGGATAGTGAGTTATAATTGGAGATAATATTCCCAAGTTTTCTCTACCCTCTGCTACTGAGACAAGCTTACTTATAACATCATCTTTTGGGAGTATTGTATCATTATTAAGTAAGAAGATATAGTCAGAGTCAGTCTCCATTGCGATCTCGATACCGATGTTATTCGCTGCAGGAAACCCAATATTACTTTTAAGTCTTGTAGAAACCAAATTATGATCTTTTGTAAGCCTCCCAAATGAACCATCATCAGATCCGTTATCGATGAGTATGGTTTGTAATTGTCCATAATCTTGCTTTTCTATTGATTCCAAACAATCATCTGTATCGTCGAAATTGTTCCAATTCAGTAGAACTATTGATACTTTTGGTTCCATATCAGGTCTAATCTATGGTTTTGACGGACTCCCGTATTTGAATAATTTCTTCCTCGTGGGACTTTCTCCGGTCAGCCAATGCCCCTAACGCGGATGAGACTGGCTCATTTTCAACTTCATTCTCAGGTTCCACGAGATTTCCATCCATATTAAACAGCTTCTTTTGTTCTGTCCCATCTTCCAGTATATAGTGATACTTCCATGACTTAGTCTTGTAAGTGAATAAGTTTCTTTCTCTTCTACCATCGTATGTTGTAGCAAATACGATATCTTTGGGATTATATGAGATTGATCCTGTCTCTGAAATACTAATTACCATATCATATAGTTCGGTAAGCGATGTAGGATTGTCGATAGTCTTAGTTTGTTCAATATTCCCCCCAATAACTAGCGGAACATGAATGTTTTCCTCATAAAGTGATGGATAAAAATGTCCATATATACCTCTTTCACCGATTGCTTCACCATGGTCAGATGTTATTATATAAACCGGATCGTACTTATCTAAGCGTTTCTTTACTTCTTTAATCATTAGGTCAGCGTATCGTATAGAATCATCATAGATATTCATAATGCCTTGCTTTTCCCTTTCGCTGATTTGGATATCAAACTTATCTAACAGCTGATTACAGCGCCAATTATAATAATACATCTCCAACAAATTCGACCACTTTTGTTGGTTCCTCGGAACTATGTATGGAAAGTGGGTATCCAAAGCGAAAGCCCACAGAAAGAAAGGCTTGTTACTTTTCTCTGCCCACTGTTCAATATTATCTATGTATGTTTCCCATAGGCGAAACGCTTCTTCTTTTCGTATTAGATTTCTCAGATTTCTGACTGCGGTATATACACTTGACTCGGTTATGTGCCGATCGAACAATTTCTTATACTTTTCTGATGAGAACATGAAGTCCTCAAACTTATCAAATCCATTATCAAAACCGTAGTACCTAGAAGAGTAAGCATTTGGACAGAATGCCGCTGTTGAATAGCCTTTTTCCGATAATTCTTCTACAAACGTGCCATGGCGGTTAAGATGATACTTCGAATGTTCAGGATTTGATATTTTGTCTCTATTGATGATATGCTCTCCCGTGAATATACCAGACATAGAGGGATTTGTCCTGGATGCAGGAGAGACCGCATTTGAAAATGAAATACCATTTTGAGCAATATCTGCCAGATTTGGTGTCGTATCTCGATCGTACCCGTGGTGACTACAGTGGTCTGCCCTTAGGCTGTCAAATGTGAGTAAAACTATATTTTTCATTATTAAGACAAATAACCGAGTGATTTTAGACGGTCCTCAACATCTTCTTTGCTGGGTCCTCCTTGATCAGTTTTTTCATCACTTTTGTCCATATTGTATAGCATTTCTTCTAGTACATATTCGACGTAAGCATCTACTGTCTCGAACTCGGAAGGTCCGATCCTTGCCTCAATTTGTTCAATTAGACCGCTAGCCAGTTCTAGCGTTTCAGTATCACTTTCTCTGTTTTCCATACCGTTGAGAACACTTTGAGAGTTATTATACTGTTGGTTTACTTATCCATATTCTCATCTACTACGTTATTAAAAACGTACGAAATATACGAGAAGTCATTAGGTCACATTTAGAAAGCTTAGAATATGAAATTGTCATCATATGCTATCAAGTATATTGTCACGCTACCCCTCTCTATCGATCATAACTTCTAATAACTGTATCGTTAACTAGTTAGCTAGGACATTGATACACGATCTAGAAGTCCGAGATCTTCAAGTAAATCCAGATGAGCGTGGTCACCTTGTCGAAGTATTCCGCGACGATTGGAACGAGTATGATATCGACCCAGCGATGTCCTACTACTCTATGACTTACCCAGGCATTATTCGCGCTTGGCACCGTCATCTAGAGGGCCAGAACGATCACTTTGTTTGTCCACAGGGACGAATTAAGGTTGGTGTCTACGACGACCGAGATGATTCTCCTACTCAAGGAGAACTGAATACCTTCGTCATTGGTGAGCACAACCAGAAACTCATTCACATTCCAGGCGACTGCTGGCACGGCTTCAAGGCAATCGGCAACAAACCTTCTTTACTCATTAATTATCCGACAAAACTCTACGATTATGAGAATCCAGACGAAGAACGAATTCCCTACGACACAGACAGAATACCTTTAGACTGGGAGGAACCACCACACGAGTGAAACATGAAAGGCGTACTCCTCTCGGGCGGAACCGGCTCACGCCTCCGCCCCATCACCCACACCGGCCCGAAACAACTCGTCCCGGTCGCGAACAAGCCGGTCCTCGAATACGCGATCGAGGACCTCAAAACGGCCGGTATCACCGAGATCGGCATCATCCTCGGCAACAAGGGTCGCGACGCGATCCAAGACCTCCTCGGCGACGGCTCGAAGTACGGCGTCGACATCACCTACATCGTCCAAGGGAATCCCCTCGGGCTCGCGCACGCCGCCGGGTGCGCCCGCGACTTCGTCGGCGACGACGACTTCGTCATGTACCTCGGCGACAACATCCTCAAGTCGGGCGTCACCGAGCTCGTCGAGAGCTTCGAAGCCGGCGACTACGGCGCGGGCATCGCGCTCCAAGAGGTCGACGACCCGCAGGCGTTCGGGATCGCCGACGTCGACGCCGACGGCAACGTCACCGAACTCATCGAGAAGCCGGACGACCCGCCCACGAACCTCGCGCTCATCGGGATGTACGTCTTCTCGCCGGCGGTCTTCGACGCCATCGACGAGCTCGAACCCTCGTGGCGCGGCGAACTCGAGATCACGGACGCGATCCAGTCGCTGCTCGAAGACGGCCACGCGATCGACTCCCACGTCGTGACCGGCTGGTGGAAAGACACCGGCAAGCCCGAGGACATCCTCGAAGCGAACCGCCTCGTCCTCGAAGACGAGGCACTCGACACGGCGGGCACGATCGAAGACGGGGCAGAAACGGATGGGCGCATCGAGCTCGCAGAGTCCGCGACGATCGAAGCCGGCGCGGTCGTCCGGGGCCCCGTCTCGATCGCGGCGGACACGACGATCAAGGCCGGCACCTACGTCGGGCCGTACACCTCGATCGGCGCGAGCTGTACCCTCGAAAACATCCACATCGAGAACAGCGTCGTCATCGGCGACTCGACGATCACCGCCTCGGGGCGGATCGTCGACAGCCTCCTCGGCCGCAGCGCGAACGTCGAGAGCGCCGAGAAACTGCTTCCCGAGGGCCGCCGCCTCGTCGTCGGCGAGAACTCCCAGCTCAAACTCTAACGATGCGCATTATTACGCACACCTGTCCGGCCTGTGGTACCATCGTCGCCGCGAACGAACTCGAGGGCAACCGCGTCATGAAGTGTCCGGGGCTCGGCTGTCAGGAGGTCCTGGAGTTCGACGATCTCCCACAAGACGCCCGTGACCACTTCCTCGACAACCGCGAGCGCTACCAGATCTAAGCCGACTCGAAGGTCTCCCGGACCGCGTCCACGTCTTCCTGCAACGTCGGCTGTGCCCGTTCGAGCGTGGATTCCACACGCGACACGTCGAGACAGCTGTGCGCGGGCCGCGTCGCGTCGCGGTCGACATCGTCCATCGAGCCCGCTCCGAGCAGCTCCGCGTCGTACCCACCGACCTCCGCAATTACCTCCCCGAACTCGTAGGGCGTGACACACGAGGTACAGGCCACGTGAACGAGTCCGCTCGCGTCGTGGTCAATCAGATCGAGGAGCACGTCAGCGGCCTGCCCCGCCCGGGTCGGTGTCAGCCATTGATCCGTGAATAACGGCACCTCGTCGCCGTCCTGTAACTGCCCGCGGACCCACGCGGGAAAGCCCGTCAACTCATTCCGACTGCGATGGATCCCCCACACGAAAGAGAGGCGAGCGACGAGTGCCGCAGGGGCTGTCTCCCGCACCGCCCGTTCGCCCGCGAGCTTCGACTCGCCGTACACCTGCACGGGGTTCGGATCCGCGGTCTCGGGGTACGGATCGCGCGCGGTCCCGTCGAAGACGTAGTCGGTCGACACGTGAACGAACTGAACGTCGTGGCTGACACACTGTGCGGCCAACGCTCCGGGAGCGTCACCGTTGAGCACGCGTGCCGTTTCGGGATCCGTTTCGCAGCCGTCGACGTCGGTCATCGCGGCACAGTTGACGACGACGTCGGGCTCGAACTCCGCGAGGATTGCCTCGAACTCGTCGTAGGCCTGCAGATCGAACTGAACGAGCGGAATCTCGAAGTCGGGACGCATCGAGTGGTAGGTGCCACACACGTCCCAGCCACGCCGCTGGCCCGCACGCACGACGTTACTGCCGAGCAATCCGTTGGCACCGACGACGAGGAGTCGCATACGCGCACTGTCCCAATGGCAAGGTAAATATGTGCCGTGAATAACACCAACGCATGCGAATTCTCGTCACTGGCGGAGCCGGGTTCATCGGGTCGAACTTCGTCCACCACGTACTCGCGGAACACGACGACGACGAGGTCGTCACGCTGGACGCGCTCACGTACGCGGGCTCGAAAGCGAATCTCGACGGCGTGCTCGACGATCCGCGACACGAGTTCGTGGAGGGTGACATCCGCGACCGCGAACTCGTGACCGATCTCGTCGCCGACGTCGATGCGGTCGTCAACTTCGCGGCCGAGTCACACGTCGACCGGTCGATCGACGGCGCAGAGCCGTTCGTCTCGACGAACGTCCAGGGCACCCAGACGCTCCTCGACGCCGCCAACGATGCCGACATCGATCGCTTCCTTCAGATCTCTACTGATGAGGTGTACGGCCAAGTCCTCGACGGGAAATTCGCTGAGGACGACCGGCTCAACCCCCGGAATCCGTACGCAGCGACGAAAGCCGGCGCTGACCTGCTCGCCCAGAGCTACCAGACGACCCACGATCTGCCCGTGCTCATCACGCGCACTTCGAACAACTTCGGGCCGCGCCAACACCCCGAAAAGCTCATTCCGAAGTTCATCACGAACGCCGCCGCCGGCGAGTCACTCCCCGTCTACGGCGACGGTTCGAACGTCCGCGAGTGGATCTACGTCGAAGACAACTGTCGCGCGCTCGATCTCGTGCTCCGGAAAGGCGAGGTCGGCGAGATATACAACATCGGAAGTCACGCCGAAAAGACGAATCTCGAAGTCACCGAGGCGATTCTCGATGCCGTTGGTGCCGACGACGACCTCATCGAGTTCGTCGAGGATCGGGCCGGCCACGACCAGCGCTACGCGCTCGACACCGCCAAGATCGAAGCGCTCGGCTGGGAACCCGCGTACACCTTCGAAGAAGGACTTGACCGGGCGGTCCAGTACTACCTCGACTGATCGATGAGCGACGAGAAACCAATCCCACCCTCGGAGTGGGAGACGATTGTCGCAAACGTGCCACTCGTCTCCGTCGACCTCGTCGTCGAACACGACGGCGGCGTTCTCCTCGGCAAACGCGAGAACGAGCCCGCGAAAGGCGAGTGGTTCGTGTCCGGTGGAACGGTCCTGAAAAACGAATCGCGAACGGACGCGGTCCATCGCGTGGCCAAAGAGGAACTCGGCGAACCGGTCGTCATCGACAAGTGTCTTGGCACCTACGAACACTTCTACGACACGTCCGAAATCGAGGGCGTCGACTCGAAACACTACCTCGCGACCGCGTATCGCTGTCATCTCGAACACGCGGAGCCAGTGTTTGCCGGCGACGACCAGCACAGCGCCCTCGATCTGTTCTATCCGCCCTTCGAAGGATTCCATCCGTACGTCGAACGCTATCTAGACGAACTTGAATACTGACGGCGCGTGGAATAGTAAAGTCTTGAACCACGGACGGATATCGCGTGGTACGCCTCTACGGAAGGGTCGCTTGGTCGGACCGATACAGTCAGCGTAGACCGAGCGTCTCGGGAAGTGTACCGAAACGATTCACAGGTGGTGCGAGGCGAATACACGGTGCTTGGCCCCGAGATGGTTCACCACACCCACCCCACTGCTTCCGCTGTTAGCACAGGATAGACGCTACCGTCACCACCGGAGCTGATAGCGCCCTGATTCACGCCGACTCCAACAACGTCGACAACCCGCTCCGGACCGCCGAAACGGACTGCGCCAACCGGTGTTCGTTGTACTTCCCACCGCCTTTCCCTCGGTTGTGTTCTGTCGAACTCGTGATTCCCAGCTGGGCCAACTCGCCGAGGTAGTCACGTACCGAACGCTCCGACACCGGACTCACCCCCTCCGAGTGAGCCACCTCCCGGTACGTCTCGACGACTTCGCGCGTCCGTGCTGGCGTCTCACCGCGTTCGTGGAGCAGCGTCAGCGCGTACAACACGAGCTTCCCGTGCTCGGAGTAGTTCTGGATGCCCTCTACCACTTGATCCATCTGCACGCGCTCACGGGCCTCCTGAACGTGCGCCTCGGTCACGACGTCCGACCCGCTCTCGCGTGCAACGTCTCCGGCCTCCAGCAGAAGGTCCAACGCCTTCCGTGCGTCACCGGAGTCCTTCGCGCCGTACGCTGCACACATCGCAATAACTCCGTCTTCGAGAACGCCGTCCTGAAAGGCGACCCGTTCGCGCTGTTCGAGGACGAGTCGGAGCTCGTCGGCGTCGTACGCGCTGAACGACACCTCCTTCTCACAAAGCGACGATCGAACCTTCGAGGACAGCTGCGTCCGGAAGTCCAGATCGTTTGAGATGCCGATGACGCCGAGCTTCGCGTCGCTGATGTCGCCGTTCGAGCGAGCACGCGGCAGTTTGTACAGCAACGAATCGTCACCAATGTGATCGACTTCGTCGAGGACGATGAGAACCGTCCCTCCACACGTGTCGAGTTCGTCGAAGAGGAACTCATACACACTCGCCTGTGGATACCCCGTGTTGGAGATCTGCCGTCCCGGCTCTCGGAGTTCATTAACGAGTTTTACGGCCACCTGATAGGACGTGTTCAGGCCGTCGCAGTTGACCTCGATCGTCGTGAGTTCGAGTTCCGGCACGTCGGTTGCGTCCCCTTCGAGCGTGCGGAGAAGATAGCGCGTGGCCGCAGTCTTTCCCACCCCGCTTTTTCCGTAGAGAAAGACGTTCGAGGGAGTCTCGTTGTTGATGACGGGTTGGAGAGCGGCGTGGTATCGGGTGAGCTCCTCGTCCCGCCCGACAAGGCTGTCCGGCGTCCACTCTTCGAGGAGCGCCTCCCGATTTTCGAAGATAGCGTCGTTCGGAGTGAACGAGAAGTCGGCCATATTCATAGTACGATCCCCGTTTCTATATAAAACCATTACTTCCGTTGCTTCCGCTGTTGTCGATATTTTATATACCACTAACCCCGGCAGTTCCGCTGTTAACAATTAGGTTCGTCGAGAGATCGACCTCTCTGTCATAACAGCGGAACCGATGGGGGTGTAGGCAGATACATCTCTCCGCGAGGGGAGACTGGAACAGCGGAAGTGGTGGGGTGGGGGTACTGTGCGTCTCATCACTCACCATTTGCGACGAATGCCCCCACTGCTTCCGCTGTTAGCGGTCACCTCTGTCTCGTTCATGTCCTCGTTCCCGACACCCCTATGCTAACAGCGGAACCGATGGGGTGGGGGGTTCCTCGCAGTCCTTCGACGTTCCGTCCCGGTACTACGAGATGATGCGATGGGCCGCGTATGATCCACACCCCGACGCCGTTCCGAGAGAACTGTCTGTCCCCGTCTTACGGAGAATCAAGGAGAAAGCCTCGCGTTTCAGCGCGGAGAGGATGTCAAGCCTCTACCTCCTCGTCCTGCAACCGCCGCTCGGCCTCGTCCCGATCCTCGGGATACCCCACGTCGATCCGCCAGCCCTCCAGTCCGATCGCATCAATGGTCCGCCCGCTCTGAATCAACAGGTCGATCGCCTCGCTGATCTCGTACTCCCCACGATTCGACGGCTGGACGAGGTGACACGCGTGGAAGATCGCGGGCGTGAACGTGTAGAACCCGGTCATCACGAGATTCGACGGCGGGTCGTCGGGCTTCTCCACAACATCCGTGATCTCGCCGTACTTGTTCGTGTCACACACCCCGTACCGCGACGCGTCCTCCCAGTCGACCTCCTCGACGAGAAACGCCGCGTCGGCGCGGTCCTCGCGCTGGCGTCGCACCACGTCCTCCAAGTTCGCCTGGAAGACGTTGTCGCCCAACATGAGCATGAAGTCGTCGTCGACGTGCTCTTCGACGGTCAACAGCGCGTGCGCGAGTCCCTGCTGGTCGCGCTGGTGGGCGTACGTGATCGGAATGCCGTCGAATTCGTCGCCGTAGTGGTCGATAATCGCCTCTTTGAGATACCCCACGACGACGACGAACTCGTCGGCACCGAGGTCGGCGAGCTGCTCGAAACAGTGCGTCAGGATGGGCTTCCCGTCGACCTCGACCATCCCCTTCGGTTTGTCCTCCGTGAGCGGGCGCAGCCGTGTCCCCTCGCCGGCGGCCAGTACGACGGCTTGCATGGTCGAAGGGTGTCGTGACGCCGGCATATGTCTTTTCACTCTGTCAACCAATCAGACGCGACACGCGCAGAATCCGGTACGCAAGGACGCAGTTAGTTCCGTTCTGAGAGAGGCGAAGACACAGGAAGCGAGGACAGCTATTCCGTAAAGTATGGAACGGAACGTCGAAGCCCGTCTCGAAGGTCTACCGTCGGTTCCCACTCCAACTCCTCACGCGCTTTCGTAATATCCGGTCGGCGAACCTGCGGATCCTGTGGCGGCAACTCCTTGTGGGTGATCCCGCTCTCGCTCTCGGTCACCTCCCGCACGACTTCCGCGAGTTCGTTGATCGTTCGCTCGTCGGGATTCCCGATATTCACGGGCTCCTGTACGTCGGACTCCAACAGCGCCACCAGCCCGTCGATCATATCTGAGACGTAACAGAAGCTCCGCGTCTGTTCGCCGTCCCCGTACACGGTCAGGTCTTCTCCCGTCAGCGCCTGTTTCATGAAGTTCGGGATCACGCGCCCGTCATCCAACCGCATCCGGGGCCCGTACGTGTTGAAAATCCGGGCGACGCGCACGTCCAGGTCGTGTTGATCCCGATACGCCCGCACCAGCGATTCCCCGTAGCGTTTCGACTCGTCGTAACACGACCGCGGCCCGTACGAATCCACGTTCCCGCGATACGACTCCGGCTGCGGATTCACCTCTGGATCCCCGTACACTTCGCTCGTCGAGGTGAACAGGTACGTCGCGTCCTTCTCTTTCGCCAGCCCGAGCGTCTTGTGCGTGCCGAGCGCGCCGACCTTCAGCGTCTTGATCGGGTGATCCCGGTAGAACACCGGCGACGCGAGACTCGCTAAGTGTAGCACCGCGTCCAACTCGCCGGAGACGTGGATGAACTCCGTCACGTCGTGTTCGTAATAGGAAAAATCGTCGTGATAGAACGCGTCGTCGAGGTTCTCCGTCCGTCCGCTCACCTGATTGTCCATCCCGATGACTTCGTGGCCGTCCGCCAGCAGCCGGTCACAGAGGAACGATCCGAGAAAGCCCGCAGCCCCAGTGACGAGGATCCGGCTCATAGCGACTGCTCTCTGAGGAGTGCCTCCACGGCCTCGTTGATCTCGCCGTCGTCGTGGTGGAGCGACATCTCGATGTTCGCCCGCAGCCAGCTCGGGATGTTCCCGATGTCGTAGCGGTCGCCGTCGAGTTCCACACCCCGTACGTCGTCGAGCTCTCGGATCGCGTCCGTCAGCTGGAGTTCGCCGCCCACGCCCTTCTCCGTCGATTCGAGCAGCTCGAAGATCTCCGACGTGAGCACGTATCGACCGGTGATCGCGAGGTTCGACGGGGCCTCGTCCTGTGGCGGTTTCTCGACGAAGTCGTTGACCGGGAAGCTTCCGGCACTTGACTCCACGTCACCGGTGTCCGCAACGCCGTAAGACGGGACCTGTTCCCAGGGCACGCGTTCCAAGGAGAGCACCGAGGTCTCGTGAGCCTCCGCCTCGTCGATGAGCGTCTCCGTACACGGCGTGTCGTTCTCGATGATAGTGTCCCCGAGCAAGAGCGCGAACGGTTCGTCACCGACGTGCTTGCGCGCGTATCGGACCGCATCACCCAGTCCGTCGCGTTCCTTCTGTCGGACGTAATGGATGTCCGCCAGGTCGGCGATCTCCTGAACGCGGTCGAGCCGATCGAGTTTGCCGTCGGCTTCGAGCGCCTCTTCGAGTTCGTAGGACTTGTCGAAGTGACGCTCGATCGCCTGTTTGCCCCGCCCGGTGATGATGAGGATGTCGTCGATGCCGGCCTCGACGGCCTCTTCGACGACGTATTGGATCGTCGGCTTGTCGAGAACGGGCATCATCTCCTTCGGCTGGGCCTTCGTGACGGGCAGGAATCGCGTCCCGAACCCGGCCGCAGGGATGACTGCTTTGGTGACCTCCATGAATCACTCTGATGTCCACACCCCCGATAGATATTTTTTATCATTAGATTTGAATACTGACGAGCTACGATCGCTATCGTTCGTCGAAACTAAGCATCTGAAAACTGGTCGAGCCGCTAACGAGAGGTTTCTTGTCACCCACCCGTGGACGACTACGCAAGATGCGTCTGTCGATCATCGGGAGCGGCGACGTTAGAGCGACCGTCGCGGCGTGCGTCACAGACCGCAAACACATAGGCAACGTCGATGTCAACGCCGACAAGGTCACCGACTGAAACGAGTTCACCGCCCTCAGCGGGGAGGTCGACATGATGGCAAACCGGGTCGTCGGTGACGCCAACGGATCAGCGAGGGTCCCGACGGAGACCGAAAAATACCTGTTACTGGAATGACGTTCTGGGTTTAATGCGCTCGTGGTTCCCGGCTACGTCCGCGCCCCCGCCGCGGCTCGAAGCCACAATCGACCGGCGTCACCTCCGGCGACTGTTCGCACCGGTCGCGGCCGTCGACGGCCCCACCGAACTCGCGGTGGCGGACGACGGACTCGTCGCCGCGAGCGTCGACGATGCCATGGTGACAGCCGTCCAGGCGAACCTCCACCGGACGCTGTGTGACCGATACGACGCCACCCCCGGCACGGTCGGCGTCGACGCAACCGCGCTCGCGGACGTCCTCGCGGCCGAGGGCGCTGACGGGCCCGCGACGCTCGGCTGTGACCCCGACGAGGAGACGCTCACCCTCGAACAATCAGCGTTCGTTCACACGCAGGCAGTCGAGACGGACGCGTCCGTGGAGCTGCCCCATGTCGGTGACCCGCCGCAGGGGGCGACGACGTACCACCACGGCGACGCGCTCGCCGACGCCCTCGACTACTTCGAGGACCGGACGGAGGTCGTCGCGCTCGGCTACGACGAGGTCACGGACGCGTTCTACGTCGAGCCGGCCACGACCGCCTCGCAGACGGCGACCGCCGACACCCGATACCGCCGCCCGCGGGCCGACCTCCCGGCCCGGTCGACGCCGGGCCGACTCGTATAACTTACGTATAATGTATGCACTACGAAGTAATTACGTACTCCGAACGGACGGACGGTCGGCGGAGATATACAACAACT
>NZ_CBVY010000005.1:106434-118451 GCF_000513435.1 Halorubrum sp. AJ67 | reverse complement strand
TACGACGTGACGGTGTCCACCGGCGCGACGACCTCCGGGTCGAGCGACGTCTCCTCGCGCAGTTCGCGCACGAGCCCCGCAGTGGCATCCTCCCGGCGATCGACTCGACCACCCGGAAGCTCCCACCCGCCGTCTGACGCCCGTTGGACGACGAGGACGTGCTCGTCCGGCGTGACGACGACGCCACGCTGGGTGACCGTCGCTCGGAGCGGTGTGTCAGTCATACGTCTTGTTTCAGATCAGTAGTATATTAACGTGTTCCTCAGGGGAAGCCCGCACCCGAGGGGGCAACACAAACGCGGCGAGGGTGGCGGACTCACAGAGGCACGAAGCGGAAGCCCACGACTTCAGTCGTGGGTCACTGACGAGCAGTCAAAAGCGATCGCACGGAGCGACAGCACACCACTTGTCGGATACACCGAACCGGTCGGGTACAAGACCGAGGAGAGAGTGAGCCGTGTAACGACCGTGTGTCGGTGACATCGTCCGCGTACTCTGTACGCTGCTCGATCGCGAGTCCAATTTACACACCTTCGCTTGGGAGTGACGGGGTCGTCGGCGACCCGCACCGCTTCCCGACGACGACCGAGCCACCGGCGGCGCTGGGTTCAACGAGAGAACGACAGACCGACGGCGGTTCGGCTTCAGTCCACGATCTCGTCGATCAGCTGGCGCGCCGCACGTCGGACGGCCGTGTCGCTCTCGATCGAGGGCTCCCAACCGAGCGCGGCCAGCTTCTCGATCGACAGCCGCATCTTCGGCACGTCGCCGGTCCAGCCGCGGTCGCCGCCGGTGTAGCTGTACTCGGGGTCGACGCCCAGCTCCTCGCTGACGATGTCCGCGATCCGGGTCACCGAGGTGGTCGTCCGCGTCCCGAGGTTGTACGTGTTCAGGTCGTCGTCCGCGGTCTCGACGACGTGCTGGATCGCATCGACGCACTCGGAGACGTGCATGTACGACTTCTCTTGTCGGCCGTCGCCGAGGATCTCCAGTTCGGTCGGGTCGGCGTCAAGCTTCTCGATGAAGTCGGGGATCACGTTCCCGCGCTGGCGCGGGCCGACGATGTTCGCGAAGCGGAACACCCACGACTGGACGCCGTACGAGTGCGCGAACGTCGAGATCAACGCCTCGTCCGCGAGCTTCGCGGAGCCGTACACGGAGATGGGTTCCATCGGCGCGTAGTCCTCGGGCGTCGGCCGGGGGCCTCGCCGTACACCGTCGACGAGGAGGTGAACGCGAAGCGGTCGATACCGACCTCGCGCATCCGCTCTAACACGTTGTACGTCATCGCGGTGTTGTCCTCGAACAGCGCGCGGTCGTCGTCGTAGTTCGTGTCGGTGTACGCCGCGAAGTGGAAGACGATATCGAGGTCGTCGGTCACCACGCGGGCGACATCCGCAGGGTCGGTCAGGTCCGCCTCGACGAACGCGGCACCGTCGGGCACGCGGTCGCGGGTCCCCTTCGAGAGGTCGTCGGCGACGCGGACGGTCGCGCCGCGGTCGAGCAGGCTCGCGGCGAGGTGACTCCCGACGAGGCCGGCACCCCCGGTCACGAGGACGCGTGAATCAGCGAGGTTCATACCCTCCCCTCACGGGAGACCTGTAAATGTGTTTGGAAGTACACGCCACCCCATCTTGATATCAGAATTGATAATATCCCGCGTAGATTTATACATAATGGCTCGCGAGAAGACATATGTTGATGACAGGCGTCAAGACGGTGATCGGGGCGGTGCGATTCCTCGCGCTCTTCGTCGTCTACGTTACGGCGCTGACCGCGATGGGCGTTATCAGAGTTGGGCGGGCAGCCTCTCGGCGGGCCGTCGGGCTGGTCTCCAGATCGGATCCAGCTCCGGGCCGAACGTCAGACGTCGACGTGACCGGGAGTTCGCATCCGGCCGCCGATGGGGACGGCATCGAAGAGTCGGCCAGTCCCTGATCGGCGGCCGCGACCGGACAGTCGGTCACGGACGGGCACAGACGCGGTTCTGACAGGCCGAGAGAGACGGAAAGATTCTTCTTATCATAACGACAGGTCAACTCGTATGAGCGAGGACTTCCCGGCGAGCGTCGACGTCGATTACGCCGACGGCGAGGGCGAGGACCCCGAGGACTACCCGTCGATCCAGCACAAAATCGAGAAGGCGGTCGAGGTCACCCGCCGCGGACTCGAACAGTACGACAATCCGGCGGTCATGTGGACGGGCGGGAAAGACTCCACGCTGACGCTGTACTTCATCAATCAGGTCGCCGAGGAGTACGGCTACGAGAAGCCCACGGCCGTCTTCATCGACCACTTCCAGCACTTCGATTCGATCACCGACTTCGTCGAACACTGGGCCGACGAGTGGAACATCGACCTGGTGTACGCCCGCAACGACGACGTGGGCGCGTACGTCGACGAACACGGCTTAGAGCCGGGCGACGACATTCCTGTTTCGGCGCTCTCCGAACACAACCAGCATCACATCCGCGACATCTTAGAGTTCGAGGAGGACACGTTCCCGTTCCTGTTGGACACGTACGTGGGCAACCACCTGCTGAAGACGGTCGCGCTCAACGACGCGTTAGAAGAGTACGACATCGACGGCGTCATCTCGGGGGTCCGCTGGGACGAACAGGAGGCCCGCGCCGACGAGACGTTCTTCTCGCCGCGCCACGACCCCGACCTGTTCCCGCCGCACGACCGCATCCAGCCCATCCTCCAGTTCGCCGAGGCCGACGTGTGGGACGCGTTCTGGAACTTCGTGGTACCCGACACGGTCGAGGCGTTCCCCGACGAGGGGTACGTCCCGCAAGCCGACGACGACCTCCCCGAGGGCGTCACCCAAGAAGACGTGCCCATCTCGCCGAAGTACTTCGCCGGCTTCCGCTCGCTCGGCAGCGAGGTCTCCACGGACAAGACGACCGAAGAGCCTGCGTGGCTCCAAGACCTCGAAGGAACGACCGAACGCGCCGGCCGCGCCCAAGACAAAGAAGACCTGATGGAGCGCCTGCGCGACCTCGGCTACATGTGAACTGCGGACCCACCGCTCGCGGTCGGTATCGACACTGAATGTTTCCGATCGAGCATTGTATCGTTGCGGTCATCCCGATCATCGCGTACGTCCTCGTTCGCGACCGAGACGTTCCGACGGGAGGATTTCTCGCGATCGTGTTCGTCGGGAGCCAGCTGCCGGACCTCGTCGACAAGCCGCTCGCCCACCAGTTCGGTCTGATCCCGAGCGGCCGCGTCTTCGTCCACTCGCTGCCGGTCGCGGTTCCGATCCTCTGTCTCGCAGGATGGTACGCGTGGCGAACCGAGCGGCTCCGAGCGGGCGGCGCGTTCGCGTTCGCGTACCTCTCGCATATCGTCGCGGACAACCGTCGGGTACTGTCACTACCGAACCCGACGCTGTCTGACGACATGCTGTGGCCGTTTCGGCCGGCGACCCCGCGGCCGGACGTTCCCTACTGGGCCGGCGAAGCGTCGATCAATGTCCGGCTGTGGACGCTGTTCTCCGCGGTCGTACTAGCGATCACCGTGTACTACCTCTATCGGGACATCAACGAGCAACTCCGGTCTAGCGCAACTTGACATCCACCCACGGCTACAGCCGTGAGATTCCCCCACGAGGGGGAAGAAGAGTCCTCAGTTCACACGCTCGGCGGTCCGAAGGACCGGTTTCGCGAAGGGGTTCCAGCTTTCGGCCGGTTCCGCGGCGACGAACGTCGCGTCACAGTCGGGACACCTCGGTTCGTCGAGCATCGAGATGTCGATCGTCGTCTCACAGCGTTCGCAGCGACCGGTGTCGGTTCCGAGATCGAGGGCGTCTCGCCGGAGCGCGGCGAGCCGGTCGGTCTCCTCGTCGTCGCGGAGCGTGCTCACCGCGGTGTCGAGCGTATCGAGCCGCTCTTCGAGCGTGCCGGTCGTGTCGAGGAGCTGTTTGAACAGCCCCTCGATCTCGTCGAACTCCTCGTCGATCCACGTCTCAAACTCGCGCTGTGTTGAGTCGAGCCGGTCGATCTCGGCGGAGAACTCCTCGGCGATCCGATCGAGCTCCGTCTCGTCGAGCGCGCCCTCGTCAAGCCGATCGTCGAGCGTTTCGACCCGACTGTGGAGCCGCGTCAGGTTGTCGGAGTACCGGTCGGCGAACTCCTCTTGCCGCGAGCGCTGCTGTTCGACATCGAGCGACAGGTCCGAGACCTGCCGCCGGAGCTTGGTGACCGTCTGGATCATCTCGAGTTGCCCGTACATCGACTCTCGAAGGGATTGGATCTCGTCGGCGACCGCTCCGGACTCCGGCTTCTCGGGACCGTCGACCGGTTCGGTTTCCTTCTGAGAGCGGTCGTCAGCGGCTTCGTCGTCGGACGCGGTCTCATCCTCGTCGCCGTCTCGTCCGGCACTGCTACTACCGGATCGGTCGGCTGCGACGCCGGACGCGGCCTCGGCGTCGCCGACTGACCACCGGTCGGGGTCGGACAGCTCCGGCGGATAAGGGGACGTCCCACCGCCGACCGGGTCGCGCTCCTCGGTGACGCCGTTCATCTCGTCGAGGATCCAGAACGCGGAGACCAGCTGGTTCAACAGCTCCTGTTCGTCGATATCTCGGGTCTCCGCGGTGTGTTCGACCCACTCCTGGAAGGCGTCGGCGTCTATCGGCGGACCGCTGTCGCGGCCCGTGGAGTCGGCCATATGATGCCGATATACGGCCGTACAGGTGTTAATTGTTCCGAAGCATAACGCGAGCGTCGGCTACCCCACGACTGAAGTCGTGAGCTTCCGGCCTTGTACCGCGTGACTCAGGGCGTGACGGGAGCGTTTCGGTGGGGACTCCGCGCCCGATCCAAACAGAAACGCGGAGGGGACGCCGCTCGCGCTCGGACGATATATTTATCATTTGCGTCACCATAGTTGGTATCAGACCGCTGGAATGAGGGAACCGGCCGCGTTGATCGACGGACTGACGCCGAGCGGAGCACCCGCAGCGGCGTCCACGTCCACCCTGCGGGCCGAGAGCCGGCCCATGACCGGACGCGTCCCGTCGCGACCGCCGGAACCCGTCGTGCGACCGAGCGGACACGCTCCGAACGACTCTGTGATCGCCCGGAGAGCGGACCGGTGTCGACGATGAGCGACGAGCGCGACGACGGTAAGCGACAAGCCGACGAGCGCGACACGGAAGCGACCGGGACGGACGACCGATCGTCGCGGTTCGGCGAGTTCAGAGAGCGGCTTGAGGGATCGACCTCGTCCGGCTCGGACGGGTCGACCGAGGCTGACGCCGACGGGAGCGACGGCGGCGAGAACGACGTCGACGGAACGGACTCAGCCGGACCGGAAGACACGGAAGAGCGGTCCGGGAACGGTCCGGCAGACTCGTGGGAGTGGATCGGGGATGACAACGAGCGCGACACGCGCGAGTCGACGGAGTCCGGACGCGACGGAGGGCCCGCCGAGGCGTCCGACGGCAAGGCCGACGACGAGGGGCGGAGAGACGAGCAGGCGCAGATCGACGACGCGTCGGCCGGTCGCCGGGTCTGGGATGACGACAGAGCGGACGACCGGGCGTCTCTTAGCGAACCGGACGCGACGGCGGACGACGACCCGGATGACGCCGTTCCCGCCGACGCGTCCGAGCGGAACGGAGACGCCGAGACCGAGTCGACCGCCGACGCGGCCGGGCAAAACGACTCTCGTGGAGACGACGACGCCCGTGGAGACGACGACTCCCGTGGGGACGACGACTCGCGTGGGGACGACGACTCGCGCGGGGACGACGCCTCCCGTGGGGACGACGCCTCCCGTGGGGACGATGAGGGGGAAGAACGCTCCGAGCGTCGTCGACTGTGGAACCGTGAGGACAGTCGCGAGGGCACTTCGAGGGCGTCTCCGGAGTCTGGTACGACGGAGGAGGGTCAGTCGGAGCCGCTGTTGCGCGGCGGGACCGCGTCGACGAGCGGCGGTGACCTTGCCGCTGGGCCCGAGGAGAGCTACCAACGGCCGGCCGGACTCGATCTGGAGCCGGGAACGAGCGCCCTCGTCGAGTGCGGGTCACAGGACGAGCGAAAACACGCCGCCTGTCGGGACCTGCTCGGCCTCGAAACGGCGGCGACCGCGCGCGACGTACTCCTCGTCAGATACCGCCGAATGGATCCCGAGCAGCTCGAAGCGATCGCGAGCGCGGCACACCGAACGAAACTCGTCGCGATCGGTTACTCACAGTCCGTTCCGGACGACGTGCGCGACGAGGTGGAAGTCGCCTCGATCAACAATCCGAACGACATCACCCGGCTCGGGATCCTCATCTCGGGAACCGTCGAGAGCTGGGCGCAAGACGACAACGGGATCGTCGTGTGTTACGACTCGGTGAACGTCCTCCTCAAGTACAAGGACGTCCAGAGCGCGTTCCGGTTCCTCCACGTCTTCCTCGGGACGCTTCAGGGAGCGGGCGTGATCGCGCACTTCCACGTCGACCCGCGTGCGGGCGACCCGCAGAACGTCAACACGCTCAAGCCGCTGTTCGACGAGGTCGTCTCGATCGACTCGGTCGGCGTCCGACTGGAGTGATCGGATGGGCGAGATCGACCGCTCAGTCCGGATACGGGCGCTGCTCGATCGGTGGTTCCTCGTCGTCGCCGTCGCACTCCTCGTCGTCGCGGTCGCGGGCGGCGCGTGGGCGTATCAGGTTCACGCTACCGAGACCGTCGAGACCGATCAGGTGACGACCGAGCGGTGGTCCGAGACCACGAGCTACGAACACAGCTCGGTCATCGTGAACGAGTCGATCCCCTTCGACGAGGGCGAGCGCGTCACGAACCGCCCGGTGTACTACACGAGGCTGTCCGAGGAGGTCGACGTCAGCTATCGGTACGAGTACGCGGCCAACGACGGTGCGGTACAGGTAAACACGGAGACGCGGGTTCAGTACCGTGGGATCGAAGGCGAAACGACTCTCTGGGAGTACTCGGAGCCGCTCGCGACAGGCACCGCGACGGAGCTCGATCCGGGGACACCACACACGGTCAACGCGACGCTAGTCATTACGGACGTATACGAGACGATCAACACGGTTGAACAACAGCTCGGTACCGTAGGAACCATCGAGATCCGGATCGTCTCGACATCGAATATCGAGGGAACGATCGACGGTGACTCGGTCGAGCACACCTACGAGAGCGAGATGCCGATCACGGTGACGCCGACGACGTTCCGCGTTCTCGAGATGGAGACCGTCGACGAGACCGAAACGCAGACGCGAACGGTCGAACGGCCCGTCAGATCGGGAGCAGTCGAGTCGACCGCACCGGTGGTCCTGTCGCTGCTCGCGCTGGCCGGGCTCGGCGGGCTCGTCCACGCGAGACGCACGGGACGTGTCGGCCTCTCCGCCGACGAGCGGGAACTCCTCGAACTCCACCAACAGGAACAGGAGTTCTCCGAGTGGATCACTCGCGGCACGTTCCCGTCCGAACGCGACTACGAGCAGACCATCCTCGTCGACGACCTAGAGGGGCTCGTCGACGTCGCCATCGACACGAACAAACGCGTGATCAAAGACGAACAGCTGGGCGTGAGCACCGTCCTCGACGGCGACTACATCTACGTGTACGTCCGACCCGACTCGCCGGCTGAGGACTGGCTCATCAACTACGCGGACACGACGATGGAGGAGTTCGAACGGTTTGGCGGATGATCGGACGACAGCGAACGCGCCCAGCACACGTGGCTTGGCCGCGGCGTATATACGTATGACCGACGAACGCACCGACGAATAGGGGATGGAACTTCGATCGTCTCTCGGCTCGGTCGCGACGCTCGCGCTCGTGGCCGTTATCGTCGCCATGCTCGTCGGTCAGCAGCTTGGCCAGCCGATCCTCTTCGGGTTCGTCGTCACCGGGAGCATGTCGCCGACGCTCGAACCGGGCGACGGGTTCGTCGCGGTCCCCCCGGTGCTGGCTGACGACATCGAGGAGGGAGACGTCGTGACCTTCGACGCACGGGAACTCCAGGGCGGCGGGCTCACCACCCACCGCGTGGTCGGCGAGACCGACGAGGGATACGTCACCCGCGGCGACGCCAATCCGTTCACCGATCAGGACGGCGATGAGCCACCGGTACAGGAGTCGCAGATCGTCTCGGTAGCGCTCCAGTTCGACGGCGAGTTGGTCGTCATCCCGTCGATCGGGACCGTCGCGCTCGCACTCCAAGGCGCGTTCGGCGCGGTGATGGGCGTCCTATCCGGCCTCCCGGGCGGCGACGCGGTCGCGGACGGGAACGTGGAGACGCTTATGGTCGGCGGCGGCGTCCTGCTGTTGCTGTACAGCTTCGCCGCCGATCTGCTGGGGAGCGACCGCGGCGGCAGAGACCGATCGCGGTCGCGGAGGGGGGCGACGCGGGCCGGTCTCGTGCTCGCCGTCATCCTGTTGCTAATCTTGGTGCCGGCGACCGCGAGCATGGTGATTCCCTCGGGCGTCAACGAGATCACGGTCGTGAGCTCGGAGTCGCCGAGTTCGAACCCGACGACCATCGAACGAGGGGGATCCCAGACCGTGACGTACAACATCTCGAACAGCGGCGTCTTCCCGCAGGTGGCGATCATCGAGCCCGCCAGCACGGGCGTCGAGGTGGCGGAGACCACCCACTGGATCTGGCGCGGGCAGAGCGCGGGCACCACCGCGACCATCCACGCGCCCGACGAGACCGGCGTCTACTACCGGTCGATCTCCGAGCGCCAGTACCTCGGACTCCTTCCGCTGTCGGTTATCGTGGCCCTTCACGCCGTCCATCCTGTCGTCGCGATCGCGGCGATCGACCTCGTGATCGCCGTCGTCGTCACCGTCGTCTTCGCGCTCGCCGTCGGGTTCCAGCCGCTCCGGTTCCGCGACACCGGCCGCGACACCTCCGTCGTCGACACCGTTCGCCGGACGGTCCGCAAGTGGCTGTGAGTCCGGCGTCCTCACCCGGCACCCGCGATCGTCGTGAGGTTCCACGCGGTGAGACCCACGCCGAGCAGCGCCATCACCACCGGCGGCCAGTAGTACGAGAACCGGTCGACGGTCCGAGCGCCCTGAACGCTCACGGAGATCAACACAAGAAAGACAAGGAACTTCAGGAGGAGAAAGCCCGGTATGCCGAAGGTCGTCAGGAGCGACCCCACCACCGGGTTGGCCTCGTCGATTCCGGTGACTCCGAGGACCGCGTACAGCGTCGAGACCACGTCGCCGACGCCGTACGTCAGCGCCGCGAGCAACCAGAGTCCGTAGAACTCGGTCGGTCGAGAGCGGTAGAGCGGCGGCTCTCCCGCCCCGGTCTCGCCGGTGCCGTCGACGCGCCCTTCGTCGTCCGGAAACATGGCCGAGGACTCGTCGGCGGGCGTTCCCAGCCGGACGAGCAGCGACTCGATCTGTCGGCGGCGCGCGAGCAGTTCCCCGGACGACGAGTCGGACCGTGAATCGGACGCCGGCTCCCCGTGGGAAGAGTCCGCCTCGCTCGCCCGTTTTTTCGCCAGAAGTGAGAGGTAGCCGTCGACCGCCTCCTCGACCGCCCGCCGGTCCGTGAGCCGCTCGACGAGCGCGCGGAGTTCGTCGCGCTCGACTGGTTTCGTGACGTACTCGTCGACGTCGAGCTGTAAGACCCTGAAGTCGGGCTCGATCCCGGTTATCATCGCGGCCGCGAAGTCGCCGTCCCGCGCCCTGAGGCGACCGAGCAGTCCGGCTCCGGAGGCGTCTGGAAGCTGGCGGTCGAGGAGGACGACGTCGACCGACGCGTCGAACTCCTCTCGGGCCGTCTCGGCGTCGATGGTAGACCGGACCTCGTAGTCGTCGTCGAGCCACGCCGCGTACTGGTCGGCGAGGTCGGGTTCGTCCTCGACGATGAGAACGACGGAGGGACGGGGCATCTATTCGAGATCTGGTCGCACGAGTGATAAGTCACGGGGACGGGACGTAGCACTCACGGCCGACATGTCGGACGTTTTCGGAACGGTCCAAGAACAGTTTCGGGGACCGAACCGCTCTCAAACCTCGATCAGTTCGAACCCGAGGTCTCCGCACCAATGGTAAGCGTGAACGACGCGTCGTCGGCGATCTCGCTGATGTTCTCGTTGTTGAGTAGATCGATCTCGACGCCGAAGGTCACCGTGTTGCCGGAGGTGAGGGTACCGTTACCAGAACTGTAGTAGTCGTTGTTCGCATCACTACCGAGTAGATCAACAGGATTTCCGGAGGTAGGATTTAGCGTATAATCATTTTCAGTAGTGATCTTGAACGCCTCTTCATGGGGGGCGTTATCGGTCGTTCCGGTCACCTCGACTTCGAGCGTCAGTGAGGTAACCTCTTGTTCGCCGTTGTTTTGGAGTTGAACGAGGTTCTCGAAGCGCGTCCGTGCGTTCTCGTTGAGACCGCCTGCGTCCGAGTCCGTCCCGTCAAGGTCGATCTGGACGGTTCCGTCCGTCTCGGTGACGTAGCTCGCGCTATCTCGTGCCGCCGTGATCCCGAGGAACGCGTTGGCGTCGTCAGCGGTCTGTACGTTCACCGTTCGCTCCGCTTCCACCGTCGAAAACGCGCCCGTACCGATGAGCGCGCCGCCGCCGGCGACCAGTCCGCCGAGTCCGATCAGGACGTTGCGTCTGTTAGGCATATCTACACCATGTCCCCCTACCCACTTTGTATTGGGCCGCTTGACGCCTCGCCCGCTGCGTCTGGCTCGGCTTGAAAGGGACTCGTGGGTCGGTCGGGATGTTCAAGCCGGCCTTGCTGCCCGACGGGACCGCCAATACAAAACCCGCCGGGCCACTAGGGAGATCCAACCGACGACTCCTCGCAAATCTACACATGGTGACACGCAGACAGACGATCATTGGACTCGCCTCGGCGGCCGTCGGCGGCGGCGCTGCCGCCTCTGCCGGGACGTTCACGTCGAGCGTGTCGGCCGGCGCGGACATGCGGGTCGTGGTCGTCTCGGACCTCCGGCTCGAACCCGCCAACGACGACGGGCCGTACGTGACTACCGAGGACGGGGAGGTCGTGATCGCGGTCGAGCGCCTGAACCGACACGCGCTGACGGAGTTCGGCGACCTCGTCCGCGTCGTGAACGACGGCAACATCGGCTACGACGAGCTGCGGTTCGAGTTCGACGCCGGAGACGGCGACGAGGCGGACGAGGTCGCGGCCGCGCTCGGGATCACCGCCGACGGCGACCTCGACGAGGAGAACGGGACGTTCACCCTGACGCCGGACGGCGGGCTGGGACCGGGCGACGGGGTCGGGTTCGGGATCTCCGTCGACCTCCTTCCGAGCTCCGAGTCGGGAATCTCCGACTTCCCGGAGTCGGCCGCGGAGCTCCAGTTATTCATCACGGCCGCACACGAGGGGGACGAGTAGACCGGCGTCGTCGAGAGACTACCCGCCGCACGCACTCTGCGGGGTGACGCTCCCGACCACCGCGGTACAGTCGGAGACGGACGCCTCGTCCGAGGTGTCGATCGCGACATCACCGCCGACCGACGAGCGGCCGCCGAGCTCGATCGCTACCTCGCCTTCGCTCGTGACCGTCGCGCCGCCGCCGATCGACGAGCTGCCGCCGAGCTCGATCGCTACCTCGCCTTCGCTCGTGACCGTCGCGCCGCCGCCGATCGACGAGCTGCCGCCGAGCTCGATCCCCACCTCGTCCTCGTTCGTGACTGTCACGTCGCCGCCGATCGACGAGCGACCGCCGAGTTCGATCTCCACTTCGCCGGGCGTGTCGATCGTCACGTCGCCCTCGATCGTCGAGCTACCGGAGAGTTCGATTCCCACCTCGTCTTCGCTCGTG
This sequence comes from Halorubrum sp. AJ67, assembly GCF_000513435.1. NCBI lineage: Archaea > Methanobacteriati > Methanobacteriota > Halobacteria > Halobacteriales > Haloferacaceae > Halorubrum > Halorubrum sp. AJ67. The sequence goes on along the minus strand of NZ_CBVY010000005.1, from coordinate 106,661 downwards.
ATCGACACGTCGCCACGGATCCGCTCGTTACCATCCAGCGTCAAATTCACGCCGTCGGGCGTCTCGATGTCGATGTCTCCGTCGATCTCCGAGCCGCCGCCGAGGCTCACGTCGACCTCACTGGACGCCTCGATAGAAAGCGGTCCCACCGACGCGTTACCGTTCAGATCGACGGTCACTTGGTCGTTCGACGTCAGGGACATCGGTCCGCCGACGCTCCCNCCGCG
>NZ_CBVY010000005.1:98976-105633 GCF_000513435.1 Halorubrum sp. AJ67 | reverse complement strand
CCCGCGGCCGACGGTCACGGTGAGGTTGCCCGCCTCGTCGGCACAGAATCCGCCGGCAACGCTTCCGCTGATGTCGGCGGTCACCTCGTCCGGCGTCGACAGCTGAAGTGGACCGCCGACCGTCGCGCCGCCGCCCATGGAGAAGGCGATCTCGCCGTCGGTGTCGATACCGAAGTAGTCACCGACGCTCCCGCGATGGGTGATATCGACCGCACTGTCCGTCCGGATGTCGACGGCACCGCCGACCTCGATCCCGCCGCCGATCCGCTCGGAGACTTCTCCGGTGGTGTCGATCACGACGCTACAGTCGGTGCCGCCCCACGGCGGGAACTCCGCGTCCGTACAACCCGACGGCGTGCGCGGCGCGCACACGCCCCGATCCGGGACCGTACAGCTCACGTTGACGGACCGGGTGAGATCGACCGACTGGTCCGCTCCGGTCACGGTGACCGCGACCTCGACGGTCGTGTCGCGGCTGGTCTCACACGACAGGTCGGCCTCGACGACGCCGGACTCACCCGGAGCCAACCCGATCGGCGTCCGCAGCGAGTTCGGGTCGACCGGCCCGTCGGACCCGCCGACCACCTCGGCGTCGATCGACTCGATCGGTTGACCGAACTGGTTCGTCAGTTCCAACAACGTGATCGTCTCGCCGTCGGTCCCGGAGCGGTCCTCGGTGTCGACGCCGAGCAGCGCCGTATCGTCGCCCGCGGTGTCGACGCCGATCGAACGGTCGCCGGAAACTGAGTCAAACGCGCCGGTCGTGTACGCGCCGGTCGCGCTGGCGGTCCCGACACCCAGAAGCAGTAGAACGGAGCGGCGGCTTATCCCACCGCCCGACCGGCTTCGGCTCCGGCTACGTTTTCGTGCCATATGTTGAATCCTCGGACCGACGTCGTTCGTCGCGTCACCGATCGCCTCGGCGTCCTCCGGACCGCACGCGTGACGATCGGAACGCCAGCCGGCGGACAGGGTGGAATAGTCGCTCTACGTAGGACTTCGAGTTCCACGCACTTCGTATTGGTGCCCTTGAACGTCGAGATTCTACCCGAACGAGTCGTCCGCGTCCCCGGAGCCGGATCATGGCGGGCGCTCGAACTGGTCGAGTCGGTTCCGGCGGATCTGTACCACGTGCGCGACCGAGGAGACGAGGAACGCGACGAGTACGAGCCCCGCCCAGCCGAGTTCGGGAACCGTCTCTGTGGGGACAAAACCCACCCAGACGCCGCCGAGGACGACGCCCGCCAGCAGCGACAGCCCGAGGTAGTAGACGCCCCACGAGATCGACTGCGGGGGGACGATATCGAGGTAGACGTCGAGCCCCTTCGCGTCGCTCGTAAGCGACACCTCGTCGCCGTCGTACTCGACGAGTCCAGCGTTTTCGAGGCGATCGAGGTGCGTCTGCTGGAGCGAGGTGTACACGCGCTTGCGTTCCGAGGACGTGATCTCCGGAACCGTCTTATCGTGTTCCCACGCGGTGACCTGTTCGGCGAGCTCCGAGAGGGTGACCGGCTCCTCGGTCTGTTTACAGTAGTGGAGGACGTACCGCCGGCGGTGGCTGCTCAGGAGGTCGTAGAGTTCGTCTTTTTCGGGAGCGTCGTACTTCTCTTGGCCCGTGAGCGACATCATTCGACCCGTCGCCGCGGCGGTCCGACGGCGACGCCGAGCCGTGTCCGACGCGCCGGTCCGGTAGTCGAGCGCTCCGGGACCCCGCACCGACGACGTATCATACAACCCAGTCACTCGGGTCGGTGATATTTAAGATAATCGTAACTTCTTCACGGCCATCGGGCGCGATTCCGCTGTTCGACGTCAGAAGCCGAGAATCTCCGAGAGCCCCTCCGGTTCGGTGATCGAGGTCGCGGACGCCTCCTCGACGAGTGACCGGTACTCCTCAATATGATCGTTTATCGTCGTGCCGTCAGCCTCCTCAACGGCCGCGACCGCGGCGGCCTGTCCCACGTCCGTCGCCTCGATCTGGGTCTGGACCTCCGCGAGCGTCCGCTCACAGATCGCGGCAGGATCAGGAGAGTCATCGCTGTCGCCATCATCGCCGTTGCCGTCGTCGCCATCGGACGTGTTCGTACCGGAGCCGTCGGAGTCGGCGGCGGGATCAAGCTCGGCGGCGGCCTCCACGGCGGCTTCGAGATCGGTCGCCGCGCTCCGGAAGCCCGTCCGGGCCGTCTCGAACTCGTCGACCGCCGTCTGGTACTGCTCCTCGTTGAAGAGGGAGATCGCTCGGTTGCGCGTCGAGATCCCGTCGTTGCGCCCCTCGATACCGGCTTCGTATCGGTCGAGGACCTCGCGCCGTCGGTCCTGCTGTGCCAGTTCGTCGCCGCCGCCGACGCCGGGGACCTCGATCCCGACACCCTGACAGCCGGCGAGCCCGGTAGTCGCGGCGACGGCGGCGGCGAGCGTAGCGCGGCGTGAGTACATTCGCGTATTTATTTGATAACATCACACATAAAATCGGCCGTCGATCGGCTTCAAGCCGAGCTTTCTCCGGATTCAGGCCGAATCTGCGTCGTTTCAAGCTCCCTACTATTAAGTGGACCCTCCCCGTTCTCTCGCGTAGGTGGATATTTGATGCCAAAGCGACGCAGCATGCTGTTCGGTCTCGGGGCACTGGCGATGGGAAGCGGTGCGGCGTTCTCGTCCGCGGCGTTCCAAAACTCCGTGTCTTCAGATGCGGATCTTCGGGTGGTCGTCGAGCAGAACCTCACAATTGGACCGGGTAGTGCGTTCGACAACATTGGGGAGGGAGGCAAGTTCACGGATAATCCGAATCTCTTCAATGGGCAAGACCTCGACGAGAGGGATAGTGGTGCGTTCGACGAAGATACTGTACCGCCGCTCGCGTACGTAGATGGGGAAAACGAGGACCTCGACGTGAGGATGGCCGTTCCGCTCAACGATACGACCACATTCGAGAATATACTGGAAATCGACGGTCCTGTCGACGAGACCGTGAATGTCGGAATCGCCTACGATCGGTTCCCGGACGATGGTGACAGAAATCAGTATGGTGAAGATATCACCCTCGCCGGCGGGAGTCTGAGTCCGGAGATCGCGCGGCAGGCGTATCAGTTTACTGTTAATGATGACGAAAGCCAAGGCGGAACTCGAATTTCGCCTAATAACAATGCAGAAGGGGTAGGTACCGATGAAACGGTCAAGCAAGCGTATGACAGGCCCGCAGACGTCGTTACTGTAGGCCCTGGAGAGACCGTCAGTCTCGACCTCGATATCGACACGCAATATTACTACGAGGCTATCAGGGGCGCAGCCGACATCGCTCCGAAGCAATTCGGTTTCCAGCGTGACACTGTACAGCTCATCGACGGATTCACCGTTGGTACCATGACCGGAGATAACCTTTAGACACGGGTTCGATTTCCGTCTTTACTGGACACCGAAGAAACGATCACACGGTTCGTGGCTGACAGAGAATTTGGTCGGGCTAGATTCGCTCGTGTTTAGTGAGAGAAATGATAGTAAACCTGTGGCGCTGTGTGATTCCGGCATTTTTGAAGATTCTTTTACCGTCGTTTCGCGATGTGTCGCGAAATGAACTGAAGATATTTGCCGTCGACACCTCGATCGGATTGTGAATATTTCTAGGGCAGTAAGTTTATGTATTCTGAAATAATTGCTTATCATGGTAGAATATGTCACGACACCGGCGAGACCACCGAAGAAGAGATTCGGACACGCAGGAGTCTCGCCGACCGACATCGATGAACTCAAACGTTCCGCAAGCACCGACGAGACAGGAATCCGGCGACGGACCCAAGACGATCACCCGTGATTCGAACCGTAGATATCTGTCACATAGCGAGTTAGGAGATACCGACAGCCACGGCCGCATCTCCCTCTCAGTGTCGGGCATGGCCGTCCTACTCGCGACCAAGTTCGCGGACGCGCTCACGACGGGCGTCGGCCTCGCGTACGTGCCGGCCGTCTACGAGGTGAATCCGATCGCGCGACCCGTCTTCGAGGGGCTCGGGATCACCGACGGACTTCTCTTCAGTTCGATCGCCGTCATTGTCGTGATCGTCACCGTGACTGAGATCGCAGCGCTCGCGATCGCGCGACGGCGGCGGGACGGCCATCTCGCACCGGTGGTCCGCGCCGTCGGCTACGGGCTGCCGTCGCTGCTGTTCGCCGCCGTCGCGGTCCGCAACGCCGCCGTGTTGGTGGAGGCGGTCGAGCCCCTCGGTCCGCTGTAGCGCTCGCCGTTCAGATGGTCTTTTGTACTCGGCGACCGCACGCAGCCGTATGGACGACCACTCCCACGAGCCGGACCCGGACAAGCGCGTGACTGCCCCGATGCAGGCGTTCGGGGGCCGAGAGGTCGGCATCGGCGCGGCCGTCACGCTCGTCGGACTGCTGCTCGCGTACGCCGTTCCGTTCCTCGCCACGTTCTGAGCCGGAGGCGACCGATGACCGACGACCGACCCGACGCCGCGACAGCACCCGAACCGCCCCGCGACGCGGTCAATGACCCTGTGTGCGCCGTCGGCATCGGGCCGGGCGACCCGGAGTATCTCACCCGACGCGGAGCGAGAGCGCTGCGCGAGGCCGACGTCGTCGTCGGCTTCGAGACCGTCGTCGAGTACGTGAGCGACGAAACCGACGCCGACCTGCTGACCTGCGGATACGACGACGAGGCGGCGACGCTCGACCGGTTCGCCGACCGGGTCCGGGCCGGAGCCCGCGGCATCGCCGTGTTGATGGGCGACCCGAACCACTCCGGCTACCAGTTCGTCGGGAAGGTGGAACGCGCGATCGACGAGCCGGTGCGGGTGATCCCGGGCGTCTCGTCGCTACAGGTCGCCGCGAGTCGCGCACGGACGCCGATGGAGGACGCCGCGTTCGTCACCCTCCACAAGCGGGGAGCGATCGACGCCGACCTCGACCGGCTCGGCGACGCGGTCGGCGACAGACACCTGCTCGTCCTGCCGCGCCCGTTCGACTGGATGCCAGGAGATATCGCCGCGCACCTGATCGACGCCGGCGGTGGCCCCGGACTCGACGCGCTCGTCTTCGAACGGCTCACCCACCCGGACGAGGCGGTGACTCGGACGACGCTCGGCGAGTTGCGCGAGTCGGCGGGCGGAACGGGCCGCGATTCGATCCCGTTCTCCGACCTGTCCGTGCTCGTCGTGCGGACCGGGTGAGGTTCGTACTTCGGGGTTTCGACCGGAAAGAGGACGCTTAGGGGCCCTACCGCGGGTACCACGCGAGCGGGTGGTCGGCGGTGAGTTCGAGGGTGACTGACTCGTCGAGGTCGAACTCCTCGACGTGGTTGTGGAGGCAGTGGACCGCCTCGCCGGAGTCGAGTTCGACGCGATAGACGAACGAGGGGCCGACGTACTGCCGCGAGGTGACGACGCCGTCGGCGAGTTCGGGGCTCGCGGGCGTCGCGCGGAGGTCGTCGGGACGCACGAGCACGTCGACGGGCGCGCCGTCGTAGACGGTGTCGTACCCCTCCAGCGTCACGGCGTCGAAGCGACCGATCCCGGTCTTGACCTTCCCGTCGCGGAGCTCGCCTTCGAGGAACGACGCCCGGCCGAGGAAGGAGGCGACGAACTTCGACTCCGGGCGCTCGAAGACGGACTCGGGACGGCCGACCTGCTCGATTTTTCCGTCGTTCATGACGGCGACGCGGTCGGAGATGGACAGCGCCTCTTCCTGGTCGTGAGTCACTGAGATGGCGGTGACGCCGGCCGCCTTCAGTATGCGGCGGACCTCCTCGCGCATCTCCACCCGAAGGCGGACATCGAGGTTCGAGAACGGCTCGTCTAAGAGCAGCACCTCCGGTTCGGGAGCGAGCGAACGCGCGAGCGCGACGCGCTGTTTCTGGCCGCCCGAGAGCTGGTCGGGCGTCTTCTCGCCGTGATCGGTCATCTCGACGAGTTCGAGCAGTTCGTCGACGCGCGCCTCGCTCTCTGGAGCGTCGGCGTCGGTCAGCCCGAACGCGATGTTCTCGCGGACGGAGAGGTGCGGGAAGAGCGCGAAGTTCTGGAAGACGATACCGACGTCGCGCCGCTCCGGCGGGACGAACGAGCCGTCGCCGGCGACCACGTCGCCGTCGAGCGAGATTCGGCCCTCGGTCGGCTCCTCGAGTCCCGCGATGGTGCGGAGCGTCGTCGTCTTGCCGCAGCCGGAGGGTCCGAGGAACGTCAGCAGCTCGCCGGACTGAACGTCGAGCGAGACGTCGTCGACGGCGGTCTCCGGGCCGAACGCCTTCGTGACACCCGACAGCGACAACACCGGATCCGCGGAGGCGGCGTTCGCGTCGTCGGAAGCGGAGTCCGCCCGATGATCGACCGACCGATCGTCCGATCCCTCGGTCGCCGCGTCGTCCGACTCGGCCGAGCGCGTCGTCCCGACTGATTCAGTGGATGCCATCGATGAGGGGCGGGCACCGGGCGACCGGCGTCCCGCGGTTGCCGTCACATACTTTAGGAGTACCTAAAAGCGTATCGCTCGCTCTCGCGCCGTCGAAATCGGTAGATTCGATGCCGGGTCTTTCTCGGAGACGACGGCGCTCGACCGCGCCGCGACCGCTTAGGCCAGCTCTCGGTCGATCACGTCGCGGTGATCGCGGACCGCGTCGGCCGAGAGCGCGACCGACTCGTCGCCCACCGCGAG
>NZ_CBVY010000005.1:94336-96592 GCF_000513435.1 Halorubrum sp. AJ67 | reverse complement strand
ACGAGATCAGCAGCGTACAGCCGACCGGCTGGGGCTTCGGCGGTCTCAGTCACGACGAGAATAGCTGCGTGCGGCCGAGCGGCAGGATTTTCGACCGGATTCACCACCACCGAACTGACAACCTACTTATACTAGAACGAGCGATGCGCCGTAGACGGCCACCGTCCCGACCACGCCGATCCCGACTGCCTTGGCGTTGAGTGTGACCGCCTTCTTGCGGTCGGCGGCGAGCGCTTCCTCGTTCCGGATCTCGCTCGTGCCCTCGCCCACGTCGAAGACGCCGATGCCGGCGAAGCCGATACAGAAGCGCTCGCGGTACTGTAACCAGCCCATCGCGGCCCCGTACAGGGGGAACACCGAGAGGGCGAGCGACCACTGCGGCCACGCCAGCGCGACGACCGCCGCGACGTAGACCGCGGCGAGCGCGAGCGAGCCGACGCCGAGGAGGAGTCGCCGCCGCTGTTGGGTCGGTCCGATGTTGCAGACGCCCGGTTGATACTCCATGTCCTCGACACGGGCGCGAGCAGCAAAAGCACGCACGGATCGCGGCGGCCAAGCGGGGGCCCGTGACGACCGTTTTATTACGACATGCGAGTAACTTGAGCCGAAGCGACAGATGACAGGGACCGACCGCCGAGACGAGGAACTACGGCGGTACGAGGCGATCCTCGACTCGATCGACGACGCCGTCTACGCCGTCCGTCCGGACGGCACCATCGCGTACGTCAACGACCGGTACGCCGAGATGAAGGGGGCGGGCCGCGAGGAACTGCTCGGGACGCAGATCTACGACTGGGTCACGGAGGAGGCCGCCGAAAGGGCGAGAGCGGTCAGACGGGAGATGGCGGCCGGAGAGCGGGACGACGGAGTCGTCGAGTACGAGTTCCTCACCGCGGACGGCGAGCGGTTCCCCGTGGAGATGCGGTTCAGTTTCATCGCCGGGGGCGGCGACGACCACGAGCCCGGCGACGAGGCGTTCGACGAGTTCGATCGCGTGGGCGTCATCCGCGACGTCAGCGATCGGAAGCGGCGGGAGGAGGCGCTCAGAGAGAAGAACGAGCGGTTGGCGGAGTTCGCGAGCATCGTCTCACACGACCTCCGGAACCCCCTTAACGTCGCCGAGGGGCGGCTCGATCTCGCCCGCGAGGAGTGCGACTCCGAACACCTCGACCACGTCGCTCGCGCCCACAACCGCATGAACGTCCTCATCGAGGACCTCCTGACCGTCGCCCGCGACGGCGAGGACGTCGACGAGACGGAGCGCGTCCCGCTCCGCGGATTCGTCGAGGAGTGCTGGGAGGGCGTCGAGACCGCCGACGCGACGCTGCGCGTCGAGACCGACCGCGCGGTCCGTGCCGACCGGAGCCGGCTCCGGCAGGTGTTCGAGAACCTCGCGCGGAACAGCGTCGAGCATGGCTCGACTGGCAGCCGGACAGAGTCCGGCGACAGCGTGGAACACGGGAGCGAGAGCGTAACGCTGACCGTTGGCGACCTCGACGGCGGCTTCTACGTCGCCGACGACGGCCCGGGGATTCCGGAGGCCGACCGCGAGAGGGTGTTCGATCCGGGATACACCACGAGCGACGGGGGAACCGGGTTCGGGCTGGATATCGTCGAGGCGGTCGCGACGGCCCACGGCTGGGACGTGCGCGTCACCGACGCCGACGGCGGGGGTGCGCGCTTCGAGTTCACCGGCGTCGACGTGGTCGACTGAACGGCCCCCGTTCTCCCCGGCTTCCGCGGTGGCAACCCTCAAATGGACGCCCGCCGACGGGACGGTGTGAAACGGATCCAGCTCGGGAACACCGTCTTCGAGGGCGAAAACGACATCTACCTGCTCGACGGCGAGACGACCGCGCTCGTCGACACCGGCGTCGCGCTCCCCGAGGTACGCGAGGAGTTGGTCGACGGGCTCGACGAGTACGGAGTCGCCTTCGCCGACGTCGACGCGGTCGCGCTCACCCACTGGCACCCGGACCACGCGGGGCTGGCGGGCGAGATTCAGGCCGCCGGGGACGCCGACGTGTACGTCCACGAGGCGGACGCCGGACTGGTCGACGGGAGCGAGACGCCGCTTTTCGCCGACCGCGACCTCCAGCGCGAGACGTTCGAGCGGTGGGGGATGGCCCGACGCCGACCGGGAGCGCCTGGACGGCAGTCGTGGGAGGCAAGGGCACGACCAGGGGGATTAGGGNGNGNGNGTCGCGCGCNCGTCGCGCGCACGTCGCGTCGTCGTCGCGCGCGCGCGTCTCGTCG
>NZ_CBVY010000005.1:86845-88854 GCF_000513435.1 Halorubrum sp. AJ67 | reverse complement strand
GAGCGCGCCGCGATGCGCGACCTCGCCGGACCGCTCCCGGAGCGCGTCCGGGACGCGTGGGAGGCGTACGAGGCCCGCGAGTCGCCCGAGGCGCGCCTCGTCAAGGAGTGTGACCTCCTCGACACCTGCCTTCAGGCCGTCCGCTACGAGCGCGGCGACCGGTACGACCCGGACCGCGGCGACCCCGACGCGTTCCGCGAGTACGACGACCTCGACGAGTTCTTCGCGACGACCGAACCGCGGCTCCGCACCGACGCCGGACGAGAGCTGTTCGAAGCCGTCCGAGAGCGGTATCGGACCGTACGAGACGGGTGAGGAGACGCGGGAACGAAGCGATCGAACCGGTCGAGAATTCCCTAGATATTTCGACGATCGTCGTATAGTTAATCGACGTTTGTAGCCTCTCTACCGCTCGATTTCGGGAATGGATGGTAAAAGGGTTAACGGGGGAGGTCGTCTGACGACGTGAGCTTTCACCACGCATGTCTGACACCGATCTCGTAATCGTCGGCGGTGGAATCAGCGGGGCGTCGCTTCTGTACACGGTCGCGAAGTTCACCGACGTCGAGGACGTCACGCTGATCGAGAAGGAGCGGGAGATCGCCGCGATCAACTCCCACCGGACGAACAACTCACAGACCCTCCACTTCGGGGACATCGAGACGAACTACACCTTAGAGAAGGCGGAGGAGGTCAAGGAGGGCGCGGAGCTGCTCGCGGGCTACCTCGAAGGGGAAGACCCCGACCGCGAGATGCACAGCAAGCGGAGCAAGATGGTCCTCGGCGTCGGCGACGAGGAGGTCGCCAAGCTGGAGGAGCGCTACCGCGAGAACGGGTTCGGCGACCTGTTCCCGAAGCTCCGCGAGATCGGCCGCGAGGAGATCGAAGAGCTGGAGCCGAAGGTCGTCGAGGGGCGCGACCCCGGCACGGAGCTGAAGGCGCTCCAGACGCCCGACGGCTACGTGGTCGACTACGGCGCGGTCGCGGAGTCGTTCGTCGACGCCGCCCGCGCGGAGGAGGGCGTCTCCGTTCACCTCGGCACGACCGTGACGAACGTCGACGAGCGCGGGGACGGGTTCCTCGTCGAGACCGACGACGGCGACTTCGACGCCGAGGCGGTCGTCGTCGCGGCCGGGTCGCACAGCCTCCAGTTCGCCAAGGAGATGGGGTACGGCGAGGGGATGTCGCTGCTCCCGGTCGCGGGGAGCTTCTTCCTCGCGGACGACCTGCTGAACGGGAAGGTGTACACGCTCCAGATGAAGAAGCTCCCGTTCGCGGCGGTCCACGGCGACGCCGACGTCCACGACGACGGGATCACCCGGTTCGGCCCGACGGCGAAGCTCGTGCCCGCGCTCGAACGCGGTCACCTCTCGACGGTGAGCGACTTCGTCGACGTGTTCGGCTTCAACCCCGACTCTGTCCTGAGCTACGTCAACATCCTCTCGGACAAGATCCTCTTCCCGTACGTCGTGCGCAACCTCGTGTACGACCTCCCGGTGGTCGGCAAGCGCGCCTTCCTGCCGGACGTCCAGAAGGTCGTCCCGAGCGTCGACGTCGACGACATCGACCGCGCGAAGGGGTACGGCGGCGTCCGCCCGCAGATCGTCGACACCGAGAACAAGGAGCTCGACATGGGCGAAGCGAAGATCACCGAGGACGGCATCCTGTTCAACATCACGCCCTCGCCGGGCGCGTCGACCGCGCTGAAGAACGCGATGACCGACGTGGAGACCGTCCTCGGCTTCTTCCAGAACGACTACGAGTTCGACGAGGAAGCCTTCCGCGACGCGACCATCGAGAACTTCCCGCGGCTCGACGAGGAGGCGGCGGACGAGGATGCCACCGACGACGAGGCGACGGACGCCGACGCCGCCGCGACCGACCCGGACGACGAGGTCGCGGCCGAGGCCGACGACTGATCGGACCCGGACGCGAGCGACACCAGTAAGTGGCGTCCCGGCCGAGTCGCAGCCATGGCATCGAACGGCGACGACGGGACGGGTACCGGT
>NZ_CBVY010000005.1:78475-82620 GCF_000513435.1 Halorubrum sp. AJ67 | reverse complement strand
GTCGAAGTCGCCGTCGGCGGGGTCGGGCGCGCCGCCCTCCATCGCGACCTTCCACGGCTCCGGTTCCGGCTCCTCGTCTTCGTCGTCGTCGGCCAGCATGCCGTCGCTTTTCATCCGTAACAGGACGCTGGCGTAAAACAGCGCCCGCCCGGTGGTCCGGAGGTCCGTCTCGTCGAGCTTCTCCAAGAAGGCGTCCGTCACCTGGACGATGTCGATGTCCCACGGCTCGATCTCGCCCTCCTCGGCGAGTTGGACGAGGAGTTCGACGGGCTCTACCTCGTCGTCGTCGGTCTCGTCCGGCGGCGACACGCCGGCCACGTCAGGGCCGGGAGCAGGGTCGTCGCCCGGATTTGACCCCTCGTTACCGGACATCTTGTCGCCGGACGGGCCGTCGTCAGACGACTCGTCGGCGAACGGGTCGGCCCCGTCGCGCTCGCTCGTCAGGTCGAGGTCGGGGACACCGTCCTCAGTCATCGGCGCTCACCTCGCTTTCCTCCCCCTCGTCGGCGTCGTCGCCGAACTGCATCCCGGTCACCGCCGAGAGGTTGTCGCCCTGCATCGTGACGCCGATAGCGCGGTCGGAGCGCTCCAACAGCGCCGAGCGGTGGCCGACGACGACGAACTGCGCCTCCTCGGCCAGCTCCTCTATCATCTCGCCGACGCGCTCGGCGTTGACCGCGTCGAGGAACGCGTCGATCTCGTCGAGCGCGTAGAACGGCGCGGGGTTGTGACGCTGGACGGCGAATATAAAGGAGAGTGCGGTGAGCGACTTCTCGCCGCCGCTCATCGCGTCGAGCCGCTGGACCGGCTTGTCAGCCGGCTGCGCCTTCATCGTCAGCCCCTCCTCGAACGGGTCCTCCGGGTTCTCCAAGACGAGCTCGCCGGACCCGGCCGAGAGCCGGGCGAAGATGTCCTCGAAGTGGTCGTTTATCGACTCGAACGTCTCCATGAACGTCTCCTTCTTCGCCGCCTCGTACCCCTCGATGCGCTCCTCGATGGCGTCGCGCTCCTCGATGAGGACGTCCCGGCGCTCTTGCAGCTCGTCGAGCGCCTCCTCGACCTCCTCGTACTCGTCGATCGCGAGCATGTTCACCGGCTCTAACGCCTCCATCTCCGCCTCCAACTCCTCGATCCGCGACTCCACCTCGTCGAGGTCGGGGATCTCCGCGGCGTCGTAGTCGCCGACCTGCGATTCCAGTTCGTCTATCTCCCACTCCAAGCGGTCGCGGCGGTCGGTCAGGTCTGACAGCTCCGACTCCGCTTCCGAAACGAGCGACCGCTGCTCGTCGCGCGCCTGCGTCGCCTCGCGGATCTCCTCGCGGAGGTCTTCGCGCTCCGCTTTCAGCTCCGTGAGCTCTTCTTCGAGGTCGGCGATCGCCTCCTTCTTTTCGTCGAGTTCCGCCTGCTTCTCCTCGATGGCGGCCTCGTGGTCCGCGATCGCCTCCTCCGCCTCGGCCTTCGCGTTCTGTGCCTCCTCGACGTCGTCGTGGAGGTCGTCGAGCGCGTCCTCGGCGTACCCCTTCTCCAGCTCCAGCTCGTTGATCCGGCCGTCGAGCGAGTCCATCCGGTCTTCCAACTCGCCGATCTCGGCGCGGATCTCGTCGGCCTGTTCGGAGAGTTCGGGGATCTTCGAGTCGGCGAGTTCCGCTTCGATCTCGTCTATCTCGGCCGCGATTCCGTCGATCTCGCCGTCGATCTCCGTCAGCTCCTCGTCCAACGAGGTCATCTCCGCGTCGACGGACTCGCGTTCCGCCTCCAGTTCCTCCAGTTCCGCCTCCAGCTCCTCGATCCGCGCTTCGGCCTCCGCGAGGTCGTCTTCGGCGCGCTCGACGTCCGCCTCCAGCGACCGGACGCGCTCGGCCGCGTCCGCCTTGCGGTCGCGGGCGTCCTCGATGTCGTCGTCGAGCGCGTCGATCTCCGACTGGACCGACCGGCGCTCGTCTTCGAGGTCGGAGATCTCCGTCGCGAGCCGTTCGAGCTTCCCGCCGCCGGACTTCGTGAACGAGTAGCGGGAGCCGCCGCCGGACCCCCCGGTCATCGCGCCCGACTTCTCGACGAGGTCGCCGTCGAGGGTCACCATCCGGAAGTCGCCCATCAGCTCGCGGGCGGTCGACATGTCCTCGACGACGAGCGTCGAGCCGAGCACGTACGAGAAGATCGACTCGTACTCGGCGTCGTAGTCGACGAGGTTCCGCGCGAAGTCGACGACGCCCGGCAGCGAGGGCTTCCGCGGCAGGCTCCGGTCGTCCATCTTCGTGATAGGGAGGAACGTCGCCCGCCCCGCGTTGCGCTGTTTCAGGTAGTCGATACAGGTCGAGCCGACGCCGTCGTCGTCGACGACGACGTTCGCGAGCCGACCGCCCGCGGCGGTCTCGCAGGCCTCGGCGTACTCGGCCGAGACCGACCCCAGTTCGCCGACGGCACCGTGAACGCCGTCGATGCCGCCGTTCTTCACCTCGGTGACCGCCCGGGGCCACGAGGCGTCGCCGCGCTGGTCGGCGGCCGCCTCCAGCTTGGCGTACTCGTTTTGCTTCTCGCGGAGGGTCGACTCGATCTCCTCTAAGCGCTCCTCGCTCTCCGCCTTCTCCGCGAACAGGTCCGCGACGGCGTCCTCGATGGTCGCCTCGTTCTTCTCGGCTTTGTCCAGCTCGCTTTTCAGCTCGGAGATGCGCGCTTTGTGCTCCGGGAGCGACTCGCGGGCCTCCTCCAGCTCCTCGCGGGCCTCGCTCACCGCGTTCGAGCGGCGGCGAGCCTCGTCGAGCAGCCGGTCCTTCTCGCGTTGCGTCTCGTTTTTCTCCTCGCGCAGCGACTCGATCGACTCCTTCTTCTCCGAGAGGTCGGCCTTCAGCTCGTCGAACTCGGTGTCCGCGCCCTCGATTTCGGCCTCCACGTCGGCGAGCTCCGAGCGCTTCGTCGCCAGCTCCGATTTTACCGAGGCCTTCTCGACTTTCGTCTCGCGAATATCGTCGTCCAGCTCCTCGATCGTCTCCTCCTTGCGGTCGATCTGGACGAACGCCTGTCTGCGGTCGTTTTCGGCCGACTCCGCGCGCGACTCGGCCGACTCGATCTTGTCTTCGAGCCGCGAGATCTCGCCTTTGATCGACTCGATCTCCGACCGGATCTCGATCTGTTCGTCCTCGCCTTTCGTCTCGATCTCGTGGTTGAGGTCCGCTAAGTCCTCCTCCAAGCGGGTGAGCTTCCCCTGTCTGGCGTCGAGTTCGGCTCGGAGCTCGTCGAGCTCCGCCTCCGCCTCCTCGACGTCGTCCGCGACGGTCGCGAGCGTCTCGCGTTTCTCCTCCAGCTCGGAGGCCTTGCGAAACCCGCGGTACTCCTCCAGCTCGTCGCGGAGGTCCTGATACTGGAGGGCGGTCTCGCGCTCGTCGGCGAGCTGGTCGAGCCGCTCCTCCTTCTCGCCGATGCGGAGGTCCGCCTCGCCGATCCGGTCTTCGACGGTGTCCAGCTCCTCGTAGGCGGCCTCCTTCTTCTCGTCGAACTCGGCGACGCCAGCGATCTCGTCGACGATCCCCCGCCGCTGGTAGGGCGTCATGTTGATGATCTCGGTGACGTCGCCCTGCATCACCACGTTGTACCCCTCCGGCGTCACGCCCGCCGCCGCGAGCAGGTCCTGAACGTCCGAGAGGTTCACCGACCGGCCGTTGAGGTAGTAGTACGAGTAGTAATTGTCCTCCGTCTCCTTCACGCGGCGTTTGATCGTGATCTCCGAGACGTCGCCGACGTTCTCGGTGCCGGCCGCGGAGACGACCTGCGACCGGTCGAGCGCGCCGTCCTCGTTGGAGAGCACGACGGTGACGGACGCCTCCTTCGGCCCGCCGGACTCCTCGCCGTCGTCGTGGCCGGGGTTGTAGATGAGGTCGGTGAGCTTCTTCGCGCGGATCCCGCGGGTGCGCGCCAGCCCGAGCGCGAACAACACCCCGTCGATGATGTTCGACTTCCCGGAGCCGTTCGGGCCGGTGACGACCGTGAAGTCCTCGTAGAAGGGGATCCTCGTCGTCCGCCCGAAGCTCTTGAACCCGTCCAGAACGACTTCAGTAATGTGCATGTGGTCGGAGGCGACCGCTTACGCGACGATGATGTCGTCGCCCTCGCTCGACTCGCCGTCGTCGTCGCCGTCGGCCGCTTCGCCC
>NZ_CBVY010000005.1:75005-77250 GCF_000513435.1 Halorubrum sp. AJ67 | reverse complement strand
CCGCCGGGCGGTGCCGCGGTGCCGCGGCCGGCTCCGGGAAACGCCGGCGACATCAACGTAAACGTCACGCTCGATGCGCCGAACGCCGGACCAGACGAGGACGAAGAGGCCGTCAGTGTGACGCGTGAGACGGCCGACGACGCGGAACCGAGCGCGCGTAAGACGAGCGAGAGCCCGGGCGCGAAACCGCGCGAAAACGTCTGCGGCGGGTGCGGCGAGAACGTGCCGTCGGATCACGTGTACTGCCCGAACTGCGGTGAGAAGCAGTCGCATCGGGCGTTCTGCGAGTGCGGCGACGAGCTGCGGACGGACTGGGCGTTTTGCCCCGGCTGCGGTCGGCGAACCCCGGCCGCGGACGTGTTGAACGATCGGTGACCGTCCACGGATCCTGTCATACGCCACGGGCCGCGCGTTTCGCCGAGTGTCTTACACTCGCCGGTAGTTTTATATGTTTAGCATCAATTGGTTGAGCCGCGTAAGACGGTCGTCTTACAGGCGGCGTCCGGCGTGGGTCGGTATCCCGCGTCCGGGTGGTCCCGCGCTGTAAGACACACGCGTCGCGTGTCCGCCGTCTTACCGGGGGAATACCAATGGAGCGTGTGACACTACGAATCCCGAAACAGCAGATCGACGAGGTCGAACAGATGGTCGAGACGGGCGAGTTCCCGAACCGGAGCGAAGCGATCCGGTCGGCCGTCCGCGAGATGTTGAACGAACAGGACGGCGAGCGCGACGAGCGCGGCCGCAACCGCAACTGGGCGAAGGTGTAAACAGATGCAAGATCTCGTTCAGGACGCCCTCGACAACGCGGAAGCGGAGAAGCGCGACATGGACGTCGACATGGAGGACGACGAGTTCGGGGACCCCCGAATCGTCATCGTCGGTGCCGGCGGTGCCGGTAACAACACGGTCAACCGACTGTACAACATCGGCGTCGACGGCGCTGAGACCGTCGCGATCAACACCGACAAACAGCACCTCAAGATGATCGAGGCCGACACCAAGATCCTCGTGGGCAAGTCGCTCACGCAGGGGCTCGGTGCCGGCGGCGACCCCAAGATGGGCGAGCGCGCGACCGAGATGGCCCAAGGGACGATCAAGGAGGTACTCGGCGACGCCGACCTCGTCTTCGTCACCGCCGGGATGGGCGGCGGCACGGGCACCGGCGCGGCCCCGGTCATCTCGAAGATCGCCAAAGAGCAGGGAGCCATCGTCGTCGGGATGGTCTCGACCCCGTTCAACGTCGAGCGCGCCCGCACGGTGAAAGCCGAAGAGGGCCTAGAGACCTTGCGTAACGAGGCCGACTCGATCATCGTCCTCGACAACAACCGCCTGCTCGATTACGTCCCGAACCTGCCGATCGGGAAGGCGTTCTCCGTGATGGACCAGATCATCGCGGAGACGGTCAAGGGGATCTCGGAGACGATCACCCAGCCGAGCCTCATCAACCTCGACTACGCGGACATGTCGACGATCATGAATCAAGGCGGCGTCGCCGTGATGCTCGTCGGCGAGACCCAAGACAAGAACAAGACCCAAGAGGTGGTCAACGACGCGATGAACCACCCGCTCTTGGACGTCGACTACCGCGGTGCCTCCGGCGGGCTCGTCCACATCACGGGCGGCCCGGACCTCACCCTGAAGGAGGCCGAGGGGATCGCGAACAACATCACCGAGCGGCTGGAGGCGAGCGCCAACGTGATCTGGGGCGCTCGCATCCAGGAAGAGTACAAGGGCAAGGTGCGCGTCATGGCGATCATGACGGGCGTCCAGAGCGCGCAGGTGCTCGGCCCCTGACCCAGAAGCAGGCCGACAAGTCGCGCGCCGCGGTCAACGGCGACGACATCGACGACCTCGGCGACTCGCGTTCGCGCGCGGCCGAAGCGAACGAGGCCGCGGGCGGCGGCAACAGAGGCGAGCCGGCGGTCTCCGGCGGCACCGACCGCAACGCGTGGGAGTCCGACGGCGGCAACGAGCCGGTCGAGAAGAACAACGGGCTCGACGTCATTCGCTGAGCCATCCCCGTTTTCCGGAGAACCGACGGCCGAACGCCGTTTCGACGCGGTCCGCTGACGAACGTTTTTCGGCTAAACCGCCTCGATCGACTCCAGTAGCCGGCACTTCCGACAGACGTCCCGACTGGTCTGTGAGCCGCAGCGCTCGCACTCGCGGAGGGCGGGCGAGTCCGGTACGTCGGCGTCACCGGCGTCGCTCGCGTCGCCGCCCTCGCCGCTCCCGCGGTACG